>JAFUDW010000107.1 GCA_017464225.1 Clostridia bacterium | reverse complement strand
TATGTCAAGCCATTCTAATCAACTGCGAGAAATTGCTGGAAAGAGTACGCAAGCTGCATCCGCAACCGGCGGGGTCTGGGGTGCAACTTGCACCCCAGCAGGGTTTTTAAGGGGCAGCGCCCCTTAACATTCCTCTCCTCGTCAAATGTCTGTTTTCATGTATGTTTTCAGCATGAAAACAGCGCCGAAGGAACGATCGTCCCTCCGGCGCTGCGTATTCATGATGATTTACTCGTCCTCGCTGGGCGCGTCGCCCTCGCCGGACCTGCGGCCCGCGCGGCGATGGCGGGCGGGCTGGGCTTCCGCCTCCTCCCGGGGCTCCACAGCAGGCGCGGGGGTATCAAAGGCGGTGCTGTCCTCGCGGGTCAGGCGATAGCCAGCGCCATCATCGCTGCCCTGCGCGGCGGCGGGCGCTTCCTCCTTCAGGATGGAATCGGAGGGCAGCTCCTCGGCTTCAGCCTTTTCCTGCCGGCTGATGGCGGCCAATTCTTCCTCGGCGGGCGTCATCTCCACAGGATACTTGGAGGGCTCGGTGTAATCGCGCTTTTCTCCCAGCTCCATATGATCGTAGGCGTTCTTGCTGTCGCTGCGCTTTTTGGCGCGCGCCACGGTGCTGATCAGGAACAGCAGGAAAGAGGCGGCAAACAGCCCGCCCAGCACATAGGCCGCCGTGCGCAGCAGCTGGTTGGTCTGCAGCTTGACGGGCTCCAGCACCTCGATGGGCGCCGGGGTCACGGTGATCAGCGGGGCCACGGTGGGGATGGGCGCCATGGTGGCGGTCACCACCGGCGCGGCGTAGGTCAGCGCGATCTCGTTGCTGTCAAAGGACACGGTGTTGTCCAAAGCGTCCTTGGCGGTGGCGGTGAAGCGGAACTTGCCCGCCTGGGACACGCTGAAATTGCGAGTGATGGTCACGCTTTCGGTGGGCGCCAGTTTTTCCACCGTGTAGATGGCGGTGGCGCCATGGCTCAGGCGGATATTCTGGGCCTCGAAGGCCGAATTATTGGTCACGGTCAGCGTAAAGGCCACGTCGGCGGGCGCGCTGCTGATGGTCTGGGTGTCGGAATCAGCCACCAGGGTGAGCACCAGCACCTGGGAGGGATCGTACACGCTTACTTTGACCTCGTTGGAGGTCACGGTGTTGGTGGTGCCGGTGTTGTCCGGCAGCGTAACGGTATACTTGAAAGCGGTGGTGGTATCCAGGGTGAACTGCTTTTCACGCGTCAGCGTTTCGCCGGGGCCCAGCGTCAGGTTGGTGAACAGCTCGCCGTAGGTCTCGTCGTTCACGCTGATGTTGGAATAGGTGATGTTGCCGTTGTTCTTGATGGACATGGTCAGGGTGACCGTTTCGCCGTTGGTGATCGCCGTTTTGTCCGCGGACAGGAAATCGCCCAGCTCCAGGCCGGGATTGGCCCGGGGAATCTCCACCTCCGGCAGCGAAATGGTGTTGGTCTGCTCGCCCGCGGTATAGGTCACCCGGCCCGCGCTGGTCATGGCGCTGCTGCCCATGGTGGCGGTGAACTGGATGGTTTTGCGCTCGCCGGGCGCCAGGGCGGCCACGGTCTGGGCGGAGCCCGATACCGAGGAATTCTCGCGCACGCGGATGTTTTTGATCTCCACGTTGCCGGCGTTGTACAGTTCATACTGCACGTTCACCGTTTTGCCGCTGCGGACCACCTCGGGATCGATGGTACGATTGACCGTCAGATCCACATTGGTGCCGGTATAGGCGATGGCGGCGGACTTGGCCAGCGTCTGCACGACCACCTCGCCGTTTTCATCCACTTCGTTGTAGCTCAGGGTGTAGGTCAATTTTCCGTCGTTCAGCTGGGCTTGGGTCACGTTATAGATCTGCTGGGCGGTGATGAACTCGCCCTGCTTGATCAGCGCCTGGCCGCCGTCGCCGAAGGCCGTAACGATCTGCCCATCCGGATCCTGCATGGACACAGGCTCGGTCAGATCGGCGTCGGTATTGTTGCCCACCCGCAGCGAAACCGTAACAGGCCCGGGCTGAGTCAGGCTGGCCGGATCCACCGACAGGGAAAAGCTGAGCGCTTCCTCAGCCGTCGCAGGCAAAGCAAATAACAGCACAGCCGCCAGCAGAGCCAGCAGCAGCGCAGCGCGTTTTTTGGATTTTAGGGCAAACGTCATGCCCGACCCCCCTTCCTGATACGCGCCTTACGCGCGCGGAACGGCATTATTTCAAACTACATTGTACTTGATTCACGCATTTCTGTCAAGCAAAGCGCGTTCTTTTCGCCGCAAACAACGCATTTTTTACATAATTTATCGCCGCGGCGCGCCGTTTTCGGCGTTTTTCATTGTGATTTTGATGCTCATGGCTTATAATGAAGGCGTCGGCGGGAGTTCCGTCAATCAAAACGGAGGATACGTTCATGAAAGCGCTGATCATCAACTGCAGTCCCGTCCGCGACGGCGCGACGGCTGAAATTGCCCGCGTTGCCGCGGATCAGCTCTCCACGCGGTATGAAACCAAGACCATCTGCATCGACGATTACAGCTTCGCGTTCTGCAGGGGCTGCCGGAGCTGCCATACCACGGCGCGGTGCATTCTTCACGACGACGTGCCCGCGATCATGGCGGAATTTGAAAAGGCCGACGTCATCCTGGCCGTTTCCCCCTCCTACTGGGCGGACGTCCCCGGCCAGTTCAAGGCGTTTATCGACCGATGCACGCCCTGGTGCAATACCCACGCGCCCCATGCCGAGATCCCCCGCGGCAAGCGTGGCTACGTCATCGCCCTGCGCACCGGCCCCAGCATGCGGGAATGCCTTCGGATCATAGAAACCATCGAGCACTTTTACGGGCATCTGGAAATCGAGCGCAGCGGACAGCTGGGCCTGCCCTCCGTGGAAAACAGGGAGGCTGCGGCGGCCCGAAGGGACGAGATCATTTCCTTCTGCGAAAAAATATAAAAGCAGCGGTATGGAAGATACGGAAAGAAATTGAACAGAATCCACACAAGACCCTCAAATCCTGCATAAATACAATCGAAAAACATCATTTATTCGCAAAAACCGGTTGACAAGGCGCAAAAAATAATGTATAGTCACACCAACATTCGGGCATGACCCGGATGGAATAGAGGCGCGGCCGACAAGAGTAGCGCGCGGGAGCCCCTGCCGGGGCTGAGATCGCGGGCGAAAGGGGAAGCCGCCGAAATGCGGGAGCGCCGGCAGGGCTGTCGCGTTGGGCAAGGGGAGAACATCCGCTTGACTGTCATGGTTCAGGCCATGGAGCGCTATTCAATACAGCCAGCCTTTTCTTATAGGTATCCGGCGGTGAATGGCGCAGGCCAATCACCGCTTTTCTTTATCGACAGAAGGAGGATATCAAAATGAAGAGAATGTTTGCCGCGCTGATCGCCCTGATGATGACCCTGTCCCTGACCTCCGCCCTGGCCGACGTGCCCAGCGGCGTGGAGGACGGCGTGCTGACCATCGCCATGGAGTGCGCCTACGCCCCCTACAACTGGACGCAGTCCGACGACAGCAACGGCGCCGTGCCCATCGCCAACGTGCCCGGCTCTTACGCCAACGGCTACGACGTGATGATCGCCAAGGAAATCTGCGCCGCCAACGGCTGGGAGCTTGAGGTTATCCAGTCCGACTGGGATTCCCTGGTGCCCGGCGTGCAGACCGGCACCTTCGACGCCGTGATCGCCGGCCAGTCCATGACCGCCGAGCGCGCCGAGCAGGTGGACTTTGCGGGCCCCTACTTCTATGCCACCATCGTCTGCCTGACCAAGGCTGACAGCCCCTATTCCAACGCCCAGAGCCTCAGCGATCTGGCCGGCGGCAGCTGCACCGCGCAGATCGCCACCATCTGGTATGATACCTGCCTGCCCCAGATCACCGGCGCCAATCAGATGACCGCCGCCGAAACCGCTCCCGCCATGCTGATGGCGCTGGAGACCGGCATGGTGGACTTTGTGTGCACCGATATGCCCACCGCCCAGGGCGCCGTGGCCGCCTATAACGATATGGTGATCCTGGACTTCTCGGGCACCGACGGCGATTTCCAGTTCACCGAGGAAGAGCGGGCCGAGAACGTGAACATCGGCGTTTCCATGATGAAGGGCAACACCGTGCTGCGCGAAGCCATCGACGAGGTGCTTTCCACCATGACGGCGGAGGACTTCAACGCCCTGATGGCCCAGGCTATCGAGATCCAGCCCCTGATGGACTAAGAGGCTGACATAAGCTGAAAAACGTGCGCTGGAGGGATCGTATTTCCTCCAGCGCACATCTCATGAGTAAAAAGGAGTATCCTGATGAGCAAGTTTGCGCAGCTTGGCGCCGATATCGCCAAGCTCTGGGGAAAATACAGCGGCGCATACCTGAGCGGTATCAAAAATACGCTGATCCTGGCCCTGGTGGGCACGCTGCTGGGCTGCCTGATCGGCTTTATATGCGGCGTGCTCAACACCATCCCCTGCGGACCGGGCACCCATCCCGTCAAGCGGTTTTTCCTGAAGCTGATCCGCGTGGTCATCCGCGTTTACGTGGAGGTATTCCGCGGCACGCCCATGGTGCTGCAGGCGGTGTTCCTCTATTACGGCCTGCCCTATTTCACCAATAACAGCGTCAAGTTCACCTCCATCTGGCTGGCGGCCATCGTGGTGGTATCCATCAACACCGGCGCGTATATGGCGGAATCGGTGCGCGGCGGCATTATATCGGTGGACCCGGGCCAGACCGAAGGCGCCAAGGCCATCGGCATGACCCACGTGCAGACCATGACCAGCGTGATCCTGCCCCAAGCGCTGCGCAACATCATGCCCCAGATCGGCAACAACTTCATCATCAACGTGAAGGATACCTCGGTGATGTTCATCATCGGCTTCCCGGAGTTCTTTTCGGCCCACCGCGCCACCGTGGGCGCCAGCTACCTGTATTTTCCCTCGGCCACTGTGGAAATGGCGGGCTATCTGACCATGACGCTGCTGGCCTCCTTCCTGCTGCGCTGGCTGGAAAGAAAGCTGGACGGCTCCAGCAGCTATGAGCTGGTACAGGAGGATCAATTGGTCATGACGGCAGGCACCTACACCCATCCCAACCGCGGCACGCCCTTTGACGAGCGCAGCAAAGAGTATAAAGAAAATGGAAAGGGGGACGCCTGATATGGCCGAGCATATTCTGCAGATCAACCACCTTTCCAAGTCCTTCGGCTCCAACGCCGTGCTCAAGGATATCGATTTTACCGTGGACAAGGGCGACGTCATCAGCATCATCGGCGCGTCGGGCTCGGGCAAATCCACCCTGCTGCGCTGCATCAACCTGTTGGAAACGCCCAACGCCGGAGAGATCATTTATAATGGAAAGAACGTGCTGTCCTCCGGCACCAAGGCTGCCCGCTACCGCGCCCGCGTGGGCATGGTATTTCAGTCCTTCAATCTGTTCAACAACATGACGGTGCTGGAAAACTGCATGGTGGGGCAGATGAAGGTGCTCAAGCGCGGGCGGGAGGAAGCGCGCGCCCACGCCATGGAATACCTGGAAAAAGTGGGCATGGCGCCCTATATCAACGCCCGGCCCCGGCAGATCTCCGGCGGCCAGAAACAGCGCGTTGCCATCGCCCGGGCCATGGCCATGGATCCGGAGGTGCTGCTCTTTGACGAGCCCACCAGCGCCCTGGATCCCGAAATGGTGGGCGAGGTGCTGGCTGTCATGCAGCGGCTGGCCGAAAGCGGCATGACCATGCTGGTGGTCACCCACGAAATGAGCTTTGCCCGGGACGTAAGCACCCGGGTGGTATACATGTGCGACGGCTTTATCCTGGAGCAGGGCCCGCCCGCCCAGCTGTTCAGCAATCCGCAGCAGCCCCGTACACAGGAATTCCTCAAGCGCGTGCTGGGCAGGCAGCTGTAAGGGGGGAACGTTAAGGGGCGCTGCCCCTTAAAAACCCTGCTGGGGAGGGAGCCTGTCCGGGGCCTTCCGGCCCGCTTCTCGCTGAAAACCATCCCAAGGGAAGGTTTTCCGGGCGCTCGAAGCCCCTGGACCCGCCGGTTGCGGATGCTGCTTAGCGCGGTGAACAAGCAATTTCCCGCAGTTGATTGAGAAGGGCTTGGCGCAAAGAGCGCTCCTGAAATACGCGATCAACAGAAACAACCCAGACTCGAGCAAGCTCGGTCTGGGCGTTTCTGTATGATCGCTATGCTGCTAACGCGTCATTGACGTCGGCAAGCCGACGTCATTTCTGGAGCAGGTAAGGCAAGTAAAACTTTGATAGCAAACCATAGTCTGAGGTCGGTACGCGCAGCGGGCCGAGGATTGCGTAGCAATCCCGAAAAAGGCAAGGGACGGCAGATGGAGCTTGCTCCAATCTGTCGGCACTGGCCTTTTTCCTTGCCTCAGACGGCCTCTTTACGCCAACCCATATGCTATACTGGCGGAAATTGCTTGATAGTGTCATCAAGACTGTTCGCCAGGATGGAGTCCAGAGGCCCAAGCGGGCCTTTGGCGCAGAGGTTTGGAGGCCGCGGAGGCCTCCAACGTTCCCGTCAGGTCTTGCCGCAGTTGGCGTAACCGCTGGGCGTGGGCCAATGCAGCCCGCGCTGGTTGTACAGCTCGTAATCCGGGGCGCGGGAGAAGGTGCCCGCATCAAAGCCGCAGAGCTGCCCATCCTTGAGCCATTCCAGATCGGCGCCGTGCAGGTGCGCCACCATGTAATCGGTCAGCTTCCGCTGCACGTCTGCGTACTCCGCTTTTCCGCTCAGATCATGATGCTCCCCGGGATCGTTTTTGATATCGAACAGTTGACGCACGTTTCCGCAAGGATAATAGATCAGCTTGTACCGGCCGTCGGTGGCCATTCTTGTGGCCTTGCGACCTTCGCCGATCTCGCCGTAGAGCATATCCCGGCTGTCATGCAGCAGATCGATTCCCTCCACGGTATCGGGGATATCGATGCCGCACAGGCTGAGCAGCGTGGGCATCACATCCTCCAGGCAGGCGATCCGATCAGTCACCTGGCCGCGCCACTGCTTCACGGGCTCGCCGGACAGGAGCAGCGGGATATTGGTTGAGCCCTGGTAGAAGGTGCGCTTTCCGCAGATGCCGTGATCGAACAGCGTATCGCCATGATCGCTGAGGAACACAATGACGGTGTCCTTCAGCATGCTGCTCTCCCGCAGCGTGCCGATCAGGTTGCGGATCTCATAATCGATGTGCGTGCACAGCGCGTAGAAGGCTTTCCGGGCCCGGCGTATCTCCTTTTCGGAGTAAGGCATGGCCTGTTCCTTCAGCAATTGCAGGATGGTTTCATTGCCCTGCCAGTCGTCGATATCCTCGGGCATATCGATTTCGGCGTCGTCATAGAAGTCCAGGAAGGTCTGCAGGGGCACCAGCGGCGGATGCGGGAACTGATAGGACATATAGAAGAACGCGGGCCGGGTGGGATCCCTGCGCTTGATTTGCCGCATCATCTGATAGGTGGCCCAGCTGGTGGGGTGCGCCTCCTCGGGCAAGTGCCAGGGCCGGGTCAAATAGCTGTTGTTGCCCATGGCGTGCAGGAATTCCTGACCGGTATAGCCGTTTTCACCCAGCCAGATCTGATAATCGTCCACCACGCCAAAGTCATAGCGTCCCTCCTCCATGAGCACCACATCGTCAAAGCCGATGCGGCTGCGCTGGGGATAGACGTGCAGCTTGCCCACGGCATAAGTCTGATATCCGGCGTTCCGAAATGCCTGGGCCAGGGTGGTCACGTCCGGCATGGGCATCCGATCGGAATACACCCGGTCGCCATGGCTGGCCGGGCTCATGCCGGTCATCAGGCTGCGGCGGGCGGGAATGCACACCGGGCAGGTGCTGAAGCAGTTGGTAAAGCGGATGCCGTCGGCAGCCAATTGATCCAGCGTGGGGGTCATCACCACCGGATGGCCCGCGCAGCCCATCAGCGGCGCGAACCAATGATCGGTGGAAATCATCAACACGTTTTTTCTATTCATGGAAGCTCCTTACAACAGCCCCAGCGCCCGGGGCAGCGCCAGCGAGAAGCCGGGAACATAGGTGATCAGCATCAGCACAACAAACATGACAATGAGGAAGGGGAATGTATGCCGGGTCAGCTGCTCTATGGACTTGCCCGTCAGGCCGCTGCCGATGAACAGCACGCCGCCCACCGGCGGGGTGATCAGGCCGATGCCGCAATTAAGGATCAGCATAACGCCAAACTGAATGGGGCTCAGGCCGATGTTCAGCAGAATGGGCAGCAGGATGGGCGTAACGATCACGATGATGGAAGCCATGCCCAGGATCATGCCCAACAGCAGGATGATCAGATTGATCAGCAGGAGCAGCAGGAATTTGCTTTCGGTCAGGCCCAGCAGCAGATCCACCACCAGGGCCGGGATCTTTAAATAGGTAATGCAGAAGCCGAAGGGGCCGGAGGCCGCGATCAGGATCAGCACGGTAGACAGCGTTTTGATGCTGCTTTTCAGCACGGGATACAGGTTCCGGGGCGTCAGCTCCCTGTACACCAGCATGGAGACAATCAGAGCGTACAGGCAGGCGATGGCGGCGGACTCGGTGGCGGTGAACACGCCGAACACCACGCCCACAACGACGATCAGCACGGTGCCAAGGCCCCAGATGGACTTTTTGACGGCGCTCCACAGATTGCGCAGTGAGAAGGGCTCGCCCTTGGGATAATGCCGTTTGACCGACAGGTAATAGCTGAAAATCATCAGCGCCAGGCCCAGCAATAATCCGGGCACGATGCCGGCCATGAACAGCGCGCTTACCGAAAGCCCGCCCGCCGCCATGGCGTAGATGATCATGTTATGGCTGGGCGGGATCAGCATGCCCTGTACCGAGCTGGTCATGGTGACGGCGGCGGAAAACTCGTCGTCATAGCCCTGCTTGTGCATCATGGGGATCAGGATTGCGCCCAGGGACGCGGTATCGGCGGTGGCCGAGCCCGAAATGCCGCCGAAGAAGATGGACGCCACAATGTTCACCATGGCCAGGCCGCCCCGCATCCAGCCCACGCAGGCGTTGGCCAGCAGGATCAGCCGGTCGCTGATGCCGCCATGGGACATCAGATCGCCCGCCAGGATGAAAAAGGGAATGGCCAGGAAGGTGAAGCCGTCAATGCCGTCCACCAGCGTATTGATCACTTGGGTGGGCGAAAGGCCCAGGTACAGGATGGTCACCGCCGAGGAGGCGATCATGGCGTAGGAAATATGGCCGCTGAGCAGGATGATCAGAAAAAACAGCCCCAGCAGCAGGATAATAGCCGTTATATTCATTTGCCGTTGCCTCCTTTGATCACGCGGTACAGCGCCATGCTGGCGCCGTATACGCCGCCCACCACCACCGAAAGATAGGTGATCTTCATGGGCCAGCCGGTGGCGCTCATGCGCGCGCGGCGGGTCAGGTGCATGAGCTTGAGCCCGTACACCACAAAGAATACGTTCACCGCCAGCAGCAGCACATAGGTCAGGCGGGTGATCACGGCCTGCACCTTCTGCGGCATTAGGCCGGTCAGGATGGTCATGCGCACATGCAGCCCGTTTTTAATGGCATAGCCGGCCGATACGAAGCACAGCCAGACCATGCATAGGATGGCAAGCTCCTGCGTCCAGCGGGGATTGCGGATAAAGGGCACGTAGCGCCCGATCACGCCGTAGGAAACCGAAAACACCATCACGGTGAAAAACAACACGCAGATCAAAATCATGATCCGGGAAATCCAGTCGATCACGGCGTCCAGCACGCTTTTCCGGGGCGCTTCCTCCGGTTTATTCTGGCTCATTCTTCTCACTCCTGCGTAAAAAAGAAAGGGGGAGGGATGCGCTCCTTCCCCCTGAGGGCATTGTTCGTCCTTTTCAATCAGTACTGGGTGGCTTTGATGGCCTCGATCACATCGGCAAACTCCTTGCCATACTTATCGTATACGCTGGAGCAGGCTTCCTGCCACTCGGCCACGTTCACTTCGATGACTTCCACGCCGGCGTCCTTGATCTGCTGCAGATACTCGGCGTCCTTGCTGTCGGACAACTCCTCAAAATAGGGCACGGACTCGTTGAAGGCTTCCAGAATGATGGCCTGATCGGCCTCGCTCAGCTTGTTCCAGGTGATCTCGGAGAACAGGATCAGGTTGGGGCTGATCTCATGGCCGTCCAGTACGTAATACTTGGCCACTTCGGGGAAGGCGTTGTTCACAAAGCCGGACAGGGGCTGCTCAGCGCCGTCCACCACGCCGGCCTGCAGGGCGGAATAGAGCTCGGAGAAGGCCACAGCCTGCGCGTACGCGCCCAGGGCTTCCACGGCGTCATAGTACACGGAGCCTTCCTGGCAGCGGATCTGCATGTTCTTCATATCGGCGGGGCTCTTTACGGCCTTCTTGGTGAAGAAGTAGTTACGGGCGGATTCCTGATAAGCGCCGATGCACACGATACCGGTGTCGGAGGCCTGCACGGAATCAAACAGCGCCTTGCCGGCCTCGCTGTTTTCAAAGGCGCGGGCATGGGCCACGTTATCAAACAGGTAAGGCAGGATGAATACGCGCAGGTCGTCGCAGCCGTAATCGGCAATAACGCCGCTCATCAGCATGCCGCCGTCGATGGTGCCGGTCTGCATGCCCTGGGCCGTGGTGGCCTTATCGCCCAGCGAGCCGCTGTAATAGATATCCAGGCTCAGGCGGCCGTTGGTCTTTTCGGAAAGGATCTCGCCAAACTTGGCTACGCCCATGCACAGCGGATGGGTCTCGCCGTTCTGCAGGGCGATCTTAAAGGTATAGCTGTCTTCGGCAAAAGCGCCGGCGCACAGGGACAGGCACAGGATGGCGGCAAGCAGCGCGGCAGCAAATTTTTTCATGGAAATGCTCCTTTCAAATCATCGGTTCCTACGTCGTTTCATGGGCGAAGGGGCGGCCGTCCCCCTCATTTGCCACCATTGTAAAAGAAATAACGTTATTTGTCAATAGAGAATTTCAATTTATTTTTAAAATTTTACCGTATTGCGCAAATTTTCCCATCTTATAGCGCTGGCATCTCAAAATTTCGCTTCATAAAATGGGCTGTATGGAAATAACGTTATTTTTTTCTATTCGTTTCTTGTTGCCAGCCCTTCGTTCTTTGTTGTATAATAGAAAAAACTTTGATCGGAGTTGACTCCATGGCTTCATCCGCTCCCAAGCTGAAAACCATCGCCGAAAACCTGGGCCTGTCCATCGGCACCGTGCAGCGGGCGCTGCACGGCAAGGGCGGCTACAGCCCGGAAACGCAAAAGCTGGTGTTGGAGGAGGCCCAGCGCATCGGCTATTCGGCCAATACCGCCGCCTCCGCCCTGCGCCGCGCGCCCATCACGCTGGGCGTGGTGCTGCCCGCGCCCGAGGGAAAAAACAGCTATTTTTTCTCCTATATCTGGCAGGGGATCGACCGCGCGTGCAGGGATCTGTCCATTTACCAGATCGATCTGGTGCGCTGCTGCGCCGAGCCGGGCACCCAGGAGCAGATATCGGCGTTGGAAGAACTGCTGAACCGGGAGCAATCCCCCATCCAGGGGCTGATCACCGTCGCCCGGCAGGATGAGCGCATCAACGCGCTGCTGAACGGCTTTCTGGGCAAAGGCATCCCGGTTTTCATCATCAACGCGCTTTTTGATCCCGCCTCCGTCCATCCCATGCTGTACGCCATCCGGGCCAATCACCAGATCGGGCAGCTGGGCGCGGATATCTTTTCCGCCGTGCACAGCGCTTCCCGGGGCAGCATGCTGCTGCTGGGCGGCGACCGCAAAAACCAGCTGCAAATGGCGCGTACATCGGATTTTTCCCAGCGCGTGAGCCGGCAATGTCCGGAGGTCAATATCCTGGAAACGCACTATTACCACGACCTGCCTCGGCTCAAGGCCTTCATCATCGATTGTCTGCGCAGGTTTGACGATATCGTGGGCCTCTACGCCGTATCGGCCCGCGAAACGCTGACAGCCTGCCAGGCGGTATCCGAGGCCGGGCTTGAAAAATATCCCACGCTGATCGGCACCGACGCTTTTCCCGAGCTGCTTCCGTTTTTTTCCAGCGGCGTGCTGACGGCTTCGGTTTACCAATACCCCACCAAGCACGCGTACATCGCGGTGCACATGCTGGTGGCCAAGATCGCCGGAAACGGGCAGAACGATATGGCCGATCAGTTTTCGGTGGTCCCGGTGTTCAGGAGCACGGCCCCCATCTTCTGCGGACAGGTGGGCATGATTTAAAGCGCCGCGCCCCGCGATTGCGCGGCCCGCGCATTTATGGTACAATTGACAAAATGATTCTCGGAGGCGCGTATGCGTTATCACATCGATACCATTCCGGTCTGGGACGCGGTCAAGCTTGAAAGCGAGTGCCCGTTCTGCGCCCTGCGCCGCCAGGTGGAGCGCGGCGAGGTGGATCGGTTTCTGGGCGGCTCGGTGATGGAGCCCGATACCCGCGTGCGCGTCAATGCCAAGGGCTTCTGCCAGCGCCATCATATCCTTTTATACGCCCAGCAGAACAGGCTGGGCCACGCGCTGATGACCCACACCCACATGCGGGAAACCCGGCAGGCCGCCGATAAGATCCTGGAGGCCGCGGCGCAGGGCGCCCAGGGCAAGGAGGCCTCCTTCATGAAGCGCGCCATGGGGCGGGGCGGGCAGGATGCCCTTACGGCCGCCGCCGACGCGCTGGACGCGCTGACCGGTACCTGCATCCTGTGCGACAGCATTGCCGACAATATGAACCGCTATGCCTATACGCTGCTGCACCTGTTCACCCACGACGCCGCCTTCCGGCAGGCTTTTGAAAGCAGCAAGGGCGTATGCCTGAAGGACGCCGCTCTGCTGCTGCGCATGGGCGCGGAGGCCCTGCGGGGAAAGGAGCAGTCGGAATTTGCCGCCGCTCTCCAAAAGCTCACCGCTGGCAACATGAAGCGGGTGGAGGACGAGCTGGAGTGGTTCACGCTGAAATTTGACTACCGCAACGCCGATAAGCCCTGGAACAACAGCCGCAACGCCCTGGACAGGGCGGTGTTGAAGCTGCGCTCCTGGTGCCTGGGCGCCGAGCCCGACGAAAAGAAATGAAAAGAAAATATATGATCCTGGCCGCGCTGCTGATCTTTATGCCGCTGCTGGGCGGATGCCGCCAGCAGCCGCCCGAAGGGCTGATCAAGGACAGCGCCGACAGCGCGGTGATCATCGACGCCGTGCCGGTATCCAGCGCCGCCCGGCAGGCCACCGACACGCTGTACTTTGGCTACGGCGATACCGGCCTACTCCGCCAGGAGAGCCGACAGATCACGCTCCTGCCCAACGAGACCCGGGAGAAAGCGCTGGTGCGCGCCCTGCTGGAGGGCTCCCGGGACGCGGGCAGCCGCCCGCTCTTTCCCGAAAAGACCGAAGTGCTATCCACCCAGGCCCAGGACAGCGTGATCTACATCACCTTCAATGAATCGCTCTACGACCGTTACGCCGATGGGGATACGCTCCAGCGCAGGCAGCTGGCCCTGGACGCGCTGACCGCCACGCTGACCGAGAGCGGCGAATACCGCAGCGTGCAGGTGCTGGTGCGGGCCGAGGAAAACGTGGGCCGCAGCATGCGGCTGACCACGCGCTTTTTCCGCGAAGAAGAGGAGGAGGCCGTGCCGCCCCTGCTCCGGCGGAGCGCCAGCCTGCCTACGCCCTCGGCCTATGCCGTCGCGCTGCTGACGGCCTGGCAGCGTCAGGACCCGGAGGCGCTGTCGGCCTTCGTTTCATCCCGGGAGGAATGGACGCAGAGCGCTCTCAGCGGCGATCTGGCCGCCGCAGACGCGCTGCTCTCCTTTGCCGTTTACGACGGCACGGTATCGCCTGACGGCGGCAGCGCCGTGGTATGCGCCGATCTGGTGCTCCGGGACCGCGACGGCGCCGAAACGATGATGGACGCCTGCCCTCTGCGGCTGGTCAGCGAAGGCGGAGCATGGAAGATCCTGCGCTCGCAGCTGCTCAATATCATGGGAGAAAAGAATGAATAAGCTTTTATTGCGCCGCCTGTTCTGCGCGGCGCTGTGTGTCCTGGCCGCCCTGACGCTCACGGGCTGCGTGGGCGGCATTGACGCTTTGAGCCACAAGGACGCTGTGACCCTGCCGCCGGCGGCGGCCGCGCACGCCGCGCCCACCGGCGACACCAACCAGGAAATCGCCCAGACCGTGCTCCTGTACGTACCCAACGCCGCGGGCACGCGGCTTACGGCACAGACCGAACGCATCGTGATCTCCGCCGCCCGGCATCCGGCCGAAGCCACGCTGCGCCAGCTGTTTGCCTTTCCGGGCTCGGACAGCGCGCAGCGGCTCTGCCAGGATGTGAATCTGCAATTGTCCCCGGTGAATCCCGTGGAGATATCGGGCGGCACGGCCACCGTGAACCTGGGCGCTTCAGCGCTGACGCTGAGCCACGCCGATTTTTACGTTGTCTGCCAGGCCATCGCGAACACGCTGACCCAATGGGGCGACATCCGGTATGTGAACGTGCTGGTCAGCTCCACCCAGCCCGGTCTGGACGTGGGCGCCAGCGTGCCCATGGGCTGCTTTACCCAGAACCTGAACGACAGCATAGACGCCCTGACCGCAGCCGCCGAAACGCAGACCGCAGCCGCGGCCGATCGGCGCTTCAGCCTGGCGGCCACGCTGTACTATCCCACCTATTCGGGCCGTGGCATCCTGGCCGAGACCCAGAGCGTCAGCTTTGGCAGCCGCCTCAAGCCGCAGCTGATCGAAACGCTGCTGGAGGCCATGAGCCAGGCGCCTCAGCAGCTGAGCAACGTGCCCGCCATGCCCGACCTGACGGGCTATTTGAGCGAAGCGCCTGCCGTGCAGGAGATCGCCGTCACCGGCGGCCAGCGGGCCGTGCTGCGCTTCCAGCAGGGCTTTAACGACGCGCTGATCGGCGCGGGCATTCCCCGTTCCGTGATGCTGGCGGCCATTACCTATACCATTACAGGCTTTGTGCCGGGCATCAACGGCATTACGGTGTATATCGGCGAAGAGCTGGTATCCAGCGTGGTGCCGGGCGGCGTATACGACGGCGCGGGAGAAACCATCCGCTTTTCAGGCGATATCATGCGCCGCAGCGATTTTTCGCGTTTTCTGCTGGCCAACTGCGCGCTGTATTTCAGCGACGGCAGCGGCCACCTGACCGCCGTGCAGCGCCCCATCCCCTACTACGAGACCCGCTCCGCCCGGTACCTGCTTGGCTGCCTGATGCAGGGGCCCCAGGCGGTGGACGGCGCGTACGAATCGCATGCCGTTCTGCCCGAGGACCTGGGCGACGCAGACCTTTTGGGCGTTGGGCTGGATGGCAATGTGATGCTGCTCAATTTCTCCCAGCATTTCGCGGCGGCAGCCTCAAATCTGGACGCTGAGGCTGAACGCCTGCTGATATACGCCATCGTTAATACCTTGTGCGAGCTGCCCGCCGTACGCAGCGTGAGCCTGTTTATCGCGGGCGCGCAGCCCGAAACGCTTTCAGGCGGGCTGTACCTGCCGGGCGAATTCATGAAGAACGGCAGCATTGTGCGGGAGTAATGAAGATCGGCGTGAATGCCGGCGGATTTTCTGTGGAGTTGGAAAGAGTACGCGCTTTCTTGAAAGAAAGCTGTGCAAAGAACTTTAGCTGGCGATAAAAGTTAGCGCGGTAATGTTTTTTGTCTCCGCCAGAATAGTTTTGGATTGGCGCAAAGAGCGCTCCGGAAATACACCGCAACACAAAAACGACTGGATTCGAGCAAGCTCGATCCAGCCGTTTTGCTTATGCGGCTATGACGCTGTCGCGTCATTGACGTCGGCAAGCCGCCGTCATTTCCGGTGCGAAATAATACGTTGAAAACTTTAATCCGAAACCCAGTCTGAGGTAGGCACGCGAAGCGGGCCGAGGATTGCGCAGCAATCCCGAAAAAGGCGAGAGACGCCAGATGGAGCTTGCTCCAATCTGACGGCACTGGCCTTTTTCTTTGCCTCAGACGGTCCTCTTTACGCCAACCCAAAAGCTAAACTGGCGGAAATCGTTTGTTAGTAAATTCAACTTTGTTCGCCGGGATGGAGTCCAGAGGCCCAAGCGGGCCTTTGGCGCAGAGGTTTGGAGGCCGCGGAGGCCTCCAACGTTCCCCCTCCCCCGTCACTCCAGTTCAAAAGCGCCGGTGTACAGCTGATAATACTGTCCTTTCTGGGCGATCAGCTGGTCGTGGGTGCCGCGCTCGATGATGCGGCCGTGATCCAGCACCATGATAACGTCGCTGTTCTGCACGGTGGACAGTCGATGGGCGATAACGAACACCGTGCGCCCCCGCATCAGCTGATCCATGCCCCGGGCCACCAGCGCCTCGGTACGGGTATCGATGGAGGAGGTGGCCTCGTCCAGGATCATGACCGGCGGGTCGGCCACAGCGGCGCGAGCGATGGAGATCAGCTGCCGCTGGCCCTGGCTGAGCCCGCTGCCGTCGCCCTTGAGCTCGGTATTGTAGCCGTCGGGCAGGCGGGTAATAAAATCATGGGCGTTAGCCAGCTTGGCGGCGGCGATGCATTCCTCGTCGGTGGCGTCCAGCTTGCCGTAGCGGATGTTATCCATCACCGTGCCGGTGAACAGATTGACATCCTGGAGCACCACGCCCAGGGAATGGCGAAGATCGGGCTTGCAGATCTTATTGATATTGATGCCGTCATAGCGTATTTTGCCGTCGGCGATATCGTAGAAGCGGTTGATCAGGTTGGTGATGGTGGTTTTGCCCGCGCCGGTGGCGCCCACAAAGGCCACCTTCTGGCCGGGCTTGGCGTAGAGCGAAATATCGTGCAGCACGGGCTTTTCGGGATCATAGGCAAAATCCACATGCTCCATCACCACATCGCCCTGCATGCGCGTATAGGTAACGCTGCCGTCGGCTGAATGCGGATGTTTCCAGGCCCAGGTGCCGGTGCGCTCGGCACACTCCACCAGTTGCCCGTTCTCCTCCCGGGCGCGCACCAGATGCACATAGCCCGCATCTGCTTCCTTCTCCTCATCCATCAGCTTGAATATGCGGTCGGCGCCGGCCAGGGCCATGGCGATAAAGTTGATCTGCTGGGTCATCTGGCTGATGGGCTGCATGAAATTGCGGGACAGGGTCAGGAAGGCGGCGATATTGCCCAGCGTCAGCGTGCCCATGCCCGAAAGGCTCAGATTGGCGACCCCGCCGATGGCCAGGGCGCCGCCGATGATGGCCAGCACCACGTACTGGATATGACCCATATTGTTGCTCACCGGGCCCAGGATATTGGCCAGCTTGTTGGCTTCGGTGGCGTTTTCGCACAGCTCGTCGTTGCGGCGGTCAAACTCCAGCTTCGCGGCGGGCTCATGGTTGAACACCTTGACCACCTTCTGGCCGTTGATCATTTCCTCAATATAGCCGTTAAGGCTGGCCAGGGAGCTCTGCTGCTTGACAAAGTATTTGGCGCTGCCGCCGCCCAGCTTGGCCGATACCTTGATCATAAAGAAGGTGCTGACGATAATGATCAGCGTAAGCCATACGCTGCAGTTCAGCATGGAAATGAACACCACCAGCAGCGTGATGGCCGAGGAAACGCTCTGGGGCAGCACCTGGCTCACCATCTGGCGCAGGGTATCGGTATCATTGGTATAATGGCTCATGACCTCGCCATGGGTATGCGTATCAAAATACCGGATGGGGAGCGTCTGCATATGCGCGAACATCTCGTCGCGCACCTTGCGGAGCACGCTTTGGGAGATCACGGCCATGATGCGCGCCTGGGTAAAGGTGGCGACAATGGCGAGGACGTACAGCGCGGCCATGCGCAGGATGGCGCTGAGCAGACCGCTGTAATCCTTGACGGCGGCCGACAGCAGCGGCGTGATGTAATCGTCAATGATGCGGCCCAGGAAGGTAGCCGCGGAAGCGGTGGCAATGGCGTTGAGCAGGATACAGGCCAGCACCACCAAAAGCCGGGGCCAATAGGGCTTCAAATACCCCAGCAGCCGCAGAGCGCTTTCCTTATTGATGGGCTGTCGCGGGCCCATGGCCCGGGGCCCGCGGGGGCCTCCCCCGGTCATGACAGGCTGAACGGGGGCTTGCTTTTTCTTTTCACTCATCGTCATGGCCTCCCTTCGTCTGGGAATCGTGGACCTCGCGGTAGATATCGCAGCGGGCGAGCAGCTCTTCATGTGTGCCCACGTCCACCACCCGGCCGTTGTCCAGCACCACGGTCATATCGGCGTCCATCACAGAGGAAACGCGCTGGGCGATGATCAGCTTGGTGGTATCGGGGATATAGCTGCGGAAGCCCGCCCGGATCAGCGCGTCGGTTCGGGTATCCACGGCGCTGGTGCTGTCATCCAGGATCAGGATCCGGGGCTTTTTGAGCAGGGCCCGGGCAATGCAGAGGCGCTGCTTCTGGCCGCCGGACACATTGGTGCCGCCCTGCTCGATCCAGGTATCATATTTATCGGGGAAATCCTGGATAAAGCCGTCGGCCTGGGCCAGACGGCAGGCTTCCTCGATCTCGGCGTCAGTGGCGTTTTCATTGCCCCAGCGCAGGTTATCGCGGATGGTGCCGCTGAACAGCTCGTTCTTCTGCAGCACCATGGCCACGCTGTCGCGCAAAGCGGTCAAATCATAGGCCTTGACATCCACGCCGCCTACCTTGACCATGCCGGCAGTGGCGTCGTAAAGCCGTGGAATCAGCTGCACCAGCGTGGATTTGCCGCTGCCGGTGCCGCCCAGGATGCCCACCACGGCCCCCGAGGGGATATGCAGGTCAATATCGCTGAGGGTGGCGCGCTCGCTGCGGCTGGCATAGCTGAAATCCACATGGTCAAAATCGATGGAGCCGTCGGCGATATCGGTAACCGGAAGCGAAGGGGAGGTGATATCGGTCTTTTCGTCCAGCACCTCCACGATGCGCTGGGCCGACGCCCGGGACATGGTGATCATCATGAACACCATAGAAACCATCATGAGGGAGCTGAGCACCTGGATCACATAGGTGATCAGGCTCATGAGCTGACCGGTGGTCATGCCCACGGCGGGATTATTGCCCGAAGCCACGATGGCCCGGGCGCCCAGCCAGGAGATGAGCAGCGTACAGGTGTAAATGCACGTCATCATCAGCGGGCTCATGAAGGCCAGATTGCGCTCGGCATGAGTAAAATCATCATAGATGGATTTGGAGATGCCGTTGAACTTCTGCACCTCGTAATCCTCGCGGACAAAGCTTTTGACCACGCGCACGCCCCGCAGGTTTTCCTGCACCACGTTATTGAGCTTATCATAGGTCTTGAATACCCGGCGGAAAATGGGATGGGTGCGGGTCATAATGGTGTAAATACCCAGGCCCAGCACAGGCAGCGTAAACAGGAAGACCATGCTGATGCGGGCGTTGATGGTCATGGCCATGATCATGGAAAAGATCAGCGTCAGCGGCGCGCGCACGGCCATGCGCAGGATCATCTGGAAGGCGTTCTGCACGTTGCTCACGTCGGTGGTCAGGCGGGTGATGATGGAGGACGTGCTGAACTTATCGATATTGGAAAAGGAGTAATCCTGGATGGTATAGTACATATCGTGGCGCAGGTTGCGGGCAAAGCCCGCCGAGGCGACGGCTGCCATGCGCCCGCTCATGACGCCGGAAAACAACGAAAGGAAGGCCGTGACCAGCAAAATGCCGCCATATAGGTATATATGGTTCATATTGCCTTCCTCGATGCCCCGGTCGATGAGCCAGCTCATCACCATGGGGATCAACGCCTCCATGGCCACCTCGCCCACCATGAACAAAGGCGTGGCGACGGCGTTCTTTTTATATTGTCTGATGCGGCTCGCAAGTTTTTTGATCATTCTGCGCGCTCCCCCTCTCGTTCATCCATGAACCTCAAATTATCCTTGAGCTTATCCAGCAGCGAAAACAGCGTGCGCACGTCGGCGTCGCTGAGGCCCCGGCGCAGCGTCCGCTCAAAATTGAGATGATCCTCATCCATCAGCTGCTTGACCTGCTGGGCGCGCTCTGTCAGCACCAGGCGGCGGAGGCGCTTATCGTCAGGCACCGGGCGCTGCTCCACCAGCCCCTTTTGCACCATCAGGCTCACCACCTTGGAGGCGGTGGAGCGGGTGATGCCAAAACGGTTTTCCAGGTCGCGCTGGAACACCGGATTGCCCCGGCTTTCCTGATCGGCGATATAGCCGATGATCCAGCCGTTGGTGCCGGTGATGGCGTCCACCTGTTTTTTATTGGTTTTCTGCTCAAAATAGCGGCAGGTCAGATTGGAAAGCTTGCGCAGCTCGATCCCAATGGCGCGTTCCATCCGATCCCTCCTTTACGCGGATTGTTGTCGAAGTTGATTGTACGACATGCAACATCATATGCGTTCCGGACGCTTCTGTCAATATGAAAAATCAAAATTTCCGCATATTTTCTTTCTTCGGCGCATAACGCGCGGAGGGACGGCGCAAACTCTATGCAGCATCTATATTTTGGAGGGATTTCTGTATGCGCGATCTCCTTTGCGTGCTGCTTTCGCTGATCCTGTTCTGCTCCTGTGTGTTCGCCGGCAGCCTGCCGGAGAGGAGCCTGCCGCCCAAAGCCCGGCAGTCCGCCTGGTGGAGCCTGCTGTTTCCGGGATTTTTCCAGGGCGGCGGGAACAGCGTGACCTTTGATTGGCCATTGCTCCGGCGGATCGCACGGCTTTTCGCCTGAGCCTTACCAAGCGAAAACCGGCGATTGACGCGCATATCTTCGTATGATAAAATAATATTTTGTAGCGAAGATGAGCGCGAGGTTTGGGTATGACGCTGATTGAATTGATCCTGCTGGCCGTAGGGCTGTCCATGGACGCCTTTTCGGTGGCCGTATGCAAGGGGCTGGCGCTGCGCCGGGTACGCCCCCGGCATATGATCATCGTGGGCGCGTGGTTTGGCGGATTTCAAGCGCTGATGCCCCTGATCGGTTACTTTGTGGGCGAGCGCTTTGCCGAGCGGATCGCCCGGTACGATCATTGGATCATCCTGATCTTGCTGAGCTTCATCGGTATCAACATGATCCGCGAAGCGCTCTCCGGCGAGGAAGAAGAGGCCGACGCCGCCCTTTCGGTAAAGCCCATGCTGCTGCTGGCCATCGCCACCAGCATCGACGCCCTGGCCGTGGGCGTCACCTTCGCGTTTTTGGAAGTGCGCGCGCTGCCGGCCGCGGCGTTCATCGGGCTGGTGACCTTCGCGCTGTCGGCGGCAGGCGTTAAAATTGGCAGCCTGTTCGGCCTGCGGTACAAGGCCAAAGCCGAAATCTGCGGCGGCGTCATCCTGATCCTGCTGGGTGTCAAAATCCTGTTGGAACATCTGGAAATCCTGTAAAATCCTGCGTTCAGGCGCGTTTTAGTTGCCTTTGGGCGGCTTTGGGCGTATAATAATAGATCATCCGTCCAAAGGAGGCCCGTCGTGCGCCGTCTGATCCTGTGCCTTGCCGCGCTGCTGCTTTTCCTTTCCCCCGCCCTGGGTGAGGAGGAGATCATCGCCCCCGCCTATCCGGTGCCACAGTATGTGGAATGGCTACTGGATGTAGCCCGGGGTGAAATAGGCTACACCGAGGGACGGGATCTGTATACCAAGTACGGCGAATGGGCGGGCGACCCCTACGCCGAATGGTGCGCCGAATTTCTGTGCTGGTGCGTGGATCAGGTGGATCAGCAGCACGGCACCCGCCTGCTCACCCAGGTTTACCCCAGGTATTCGGGCATGAACACCGGCATGAACTGGTTCATCGCCCAGGGGCGCTTTATCGCCCGCAACGGCGTTTTGCCTGACTGGGGCAGCCAGTGGTTCTACGGCGAGGAGGACCGCATGGCGTCAGCCAGCTATATCCCCCAGCCGGGGGACTGGGTGTTTTACACCTTCGACGCCTCGGGCAATACCGCCCATGTGGCCATGGTGGAATACTGCACGCTGGATGAAAGCGGCGGCGTGACCGCCCATGTGATCGAGGGCAACCTGCCGGACAGGGTGCAGCGCAACGCCCATCGATTGGATGATTGGCGCGTGCTTGGCTACGGCACGGTGCGCGACCTGGCGGGCGTGGTGCTCAACAGCCATGCCAGCGGCAAAAAGGTGGAAAAGCTGCAGCAAATGCTTTTCTCCCTCGGATATCTGGACGAACGCTATATCACCGGCAATTACGGCAGCGCCACGGCCCAGGCCGTGCGGGATTTTCAGTCCGATACCGGAAAGACGCCCACCGGCATTGCCAACCACCATACCCAGGATACGCTGAGCCAGCTCTACTGGCAGGATTACTGGCTGGACGACAGCCATTTTACCGTACGGGAAAACTGATTGGGGGAAATAACATGCGGGACATGGTGCTGATCCTCAATTTTGACAACGCAGGCAGCCGCGCCGTGGCGCGCGCGCTGCGGGCGGAAATGATCTACTGCAAGATCGTACCGCCGGATTTCACCCGAGAGCAGGCTGAAAGCCAGCAGCCCATGGGGCTGATCCTGGCCGGAGACGTAAGCGGCGGCGTGCCAGCCGGGCTGGATAAACGCCTGCTGGACGGCGCCTGGCCGGTGCTGGCGCTGGGCGACGCGGCGGCCATGCTGTGCCAAAGCCTGGGCGGTTCGGCCCTGGAGGACGTATGGGAGGACGGCATCGGCGCGGTCAGCTTTGAACAGAGCCCGCTGACCGAAGGGCTTGACAGCTGCGAGCGCATGCTGCGCGGCGTACGCAGGCTCCGTTTGCCCGATTGCTGCGCCGCGTTGGCCCGAAGCCGGGAGGAGCCCGTGGGCTTTGCCCATACGTCGCTGCCGCTGTACGGCGTTCAGTTTTCACTGGAGCCCAACGACACCGACGGCATGCGGCTGCTGCTCAACTTTGCCCTGCAGGTCTGCGGCTGCACCCGCTGGTGGAACTTTGACATCTACATTGACCGCACGGTAGCCGAGCTGCAGCGCATCGTAGGCGACGGCCAGGCGGTATGCACCATCACGGGCGGCCTCAACAGCGGCGTATCGGCCATACTGGCTCACCGCGCCCTGGGCAGTAGATTGCTGTGCGTGTTCATCGATACCGGCCTCATGCGCGAAAACGAGGGCGAACAGGTATTATCCTATTATAAGGACCGCCTGGGCCTGAACGTATACCACGTGCCCGCCGCGGGGCGTTTTCTCCGGGCGCTGCAGGGCATTGCCGATCCGGCTGAAAAGCGGCTGGCCATCCACCAGACGCTGCAGACCATCCTGGATGAGACGATGACCCAGCTGGGCGATTTCAAGGTGATCCTGCGCGGCACAACGGCCAACGACCTGATGCGGGGCGACGATATCGCTCACCGGCCCGGGCTGCGCGGCAGCGCGCTGACCGTGGAGCCTCTGCGGGAGCTTTTCCAGGATGAGATCCGACAGGTGGCCGAACGGCTGGATATGCCCGAGGAGATGCTGCACCGCCCGTCCTTCCCCGGGAGCGGGCTTGCGCTGCGCATCCTGGGCCATGTTACGCCGGAACGGCTTCAAACGCTGCGCGCCGCCGGACAGATCTTCCACGACGAGGTGCGGGACGCGGGCCTGGACAAGCGTATGCGCCAGCACTTTGTGGTGCTCTCGCCCATGCCCGAGGACGAAAGCCGAACGGTGATCGTGCTCCGGGCCGTCCAGTCCGGCGACGCCGGAGCGTATGCCGCCCGCATGCCCTACGACCTATTGGAGCGCGTCACCGAGCGGATCCTCCGGGAGCTTCCCGAAACCGCCCGCGTGGTTTATGATCTGACGCCTTCCACCCACGCCACCGGCGCGGAATGGCAATAACGCCCCGGAATACATCGAATAAGAGGGATACGCATGCATCTGACTCACCCCATCGCGCCTTACCAGGGCATCGCGCCGGAGGACTGCATTTTTGTTACCAACGATCAGATGATCGAGATCGGCATGGGGGCGCTGACCCAATTCTGGCAGCCTGAAATGTATCCGGAAGCGCCCATGCACATCTATATGCAGCTGGAATCCCAGCCCGCGGGACGGAACCTGCTGCTGGGCGCGCTGCTGGCCAGGGCCGAACAGCTCAAAGCCATGCAGCCCGGCCAGGCAAAAGCGCGGCTGTATACCCAGATCGCGCCCGAAAATTGGGAGATGGCCAATTTTTTCACCAAGGCGGGCTTTAAAGCCGACGACAGCGAGGATCTGTATCATTTTCCGCTGCCCGCATGGCCCGCCCATCCCCCGGTCACCTGCAATTTTGCCTCGGCGGCTCTGCGCACGCCCGAGGAGGTGCAAGGCTTTCTGAACCGCATGAACGCCTATCGCATCGCGCCCCTTGACGCTGATTTTCTGGGCCAGTGCATGCAGATGGAGCATTTTACCGCCATTGGTTATTACCGGGGAGCCAATCCCGTGGCCGAAGCGCTGCTCACCGGCCAGGGAGCCGCCGTCACGCTGGTGGCCCTGTACGTGCGCGGCGATTACCGCCGTCAAGGTTTTGCCAAATCCATCCTGGGCGCCGCCGCGGACATTCTGCGTCCCCGGGGCGTGACCCAGGTTTCCGCCCGCGTTTTCAGCCGCTGCGCTCCCCAGGTGGGGCTGATGCGCGCCGCGGGCGCCACCCGCGTTCGCACGCTTTCGCTGCTGCCGGGCTTATACATTTGACGATACGGAGGATTTTTTCATGAAGATCGGCCTGCTCTGCGCCATGAAATCCGAGCTGGATCAGCTGACCCCCTACCTCAACATCACCCGGGAGACCGACATCGCCCGCACCACCGTGCGCGAGGGCGATATCGACGGCCTGCCCGTGGCGCTGGCCGCCACCGGCATCTGCAAGGTGAACGCCGGCATCACGGCCCAGATGCTCATCGATAAATTTGACGTGACCCACATCATCATGGTGGGCGTGGCCGGCGGCATGGATCCGCGGCTGGGCGTGCACGCCCTGGCCTTTTCCGAACGGCTGGCCCAGCACGATCTGAACTGGCAGTGGCTTCGCCATCGGCCCATGCCGGAGAACGGCTATTTCCCCGGCGATCCCTACCTGCTGCAGGTATGCAGGCGGCTGAACGATCAGGGTAAATTCCTGTACCCCGCCTTCTTTGGCACCATGGTATCGGGCGAGCAGTTCATCGCCGAAGAGGGACGGCAGCAGATCATCGACGCCTGGCATCCGCTGTGCGTGGATATGGAAAGCGCCGCCGCCGCCCATGCCTGTCTGGCCAACGATATCCCCTTCCTGGCCATCCGCGCCATCAGCGATACCGCAGAAACCGGCGCTGCGGGCTTTGAGGAGAATGAGGTCAGCGCGGCGGACGCAGCCGCCTCAGCCGCTAATGCCGTGCTCCGGGCCCTGGCTGCCGAAAACAGGGACTGATCCGGCGCATAATAAAACGCAGGCAGCCGCGTCAAAGCGCGCTGCCTGTGTATTTGCGCAATTTGGTTTATTTTTATACGTAAGGATGCAGATATATGAAGCGAAAAGCGTTAAAGGCCGCCTTCCCGCAGACGATCCCGGTCATGACTGGGTATTTGTTTCTGGGCCTGGCCTATGGCATTTACATGAACGTTTCGGGCTTTCCCTTCTGGTACCCCCTGCTGACCGCCATGGCGATTTACGGCGGCTCGCTGGAATTTCTGGTGGCTTCCATGCTGCTGACCCCCTTCGCGCCGCTGCAAACCTTTCTAATGGCGCTGCTGATCCAGGCGCGGCATCTGTTTTACGGGATCGCCATGCTGGATCGCTACAAGGGGCTGGGGATCAAGCGGCTTTATCTGATCTTCGGCATGAGCGACGAAACCTTTTCATTGGCCTATACCGCCCCGGTGCCCCAGGGCATAGACCGCGGATGGTTCCTGTTTTTCATCACGCTGCTGGATCAGTGCTACTGGATCACAGGCGCTACCCTGGGCGGCATGCTGGGCAGTCTGCTCACCTTCAACACCCAGGGACTGGATTTTGTGATGACCGCCATGTTCACGGTGATCCTGGTGGATCAGCTGAAAAAGGAGAAGCGGCCCTATACCGAGCTCATCGGCCTGGGATGCTCCGTCGCCTGCCTGGCGCTGCTGGGGCCGGACAGCTTTCTGCTGCCCGCCATGGGCGCGATCCTGCTGCTGCTCTCCCTGCTCCGCAAACCCATTGAAAAGGCAGGTGAGAACGCATGACGCTTGCTCAGCGGCTGATCACCATCGCATTATGCGCCGCAGCCACCATGCTGACGCGTTTTTTGCCCTTCCTGGTATTCTCCTCCAAAAAGCCCACGCCGGGCTATATCCGCTACCTTGGGCGCGCTTTGCCCGGCGCGATCTTCGCCATGCTGGTGGTGTACTGTCTGAAAAACGTGACCCTTCTCTCGGGCAGCCACGGACTGCCCGAGCTGATCGCCATCGCCGTGACCGTGGGCCTACATCTGTGGAAAAAGCAGATTTTGCTTTCCATCGCGGGCGGTACGGCATGCTATATGCTGCTGGTGCAGTTCATCTTCTGACGGCTGGCGCCAAGGTTTCTTCCGCGATTGATCGGCGCGTCATTCAGCCGCCTTCGCTGCGGCGTCCACCGACAGCGTTTGGGCGTCGAAGGGCAGGAAGGCGAAGCGGAAGGTACGCGGCGCTTTCAGGTAAAGCCGATCGGCTTCCAGCGGCTCGGGGCCGCAGGAAGCCGTGCCCAAGGGACCCATGGCCCCGTCGACGCACCAGGTGATATCCTCCTCCCGCGCGAGCTCCACAGTGTGCTGGGCGGCCGTCAGCGCCTCGGGCGTATAATGATGCGCGCTGAAGGAGAAGTTGCCGCCCGAAATCATCAGGCCAATGCCGCACTCATTCAGCAGCGCCGCAAAAGCGGTATCCTCATGAGCGCCGTTTTCCTGCGGCCGCACATAGGGCTCGTGGGTATCATCCACCATGCTCTCATAGCGGCCCAGCAGCGCGCCGGTCTTTTTATCCGGATAGCTCTCCCAGGGACCGCGGCCCTGCCATACCAGCCGCTCAAAGCCCTGGGGCATCGCCATACGCAGTCCCAGCCGGGGCAGATAATCCGCGATCTCCCGGAGCGGCGCATAGGTGATCTCCAGCGCCGTCCGCCCATCGCCGGTCACCGTGTAGCGCTGGGTCACGCGCAGCAGCAGCGGCAGCACCTTGGAGCCGTAGACGCCCTGGATCAGCACGTGAACGGCGCCATCCTTTTCCTCGGCCTCCAGTTTTTCATTGCGGCACTGCAGGCGGTTCAGCCCCAGCGCCTCCCATTTGGCGGCCAGGTTGACAAAGCCGTTGTCATTATCGGTGGGCGCGCGCCACAGGTTGACGCGCGTTCCCTGGCTCAGCAGGCGCACGCCATGGAACGTCAGGCCGTCCATCCCCTCAGGACCGAAGGCGACCGTGAAATCGGCGCCGCGCACGATCATGGCCTGCGCCTTTCTTTCCAGCGTCAGCGAAGAGGCGGGCAGGCGGATGGGCGCCGCAGGCCGGCCCAGCGCCAGCGGCAGCTGATCCCGGGCCACCACATGCCCTGCCTGTGCCCACAGCGTGTCCCGGCGCAGCGTAAAGGTAAAGTTCAGCACCGCGCCAACCGGGTATTCGCCCAGGTCAAAGGCCATGCGGGTGCTCCTTCCCGCGGCGGTGCGCAGGGTAAATTCGCCCTGCTTTAAAACCCGGCCGCCGTCCATCAGGGCATAATGCCCGGCCAAATGCTCCAGCGACAGGAATCCGTAGTAGTTCCGGAAAGAAACGATCCCCTTCCGCTCATCCGCCATAGCGGCGCGCACGGGGCGGATCACATGGGCGTATTCCCTGAGGCCGGTATGCGGCGTGCGGTCGGGATAAGTCAGCGCGTCCACGCAGAAGCAGCCATCATGGGGCCACTCGCCAAAGTCTCCGCCATAGGCGTAATATTTCTGTCCGTCCCGCTCCTTCACCAGGCCATGATCGGCCCACTCCCAGATGCACCCGCCCATGAGCTGCGGATGGGCGTTGAACGCCTGCCAGTAAGCCTCCAGCAGGCCCGGGCCCTGGCCCATGGCATGGCAGTACTCGCACTGGAAAAAGGGCTTTTCATGCTTTTCCCTGGCGTATTTCACCATATCGTCAATATCCGCATACATGCGGGATGTCACGTCGGCGGTCAGCGCTTGGCGCTCCCACTGGTCGCGCTCATAATGGATAGGCCGGGTATCGTCGACGGCCTTCATGGCCTTGTACATGGCCTCATGGCAGCAGCCGTAGCCCGACTCGTTGCCCATGCTCCACATCACGATGCTGGGATGATTGCGGTCCCGCAGCACCATGCGCACGCCGCGATCCACAAATTGCTTTTCCCATTTGGGATCGGTGGCGATAAAATCATAGGATTCAAAGGACGTCACGCCGTGACATTCGATATCGGTCTCGTCCACCACATACAGACCGTATTCGTCGCACAGCTCCAGGAACCGCGGATCGTTGGGATAGTGGCTGGTGCGCACGGTGTTGATATTATGCCGCTTCATCAGCAGCACATCCCGCAGCATTTCATTCACCGGCGTGTAGAAGCCCAGCGTGGGATGGGTATCGTGTCTGTTGACGCCCAGCAGCTTTACGGCCTTTCCGTTGATGAGGAACACGCCGTTTTTGATTTCAACGGTTTTAAAGCCGATGAACACGCGTTCAGCCTGGCCGTCGATCTCGGCGATCAATTCATACCTGTTGGGCGTTTCAGCCGTCCAGGGCTTCACGTTTTGCAGATCAGCTGTCCACCGCGCTTTTCCGCCGCTGACCGCGCAGGTCTCCTCCAGCAGGGGCTCTCCGCCCTCCATCAGGGTAAATTTTACCTGCGTCACGCCCACAGCCTCCGCTTCCGCCGTCAGGCGTCCGTCCCGATAGCCGTTTATCAGCTCGGCCCGCGCGGAAAGGTCGCAGAGGCGGCTTGCCCCGAAGGACAAAAGCGCCACGTCCCGGAAGATACCGGCAAAGCGCCACATATCCTGATCCTCCAGGTACGTGCCGTCGGACCACTGCAGCACGATCACCCGCAGATGGTTTTCACCGTCCCGCAGAAGATCGGTCACATCATACTCCGCGGGCAGATGCGGCCCTTTGGACATGCCCGCCAAACGCCCGTTCACATAGGCGTAATGGCAGGAGGATACGCCTTCAAAGCGCAGCACCGAGCGGCGGCCCGAAAAGGCCTGGGGCAGGATGAAATCCCGATCGTATACGCCCACGGGCGTATCGTCCGGCACATAGGGCGGATCAAAGGGAATGGGATAGCGCACGTTGGTATACTGCGGCGAGCCGTAGCCCTGCAGCTGCCAGACGCCGGGCACCTGAATAACGCCGGGCTGCCCTTCGCCCGCAGCGCCGGACAGCTCCTCCACCTGCTTCCAGGAGGAATAATAACAAAAATCCCATTGGCCGTTCAGCCCCAGATACCAGGGTGAAAGCCCGCGCTCGTTCCGGCGGGCCGAGGCCGCGTCCGGATAGGGAATCAGCGTGGCCCGGGCGGGCAAGCGGTTGATATCGGTGCAGTTCAGATCCTGAAATTCTGTGCGCATATGCTATTCCTTTCTGCGTGAATCCATTGATTCGCTTATAAATTCGTCGATCAGCGCCCCGGCCTCGGCCATGGCGTCGCCCGTCATGTCCAGCCAACGGATATCCTTATCCCGGCGGAACCACGTCATCTGCCGCTTGGCGAAGCGCTTGATAGCCTTTGAAAGCTCCTCTAGCATATATTCTTCGCTTCCGCTCTTGCCCAGCAGATACTGGCTGATATAGCGGTATTCCAGGCCCAGGCGATAGAGGAAATCCTCGCTGACGCCCGCGTCCAACAGCCGCTGTACCTCGTCCAGCATGCCCGCCGCCATGCGGCGCTCCAAACGCTCGTCAATGCGGTCGCAAAGCGTCTTCCGGTCCCAGGTGACGCCAAGCTTGAGCACCTCGTAGCGCGGCTGTCTGGCTGCGCCCTGAGTATCCCCGTCGTGCAGCTTTTCCAGCTGGCGCATCACCCGGTTTCGGTTCCGGGGATCAACGCCGTTCCCGGGCAGGGCTTCCTCCAGCATTTCGGCCAGCCGACGGGTGCTGAGCCCCTCCAGCTGCCGGCGGTAGCTCAGATCGGGCTCGATATTGCTGAGCACATAGCCGTCGCATACCGCGTCGATATACAGCCCGGTGCCGCCCACCAGAAAGGGCAGCCTGCCCCGGGCGTGGATATCGTCGATGGCCGCATAGGCCATGCGTTGAAAATCAGCCATGGTAAAAAAGCTGCCGGGCTTGCACACGTCCAGCAGATGATGGGGCACGCCCTGCGTTTCCTCCGCCGTCACCTTGCCGCTGCCAAGATCCAGCCCCCGGTAGACCTGCCGGGAATCGGCGGAGATCACTTCGCCCCCGTATTTCCGGGCCAGGGCGATGCCAAGCCCGCTTTTGCCCGAAGCGTTGGTGCCCACCACGGCGATCAGCTTCCGCATGTCCCCCTCCTTACAGATAATCCACCGCCAGCCGCACAAGCAGCAGCGCCATCACGCCCATCATCACCGCGCGGATGAATTTTGCGCCCCTGCGGATGGCCAGCCAGCTGCCCAGCCAGCCGCCCAGGGCCGAACAGGCCATGGCGGGCACGGCCAGGGCAAACAGGATGTTGCCGTTCATGAAATGCGCCGCCAGCGCGCTGATATTGGAAGCCAGGTTGACCACTTTACTGCTGCCCGAGGCCGTAACGGTATCCATGCCCGCAGCCCAGGTAAAGCCCAGGATCAATAACACGCCGGTGCCGGGGCCAAAAAAGCCGTCATACGCGCCTACCGCCAGGCCGATCAGCCCGCAGAGCGCCAGCCGCTTTTTTGTCATGGGCAGGGCGCGGTCAGGCGCGGTATGCCGCAGGGCCATGAGCACGGCGATCAGCGGGATGAGCACCAGCAGCACCACACGGAACGCGGCGTCCGACAATCGCTCGTTGATCTGAGCGCCAAAGAACGCGCCGATCACCGCCATGGCCGCGGCGGTCAGGGCGGGCTTCATCATGATCTTGCCGCTGCGGAAAAACCGGAACGTGGCCACCAGCGTGCCAAAGCTGGCCGAAAGCTTGTTGCTGCCCGAAGCCAGATCGCTGGGCAGACCGGCCACCAGATAGGCGGGAAGCGAAATCAGCCCGCCGCCCCCGCCGATGGCGTCCACCATGGAGGCGGCAAACACCAGCGGAAGTACCACCAGCAGCATATGGAGGTTTACCGCCATGCGTCATCCTCCGCTTCACCCGTCAGCGAATCCCCGGCATCGGCAATATCCTGGCTGATCCAGGGCACAAAGCTCAGATCCTTCAGCTTGTCCCGGCTCACCACCGTATTGGTGCCAAGGCAGGCGCTGCACCGATGCCCGCACTCCGGGCATACGCAGACCTCGCGGCCCTCCGCGTGAATCATAAACGCACCGCACGCTATGCAACCGCAGCGCAAAGCAGATCCCCTCTTTCTCATCTCATCGCCGATAGTATAGCACAGGCCTTGACTTATTTCCAGCGAATATGCGAAAATAGGAGGAAAACTGTTGGAGAGAGGAACTATGCGGACAAAGCGATTCGCCGCCGGCAAATGGGCCATGCTGCCGGTGATTTTCGCCCTGGCCTGGCCCACCATGCTGGAGCAGGCCATGAGCACGGCGGTACAGTATGTGGACGCCGCCATGGTGGGACGCCTGGGTGCCGAAGCCACGGCGGCCGTGGGCGTCACCACCACCATCAACTGGATGATCGGCAGCACGGTATCGGCGCTGGGCATCGGCTTCCTTTCCTTTATCGCTCAGGCCTACGGCGCGGGCGACAGGCAGCGCGCGGCTCGCGCCTCCAGCCAGGCCGTGCTGGCCGTGCTGGCCAGCGGCATCCTGTTTACCGTGCTTCCGCTGGCGCTGCACCGGCAGGTGCCCATATGGATGCAGGCCGACGAGAGCATCCGGGAAACGGCGGGACTGTACTTTTTCATCCTGTATACGCCCATGCTGCTGCGAGCGGCCAGCATCATCTTCGGCACGGCGCTGCGCGCCTCGGGCGATACCCGCACGCCCATGCGCGTTGGGATCCTGATGAACGCGGTCAACGTGGCGCTCAACTATCTGTTGATCTACCCCACCCACCGGGTGGGCGGCCTTACCGTGCCCGGGGCGGGCCTGGGCGTCACCGGCGCGGCCATTGCCAGCGCCGTATCCTACGCCGTGGGCGGCATCGGCATCACGCTGGCGCTGTGGCGGCATCCTGTGATCAGCCCCAAGGGCCAAAGGCTGCGTCCCGATTGGGATATCCTGCGGCCCTGTCTCCGCGTGGCCCTGCCCTCCACCCTGCAGCGCTTTGGCACCAGCTTCGGCTACGTGGCCTTCGCCGCCATGATCAACGCTTTGGGCACCGTGCCCCTGGCCGCCCACAGCATCGCCAACACGGTGGAATCGGCATTCTACATCCCCGGCTACGGCATGCAGACGGCCGCTGCCACGCTGACCGGGAACGCTTTGGGCGCAAGGGACAAGCGCCGCATGGGCGATCTTGCGCGCATGCTCCTGCTGCTGGAAACGGCCATGATGACGCTGTCCGGCGCGCTGCTGTTCGCCTTTGCTCCCGGCATGATGGGCCTGTTTACCCGGGACGCGGCGGTGATCGCTCTGGGCGCGATCGTGCTGCGCATGGTGGCGGTGTCCGAACCCTTTTACGGGGTGGCCATCATCCTGGAGGGCATGCTGCAGGGCGTCGGCGATACGGTCACGCCCTTCATCTTCAACATCATCGGCATGTGGGGCGTGCGCATCCTGGGCACCTTCCTCTGCACCCGCCTGCTCAAGCTGGGCCTGGTGGCCGCCTGGGGCTGCATGATCGCCCATAATCTGCTTTTGTTCCTGCTGCTCTCCATTCATTACAGGCGCGGGCGGTGGAACCCACTGGATCAATAAATCTTTTCAGTTCGTTCATGAAAAGTTTACCGAATCTCCCGGGATTTGCATTGTCTGGTTTAGCGCGGAATGATATCATAGTGCCAGTTCCCAATTGCGGAGGTTACAACCATGAAACGCATTTTATGCGTATGGATGATTCTTCTGCTGCTGTGGCCCTTCTCCTCCGCCATGGCGCAGGATCGTACGGTCTATTACCGGCTGGGCGATACGGTGGAGGATTTCAGCCTGACCACAGTGGACGGCGAGGAGATCACGCTGAGCGGGCTGTTGCAGGAGCATGACGCCATTCTGCTGAATTTCTGGTTTTCCAACTGCGGCCCCAGCCGCTATGAATTTCTCTTTCTGGAAAAGGCCTATGAGCTGCTCAATGGCAGCGTGGAGGTGATCGCCGTCACCCCCTACGACGACGAAGAAACCATCCTTCTGTTCCGGGACGCGCTGGACATCTCCTTTCCCATGGCTTACGACAGCGCCGGCCTCACCGATCGATTTGTGGATTACGGCTTTCCCACCAGCGTGCTGATCGACCGCAACGGCGTAGTATGCTATCTGGAGTGCGGCGCGCAGACCAGCTCGGACGACTTTGTACGGCTGATGACGCTATATGTGCTGGAGGATTATACCGAGCCGCTGCTGCTGAGCACCATCCCCACCTTGGAGCTTCCCGAAACGCCGGACGGGGAGGCGCTGAACGCGGCGCTGAACGTGCCGGGCGGCGCGCTTGCCTTCTCCTGCGATGAAAACGCCTGGCCCTGGACGCTCAGCGAGGACGGCAGCTATCTTATAGCCGCCAACAGCGGCTCCAACAGCTCTGTTGCGTTGGTGGAAACGACATTCTATGCCGGCGCGGGCGACGCGCTCGCCTTCCGTTTCCGCTCCTCCACAGAGGAGGGCCTTGATCTGTTTGCCATATTGCTGGACGGCGAAATCGCCAAGGTATTCAGCGGTGAGAACGACTGGACGGACTATGCTCTGCCCATCAGCGCCGATGGTTATCACAGCGTAGCCTTTGAGTACATCAAGAACGAGACCGACGCAGGAGGCGAGGATACCGTGGGGCTGGACAGCGTGGCGCTGCTCAGCGGCAGCGACGCGGCGCGGGCACTGGATGTCAATCCCGTCTATCCGCTCACGCTCATGGGCATGGATACCAGTTTGACGTTTTCTGAAGGCAGCGCGCGCCGGATCGAGTTTGAGGATCCCCAAAACCTGATCTCCAGCTTTTTCCGCCTGGACGACTGTTTTATCCTCAATGAAGCGCAGCCCCTGGCGCGCGTGGAGCTGGGCGATGAATGCGACCCGGACGCCGCCTATATCCGCGACCTGCGGGGCAACGCGCGGACGCTGAGCCACTGCGTATGCGATAGCAGCGGGTTTTATTTCAACATTCCGGCTCCCGAGGATACGCTGGGCTGGAATACGCTGATGATCATTCCTTCCATTACCGACGCCTACGGCCTGTATACCCGGATCTACATCTATTTTGACAGCGAGGAAAGCGCCGACAGCTTTTGTCAGGAGCAGGTGCCCCAGCTGGTGGACGTGGATTTTCCGGATGCCGTATCCTGGCATTACGCGGAGTAAGCGAAGTCAGACGACCGGATGAAACGATATGTCGAAAAACTAATTAGAATATAAAATTAATATAAAAATAATGCCAGTCAAAGTGAACGCTCCTTATGGCTGGCATATTTTTTGACTATTGATCTTTCTGCATTCGCGGATAACCGCACGTCTTTCATCAAGGTTGATAAGGAACGGCGCACCATAGCATCCTCCCTGCCGCTTCCTATCCATAAAGTTCTTCGTTGGATCTGGTATCAGTACTTCATCACGGCCGGAAGCACCTTGGCGGCGATCTTGTATACCGGGTTCTCCAGGCGTTTCTTTACATTGTCCAGCACATCCCGAATGGCGATATGCTGCGGGCAGTGCTGCTCGCATTTGCCGCAGCGCACGCAAAGTCCGGCGTTGCTGCGCACCTTGCGCAGGGTTGTGCACATCATGTACTCCTTCATGCCGGTGAACAGCCCGTCCACATAGCTGGCGTTATAGGTGGAAAAGCAGGTAGGGATATTGACGCCCTTGGGACAGGGCTGGCAATAGCCGCAGCCGGTGCAGCCCACCTTCATGCCTTTTTTCATAGCATCCAACACCCGGTCATAGAGCTTCAGCTCCTCCCCGGACAAGTGCCCGGGCAGGCTTTCCGACGCGATGCGGCAATTCTCCTCCACCTGGGCGGTATCGTTCATGCCCGACAGCACCACCGTGACCTCGGGATGGTTCCATATCCAGCGCAGCGCCCAGTCCGCCGGCGAGCGGCGGGGCTGGGTCTCCTCAAAAATACGCTGGGTCTCGCGGGACAATCCGTTGACCAGCTTGCCGCCCCGCAGCGGCTCCATAATGATCACCGGCAGCCCCTTTTCATGGGCGTAGCGCAGGCCCTCCAGCCCAGCCTGGCTGTGCTCGTCCATATAGTTGAACTGGATCTGGCAGAATCCCCAGTCATAGGCGTCTACGAGCTGCTTAAACTGCAGCGTGCCGCCATGGAAGGAAAAGCCGATGTTCCGGATGGCGCCGCTTTCCTTTTTATGGGCGATCCATTCCCGGATGCCCAGATCGCACAGCCGGTTCCAGCTGTTTACGTCGTTGAGCATATGCATCAGATAGTAGTCCACATGATCGGTGCCCAAACGCTGCAGCTCCTCGTCGAAAAAGCGATCGGCGTCGGCGATCTTCTGCACCCTGTACTGGGGCAGCTTGGTGGCGATGAACAGTTGATCCCGGCAGTTATAGGTTTTGATGAAATTGCCCAGGCAGACCTCGCTGCCCGGATAGATATAGGCGGTATCAAAATAGTTGACGCCAGCATCAAGCGCCAGCTTCATTTCCCGGTTGGCCTTTTCCTGATCGATGGCCGCGCCGCGCTTGGTAAAGCGCATGCAGCCAAAGCCCAACGCCGAAAGCCGGTTGCCGCTTTGAAGATCGGTTCTGTACTGCATCCGTCAATCCTCCACAGAATAGATATGCATATTATATGCGAAAACTTTCAAAATGGCAACCAAGGGCTGGTTTTTATTGCCGACGCGGCCTTGCTTGACGCTCCGGCCTGCCCGCGGTATAATAAATCCCGAAAAATAATTTTGTTTTGCGTGCAATAAAACGGAAGGGTATTACGTTATATGAGTGAAGAGCGTCAGGAAAGAAGGACTGCGATGAGCGAAGAAGCCTTTTCGCAGTGGTTCGATGCGCTTTACACACGTTATGCCACCGATGTGATCCGCGTCAGCTACTTTTATCTGGGCGACAGAGGCAAGGCCGAGGACGTATGCCACGACGCCTTTGTCAGCCTGTTCGTATCCCGGCCCGAGCTGCCGCCCGGCAGTGAAAAGGCATGGCTGCTCAAGGTGGCCATGAACCGCTGCCGGGATATCTGGCGATCGGCCTGGATGCGCCGGGTGATCTCCGGCAGCCCAGTGTTTGAAACCATTCCGGGGCCGGACACCATCGGCCAGCACATAGAAAAGCAGGAGATCCTGGCCGCGGTCAACAGCCTGCCGCCGGATTTCCGCGAGATCTTCATCCTGCATTATTACCAGGGCTATGGCATCAGCGAAATCGCCCTGATCCTGGAGGTCCCGGAGGGAACGGTATCCAGCCGCCTGTCCCGGGGCAGAAAACGGCTGGAAAAAATATTGGGAAAAGGAAGTGACGAAGCGTGAAGCGATTGGATAACCTGCCGGAAATCACCGATCAGATGCTGGGTGGGCTTCACGCGTCCCAGGAACTGAAAAACGATATCCTGCGGGATGCCGCCCTGGCATCCCAGGGGCAGACCGTGCGCCGCAGCACGCCCTGGCAAAAGCGGCCCGCAGCGAAGGCGCGCGTCATCCGCGCGGTTGCCGCTCTGGCCTGCGCCGCGCTGGTGATCACCGGGGCCGTCATGGCCGCGCCAAATCTCCTGTCCCGGCCCGACGGGCAGACCAGCCTGATCGATACCCAGGCGGCAGGCGATGTGAAGCCGCTCTCCGGCGGCCAGAGCGTGGCGCTGGATATGCCCCGGGGCAGCGTGGTGATCTCCCAGCGCAGCCAGCCCAGCTACCGCGGCATTTGGGAAGCGGCCCAGGGCGGCAACTTCCCGCTGGTATGCGTGGATGGGCGCTATTACCGCCTGATGAGCAATCCCACCGCTCTGGGCTCCAGCCTGCAGGGTGAGGCGCTGGGCGCTGTGGATACCTATACCAGCGAACCCGCGCTGGTACAGGGGGGCATCGTCAGCAACGTGGTGGCCCAGGGCGAAACGGTATACGCTGTGCGCGGCATGGCCAATGCCGCCGTGGCCGCCCCGGTCAACGGCGAAATGCGCGTATTCCAGCGCGTATCCTTTGGCGCTTCGGCGCTGAAAGGCGGCGAAACGCTGGCCAGTACCCTGGGGTCCTCGTCTGTGGCCGCGCTGGAGCTCACGGGCGTGGGCACCGTTACCGATGCCGCCAAGGCCCAGGAGCTCTACGGTATCCTGACTTCAAGCGCCCAGCTGGTGCGCGCCGGAAGCGGTGAAACGGCGGAATCGCTGCTGATCGGACTGCAAAACGGACTGGTGCTGCAAATGAGCGTGCGGGATGAAAGCCTGATGGCCTGCGGCACATGGAGCTGCCCGGAATTCTTTGAAGCGTTTGAGGCGGCCATTCAATGACGGACGTTTTGATCGGGACCACCAACCCCAGCAAGATCCTCCGATTTTCGGGGCTGCTGCGCGACACGGACGCGCGCATCCTGACGCCGTCCGATCTGAACATCACGGCTGTGCCTGAAGAAAATGGGACCACTCCGGCTGAAAACGCCGCCGTCAAGGCAGCCTTTTACAGCCGGTACTGCGACCGGGTGCTCTGCAACGATTCCGGCCTGTACATCTCCGATCTGCCGCTGAGCGATCCCCGGCAGCCCGGCATGCATGTGCGCTCTCCCGGTGGCGAGCGGCTGGATGACGATGGCATGATCGCCTATTACGCCGCGCTGGCCCAAAGCCTGGGCGGGCGGATGACGGCCTGCTATCTGGATGGCGTAGCCGTATGCTGCCAGGGCGTCATATCGACCTATATGGATGAGGAGGAAGCCCGGAACAGCGCGTTTTACATGCTCTGCGCGCCTCATCCGATCCGGCATCCCGGCTGGCCGCTGGACAGCCTTTCGATCAGCCCGCGCACAGGCCGGTACTTTGTGGAGGAGACGCGGGAGGACGCGCCGCAGGAGGATAACGTGATATTTGACGCCTACTGGCAGAAGCTCCGCGCTTTTCTGCTCTCGGCGCTGAAGCTCGGCTGACCGCCGGGCTTTTCTGATTAAAAGCGCATTCCTTCATCACAAAGCGCAACGCAAAAACGGAGCGGCCCATATTGAGCGGCTCCGTTTTTTCTTGCAGCTTCCGGCTGAACGCTTATTCAGCTTCCTTCATGAACGCGGCATAGGCCTTGACGGCCTCGTACAGGTCGGCCTTACTGATGATCTCCTGAGGCGCGTGCATGCTCAGCACCGGCACGCCGCTGTCGATCACTTCCATACCGTAGAGCGCGCAGATATAGGCGATGGTGCCGCCGCCGCCCACGTCCACCTTGCCCAGCTCGGCGGTCTGCCAGGCGATATCGTTATCGTCCATGATTTTGCGCAGACGGCCGATAAACTCGGCGTTGGCGTCGTTGGAGCCCGATTTGCCCCGGGAGCCGGTAAACTTGTTATAGCACACACCGCGGCCCAGGATGGCGGCGTTCTTCTTTTCAAAAGCGCTGGCATACAGGGGATCGTATCCCGCGCTGACGTCGCAGCTGAGCATGCGGCTGTTCTTCAGCGCGCGGCGCAGCACCAGTTCGCTGTACTGATCGCAGGTCAGGTTGACCAGCTCGGCCATGGCGTTTTCAAAATAATGCGCGCGCATGCCGGTGGCGCCCACGCTGCCGATCTCCTCCTTATCGGCCAGCAGGCAGCAGCAGGTGTATTCGGGCACCTGGGGCAAAAGCAGCATGGCCTCCAATTCGGCGTAGGCGCAGACGCGGTCGTCGTGGCCATAGCCCAATATCATGCTGCGATCCAGGCCCAGGTCGCGGCTCTTGCCCGCCGGCACGGCTTCCAGCTCGGCGGAGAGCATGTCCTCCTCCTCAATACCATAGCGCTCTTTGAGGATGCTGAGCATCAGCGCTTTGACGGGCTCCTTTTCCTCGCCCGCCAGGGGCTTGCCGCCCAGGATGATATCCAAACCCTCGCCGGTGATCACCTCGCCGGCCTTCTTGGCCATCTGCTCCTGCGCCAGGTGGATCAAAAGATCGCTGACGCACAGCACGGGATCGTTCTCATCCTCGCCGATGACGATCTCTGTCAGCGTGCCGTCCTTTCGGGCCACAACGCCGTGCAGCGCCAGCGCGCGGGCCACCCACTGGTATTTTTTGATGCCGCCGTAGTAATGCGTATCGGCATAGGCCAGGTCGGTATCCTCATAGAAGGGATTCTGCTTGATATCGATGCGTGGGGAATCGATATGCGCGCCCACGATATTGATGCCCGCCTCCAGCGGCTTTTTGCCCAGGTGGAACAGCATGATGGATTTATCCATGCACACCGAGTATACCTTGTCGCCGGGATTCAGCCGCCGGCCCTCGCGGATAGCGGCGTTCAGATCGGAATACCCGTTCTTTTCGGCCAGGGCGACGGCTTCCTTTACGCATTCGCGTTCGGTTTTTCCGCCGTCCAAAAAGGCGCGGTAGCGCAGGCTCAGCGCTTCCAGCGCCGCCAATGCTTTTTCGTCATAGTTTTTCCAGGCGTTCTTGCGTTCCATAATCAACCTCCGTTCGTTTCATGGGCCTATTGTAGCACCAAACAGCGGCTCGTACAAGCGCAATTGACTGTATATGGACTTTTTTTCGCAATGCTGGTATAATAAAAAGGAACAGAAAAAATACCAGGAGGACAGCATGGAAAGCAAGCTGCTGCTGATCGTCAATCCCGCCGCCGGCATGGGGCGGGGCAATACGATCAAGGATGAGATCGCCCGCATGTATGAGCGGTATCATTGGCAGACCACGCTGCGCTGCACGGAAGGCGCGGGGGACGCCGCCCGCTTTGCGCTGAATGACGCTCCTGGCCACGATATGGTGATGTGCGTGGGCGGGGATGGCACGCTGTCCGAAACGCTGGGCGGCCTGACCCAGGTGGAGGACGCGCCGCCGCTGTGCTACGTGCCCATGGGCACCACCAACGACCTGGCGCTTTCGGCCGGGCTGCCCCGCGATCCCATGTCGGCCGCGGCGGTGGGCCTGGGCGGCATATCGCGCCCCATTGACGCCGGCATGTTCAACGGCCGCCTGTTCTCCTATGTGGCCAGCTTCGGCGCCTTTACCCGAACCTCCTATGAAACCGACCGCGCGCTGAAGAACAGGATCGGTCACCTGGCCTATATCCTGACCGGCATGCAGGAATTGACCCATCTGCAAAGCTACAACGTCACGGTGGAGGCCGACGGTGAAACGATCGTCGGCGAGTTTTTCTTCGGCTCGTTCTGCAATACCCGCTCGCTGGGCGGCGTGGTCAAGCTGCCGCTGTCCAAGGACGATTTGTGGGACGGGCGTCATGAATTGCTGATGGTACGCAAGCCCCAGTCCGTGGCCGATTTAAACGGGCTGCTGCCCACGCTGATGGCGGGCAGCTATGACCATCCGCTGCTGGTATACAGGCACGTGGAAAAAGCCGTTTTCTATATGCCGAACAGCATCCCCTGGTCGCTGGACGGCGAGCGCGGCGACGCGGGCCAGCGCGTGGAGGTCAAAAACCTGCATAACGCTTACCGGCTCATGCTGCCGGGAGAAAAATAAAAATTTGAGGCAGATATGAACGACAAAAAAGCCGCCTCGGCCCGCAGCGCGTTTCGCCAGACCGTGCTGCGGCTGATGGCTCTGGCGCTGACGCTGAATTTTGCCATTGAATGGCTTTCGCGCCACAAGTTTGTGAGCGCGTTTTTATTCGCGGTCACGCGGCCCCACGCATTCCTGTACAACAGCCTGATCATCGCCTGCACGCTGGGCGTCGCCCTGCTTTTCCGGCGCAAGACCTTTGCCGTGGTGCTCACGAGCACCGTTTGGCTGATCCTGGGGCTGATCAACTGCATCATGCACATCGTCCGCATCACGCCCCTGGGCTTTTACGATTTTGTCATCTGGGCGCGCAATACCAGCATCAGCAACGCCTATGTCACCATCGGCCAGTTTATCCTGATCGGCGTGGGCGTGGTGCTGCTGACCGTCGCCATGGTGGTGGTATACCGGCGGGCGCCTACCTGGCGGCCCATGCGCAGGCGGGGCCTTTTGTTTGTGCTCTGCCTGTGGGCGCTTACGCTGGGCTGCACCGTGCCTTATGCAGAATACTGCCGGGATTACGCCGATCCCGCCAAGGCCTACCGCAGCTATGGTTTTCCCTACAGCCTGCTGCGCAGCGCGGTGGACCGCGGTATATCAAAGCCTCAGAACTACGACCGGGCCACCATCAGCGGCATCCTGCCCGAGCCGTCGGTCTCGCCCGCGCCTTCGGCGCAAAAGCGGCCCAACTTCATTTTTCTGCAGCTGGAATCCTTCCTGGCGCCCGATAATATCACATCGGTCCAGCTCAGTGAAAATCCGGTTCCCACCTTTACCGCGCTCCGGGAAAACTGTTCCTCCGGCTATCTGTACGTGCCCATGATCGGCGGCGGCACGGCCAATGTGGAGTTTGAAGTGGTGACCGGCATGAAGCTCAGCGATTTCGGCACCGGCGAATATCCCTACAGCACGATCATGCAGGAGGCGGTATGCGAATCGATGGCCTTCAATCTGCGTGAGCTGGGCTATCGCGCCCATGCCATCCACAGCAACACCGCCACCTTTTACCAGCGGCATCTGGTGTTCCCGCGGCTGGGCTTTGATACCTTTACATCGCTGGAATACATGCGGGATTATACCGTCAACAGCCTGGGCTGGTGCCGGGACGAATGCCTGATCACACCCATCCTGCAGGCGCTGGCGCTGGATAGCGAGCCCAACCTGGTATTCACGGTATCGGTGCAGGGGCACGGCATGTACTCCGCCGACGCGCCGGAGACGCCCTACGCCATTACCAGCACGGGACTGGAGGATGATCCCGGGCTCAAGAACGCCTTTGAATACTATGTGAGCCAGCTCAAAGAGACCGATGATTTTCTTTCAGATTTGATGACCGAGCTAAAAGCCTATCCCGAGCCCGTGGTACTGGTGGTATACGGCGACCATCTGCCCGCCTATGAAATCCCGGAGGAAAACCTGAGATCGGGCAGCCTGCTGGCCACGGAGTATGTGATCTGGACGAACGACGGAAGCCTGGAAAAATCCGACGCTGATCTGACCAGCTATCAGCTGGCCGCCTATACGCTGGGTCGCTTTGGCATCGGCAACGGTGTGCTGATGCGCTTCCATCAGCAGCGCTGGCAGGATGAAAACTATCTGGAAGACCTGCACAACCTGGAGTATGATATGCTCTATGGCGATCAATACCTCTACGAAGGGCAGCCGCCCTATGCGCCTACCGATATGCGGATGGGCGTCACCGAGATCAGGGCTGACAGCGCTGATTACACCGGCAAGGCGCTGATCGTCCGCTGCGAAGGTTTTACGCCCGCCAGCATTGTCTGCCTTGACGACGACGCGCTGGATACCGTTTATGTGGACAGCGGCACGCTGGTGGCGCTGCCGGGACTGCTGGATAAGATCAGCGAAAAAGAGGGCGCGGTGTCGGTGGCGCAGATCGCTTCTGACGGTACGGTGCTCAGCCGCGTGGGCAGCCTGCCTTGTACACTCAAGTGATTTGCTTGTGTTAGAGAGTTGGGGAGGGATACGCGCTTTCTTGAAAGAAAGCTGCGCAAAGAACTTTAGCTGGCGATGGAAGTTGAAGACAACTATATTTGTTGTTTCCGCCAGAATGGTTTTGGCTTGTCGCAAAGAGCGCACCGGAAATACGCCGTCATTTCCGGTGCGGGTTACGCAGTATTTGAACATTGATTACAAGCAGCAGTCTGAGGTCGTCACGAGAAGCGGGCTGAGGATTGCGCAGCAATCCCGAAAAAGGCAAGGGACGACAGATGGAGCTTGCTCCAATC
>JAFUDW010000106.1 GCA_017464225.1 Clostridia bacterium | reverse complement strand
TCCGACTTGATACCGCGATCCAAGTCAAAACTCATTTCAGAATTAACTGTCGTTTTTCGCTTCCATTTTCCTGTATCGTTTTCAAGGTCCCCTCGCATCTCATGATAGTTGGCTTTTCTGGTCGCCGAAGCTCCCATTTTCGCCTGCTCTCCTGAGCGCTCAATTAATATACCACACCCCGCACCCTTTTGTCAACACCTTTTTTGCGATTTTTTTGAATTTTTTTGATACTTTTTTATGTTTCCGGACGTTATTTCCTCTTGTTTTTTATAATGTTCGTGTTTTGATCCAGATATTGTGCTTCTTCTCATTTTTAACCACAAGAAGAATAGATTTGTTTCCGAAAGACGAACGGCGCTTCATCAAAAAAATCTCGCGTTTCGGGTTGAATCGCGCTTTCGCAGACGAAGAAAACGCCGATCGGGGGAAAAGCTCTTCCGCCGATCGGCGTTTTTTTCAGTCGCTATTCAATTCCGCTTGCGCGTCATTTATTCCTTATAGTTGACGGTGAAGCCTACCAGCGGGTTCTGCCGGGCATATTCCTCCGCGTAGCTGTCACCCCAGACGACCAGCTGGGGACGCAGGCCGTTATCAAAGGCGTCCGCCGCGATCTCGGTCACGCTTTCGGGGATCACCACGGTCATCACCGCGCTGTCCGCAAAGGCGCGGCTGCCGATGGTCTTGCAGCCTTCGGGGATCACCACGTACCTGGCGGGGATCCCAACGAATGCCTCCGCGCCGATCTCCCGGATGCCCGCGGGCAGCGTAAAGGCTTCCAACGCGCTCTGCTGCATCGGCAGACGCTCGATACCGGCGGCATAGAGCATGAACCAGCCGTCCCTTCCGTCCACCGCGTTGCCGTGCACCTCGATCCAGTCGCCGTCGCCCAAGGGCAGATAGCTCAGCGTGCCTTCCTTCGCGGTTACGGTATAGATGGCGTGATGCACCACGGTGTCCGACCTGCATTCCGAAACGCTGACATACATTTCTTCTATTTCATTGGGACCGGTGAAGGCGTAATGAATGCCGATGGGCACGCCCACCATGGCCTGATCGGCGTCCGCGGAAGCCGTAAAGCCCAGCTGCGGCCGATCGTAGCCCGTGATGGTGATCCAATCGCTGGCACCGTCCAGCCAATCGGCGTCGGGTTCTTCCTCGTCCGCGTCCATGATATAGTTCCAGATCGAGACCTGCAGGGATTCGCCCTTGGTCACATGGTATACGAATTCGCCGCGGTCGTCGGGCAGCTGCTCGCCGCCGCCGATATGGTAATAGTCATCCATAGACCGGAAGCCGGGCGTAATGGCATAATAGAAGGGATGGCCCTCGTAATCGCCCACGATATCATAGATGATGTGCACGTAATCGCCGATGGCGGCCTGATCCTCCCGGATATCCAGGTACACGCCCCGGCTGGCGATCCGGATATAGGGAGAGCTGACCGATTTCACGGCGCCGTTTCCATCCATGACGCTGAGGATCAGGTATACCTCGTCGAAGCCCTCGCCCGGAGTAACGGTCATCAGTCCGCTGGGATTAGCGCTGGTCTGATAGCCGATCTGGCTCCAGGCGCCGCCCTCCGCGCGGGCAAACCAGTAACCGAAGCAATTGGTCACATCGTCGCCGCCGGTGACGGAATAATCAATGGCCACCTCGCTGCCGGGTTGCACAATATAATGCGCCGGGTATACGCTGACCTTCCGGGGCTGATAGCCGGTACCCGTCACGGCCACGGGATCGCTGACGACCGTGTATTGCGTGCCTTCCGCGTCAGTGAGCGACAGCATCAGCACCGCTCCGTCGCCCTGGGTGGGCGCAAAGGTCAATTGTCCCTGAGCGGCGTTTAGCGCTGTCCACGTCTGCGCGCCTGCGGGAACACCCTCATAGGACGCGCTCCAGCAGAAGGAAGCGCTTTGCAGGCCCTCAGGCAGGCGATAGCGCGCCGTCAGCGTTTCACCGGCCGCGATCTCCGCCTGATCAAAGGTCAGCTCCAGATCCAGGGGGAAGGGCGCCGTCACATGTTCGCTGGCCAGGAAGGTCACCGAGGTGGTTTCGCCCTGCTTGCCGCGGGAATCGGTGGGCGTCATGGCCAGCTGCACCTGATACGCGCTGCCCGAATCGGCGGTGATATCGTTCTGCACAGGGCCGTACTCAATGACCTCGGTTTGGGTCGATACGCCGGAGGCCGTAAAGCCCCTGCCCGCCGTATCGTAATTGAAGCGCTTGGTCCATTCCGCCGTCAGCGCGGGATAGGGGCCGATGCCGCCGCGCAGGCGGTAATTGACCCGCAGCTGTTTGCCCGGGGTATAGGCTGTGCCCTGATAGGCGTCCAGCGCGATGGCGAAATCATCCACATCGTCATAGGGCGTGTTGCCCTCCGCGTCGCGCACGCGAACGGTGACGGTGCGCTTGATGCGGATATTCTCCTGGTTCATGCTGGCTTCAATGCGCACGATGCCGCTGGTCTTGCCGGTTACCTCCACAGCGGTATCGTTCAGGCTGTTGACCTCCAGCACATCGCCGTAATAGTAGAAGTTCAAATAGGGGCTGCCATCTTCGTTCCAGTCCTCGGGAATAAAGCGGCCGGTCACGGTGCGGGTTTCCCCGATATCCAGGATGATCTCCTCCGGGAGATCCACCGCCGTGGGCAGCTCCTTTTCAACATAATGCAGCGTGACCTGGCGGGTAGCGCTGACGGAGCCCCATTCGCAGGTGACGTCAAAGGTGACGGTCTGAGCGGTGGCGGGCATATTCCGCAGGTACAGGCTCACGTAGCTGTAGTTAGTCCCGGAATAAACCCTGGGATCGGCCGTCAGCGGATCGCCGCTGGTCTGGGTGACCGTCCAGGCGGGCTCGCCCTCCAGCTTCTCTTTAAGCTCCGCATAGTTTTTCAGGCCGAAATCGCCGCCGTAGCTGCTGCTGTTATAGGGCTGACCTTCCAGCTCCACGAGGGTGGGAGCCATGATGATGGTCTTTTCCCAGCCGCTGTTGAACTGCGGCACGATTTCCAGCGCGGGCAGTTCAGGCTCGGGCGTAGGCGTGGGCGTGGGCGTAGGCGTGGGCGTAGGCGTAGGCGTAGGCGTGGGCGTGGGCGTGGGCGTCGTCGCGGGGGAGATGACGATGGGATCGTCTACCGGCTCAAAACTCCAGCTCGTCCACGTCCCTTCAAAGGGATCCACGGTTACACTGTAATTGATGGTATTGCCCTGAGCATCCGTTTTGGGCAGGTAGTTAAAGCTGTAGTTTGCTGTCTGAGGCACAACGCTGACCGTATCGATCTCCTCGCCGTTGGCGATCAGATGCACCACCGCATCCTCCGCAGCGCCTTCGTTCCAATTAAAGTTCAAGCTGTAGATGGTATAGGTACCGGGCCGGGGCGTAGCCGTGGGTTCGGGCGTGGGCGTAGGCGCGGCATCAGAGGACACGGCGACAGACCAGCTGTCCATAATGAACGCCTTCTGGGCGAACTCCGCCGTCATGCGCACATAGACCCAGGGGCCGTGATCGGGCTGGAAGCTGAAATCGCCCTGCGCGCCGCTGACGTCGGTATGAACCAGCTCGGTTTTATCGGTATCGCGATAGATCAGATCGTAATAGATCCGGCTGGGGCTCCCTTCGACGGCGTAGGTAACGTTTATCTGCTCGCCGAGGGTGATCTCCTCCGAGGGCGTCAAATAAAGCGCCATGGGGAACGGGTCCGATTCCAGCCTGTAGCCGCTGTACTCATAGACTTCATACTGGGTCAAAACCTGCCCGTCGGCCAGCGTGACCTGGCAATAGAAGCGCACCGCGCACACGGTGTACATATCCACATCGGTGCTCAGCACAGAGCTGCCGCTGGTCGTGGAATTAAGCCAGTTTTCCGGATTTCCAATGGTCCGGATCACTGCCTTGGCGGCATTGTCAACCTCATAGATCTGATCCACCTCCCACCAGGTCTGGATCTTCTGATAAGGCAGCCCCACGTTTCCGGTCACCTCAAAGAAGGCGTCGGGATACTCTTCCCTCGGCTTGTCAGCGTTCAGCTCCAGGGTGATCCGGGTCTCCTCGGGCTCAGGCGTGGCCGTGGGCTCGGCGGTGGGTTCAGGGGTAGGCTCGGCTGTAGGCTCCGGCGTGACCTCGGCGGCGCCCGTCACCCGGATGGGCAGGAAATCGGCGGTGACGCATTCGGCAATGGACGTATCGTCGCCGTAATATCTGTACGTCTGCAGCCGCAGGCAATAAGACCCGGCTGTATCAGGCTGGAACTCGATGATACCGTCCGGATCGGTCAGCTCGGTCATGGACACATTTTTGGGATCCTCTCCATCCACCGCCCAGCCATAGGTGAAATGAGCGCCCGGTTCCCCCGTGCAGACGATCTGCATGGTATCCCCAACCTGCGCGGACATGAGCGGAATGGTCACGCTGAAGGGCGCGGGCTGGGGCTCGGTATCAAAGTAATACTCCGCGCTGTCGCTGTACGTCGTATTGTAGCTGTCCTCGGCTTTCCCGTTGATGCGGACGTAACGCAAAAAGCTTGTATCGATGGCGTTGTTCAGGGTGCTGTCGCCCATGAGCGCTCCGTAGTTATAATCCTGGCCGTTTCCGCTCAGCCAGGTTTCTTCCTGAAATTCCGCCCGGCCCACCACGGAGGTGCACAGATCATACGTATAATCCCGTTCATATTCCCACCAGCTCATGCAGGAATGATAGGGCTGGTTTTCTATGCCGTTCATTTCCACGTGCGCGCCCATCACGTCGCCGGGCTGATAGCTTTCGCTCGTCCACTGGACGGTAAAATGCGGCAGATCGGTATCAAGCGGCTCGGCCAGCGCCAGGCACGCAAAACAAACCGCCAGCAGGCAGGCCAGCAGCAGACAAAGCTGTTTCTTTCTCATGGGTCCTTCTCCTTTCGGGTCAGCAAACGCTCTTAGTTTATTATACAATAGATAAACAACTATTGACAAGGAGAAAAGGGCTTTTTTTCCAGCAGTTTTCCGCCCGATCAGCCCGCGCAAGCCTTGCTTTTTGGAGCAAATACTGCTATAATAACCATCGCGATGAACGGGAAAATGCCCTTGCGATGCCCCAAGAGAGCCGCTGGACGGTGTAAAGCGGCGGCACGCGGGACTGTTCCGCCCGGGAGCGCGCGGCGAGGAGCCGCGGGGGTGCGCCCCATACAGCGTTCAAGAGCGGTACGGCCCCATGGCCGTGCAAGCTGGGTGGCAACGCGGAATCCCTCCGTCCCAGAGATGGGCGCGGAGGTTTTTTCTATATTTTATCTGCAATTCATGAAAGGAAGTCATCCCATGATCGACATCAATCTGATCCGGAACAATCCAGACCTTGTACGCGAGAACATCAAAAAGAAGTTCCAGGACGCCAAGCTGCCCCTGGTGGACGAGGTCATCGACCTGGACAAGAAAAACCGCGAGGCGATCCAGCGGGCCGATTACCTGCGCTCCCAGCGCAACGCCATCTCCAAGCAGATCGGCCAGCTGATGGGCCAGGGCAAGCGCGATGAAGCCGAGGCCGCCAAGCAGCAGGTCAAGGACATGCAGGACGAATTGGCCCAGCTGGAAGTGAAGGAAACCGAATACGCCGAGGAAATCAAAAAGCGCATGATGGTGATCCCCCAGATCATCGACAGCTCGGTGCCCGTGGGCAAGGACGACAGCCAGAACGTGGAAAACGAGCGCTTCGGCGAGCCTGTGGTGCCCGAATGGGAAGTGCCTTACCACGTGGATATCATGGAGCGGCTGAACGGCATCGATCTGGATTCCGCCCGGCGCACCAGCGGCAACGGTTTCTACTATTTAAAGGGAAACATTGCCCGCCTGCACAGCGCCATCCTGAGCTACGCCCGGGATTTCATGATCGACCGGGGCTTCACCTACTATGTGCCGCCCTTCATGATCCGCTCCAGCGTGGTGAACGGCGTGATGAGCTTTTCCGAGATGGAAAACATGATGTACAAGATCGAGGGCGAGGATCTGTACCTGATCGGTACCAGCGAGCACAGCATGATCGGCAAATTCATCGATCAGATGCTGGACGAGAGCGAATTGCCCCAGACGCTGACCAGCTATTCGCCCTGCTTCCGCAAGGAAGTGGGCTCCCACGGCATCGAGGAGCGCGCCGTATACCGCATCCATCAGTTTGAAAAGCAG
>JAFUDW010000105.1 GCA_017464225.1 Clostridia bacterium | reverse complement strand
TGCCAAAGCCATAGGGCACAATAATGGCATGATCCACCAGATAGGCTTCCACGTCGGCAAAAGCCAAATAACGGGCTTCAATATCGTCGGTAATAGCCTTCGCCTTTTCCACCAGGTCATAATAACCCTGCATTACCTCGTCCATGGCGGTGTTCTTATAGGCAAACTGATAGCTGTTGCCCTCAGTGAAGGGATCGGTAAAGGTTTGCGGATCGGAATAGTCGGGACCCCAGTTGCACTTAAGGAAGGCGTAATTTCCGCTGCGGCGCACAGCAGTCAGGAATCCGCTGGAAGGACCGGCTTCCACGATCAAATCAATATAATCGGCGCCAAACAGCTCTTCGAGCTGCTGCTCAACCACCTGGCATTCCTCATCCCAACCGGAGGAACCGGGATTGTAGGGGAACAGCACCTTGATGGGGAAGGTTACGCCTTCGGCTTCAAGCTCAGCCTTCGCCTGCGCAGCGTACTCCAGCGCTGTATCGGGCTGGTATGTATCGGTGCCCAGCGCAGTGATCTGCTCCAAAGCGCCCATGTTTACAAAGTCTACGCCATTGCTGAATACAAAGTTGGTGGGTGTAACGCTGTTGAAAAGCAGAGACTCGGCGTTATCAGCTTCGGAAACCAGCTTTGCCTTCAAGCGATCCAGACCGTAATAGATGGACTTGCGGAAATTCTCGTTGACCACAGCTTTGGCCCAATTATCAGGCTCATAGGCGGCGTCAAACTGAGGATCAAAGTTGAAAGCGAAGAAGTAGCTGTAGAAACTGCTGGGACGCTCAGGACGGATAAAGTCCGCCTTCTCAGGATCAGCCAGCCACTCGGTGGCAATCGCCTGATCGATGGCAGCGCTGTCCACTTCACCGTTCAGGAACAGCTGTGCGGAAATGGTGCTGGCTTCCTTATTATAGATGAATTCCAGCTTATCAATGGTCACATTGGCCGCATCCCAGTTCTTTTCATTCTTGGTCAGCACGCGGCGTTCCTGGGGCGCGAATTCGCTGAGCACATAAGCGCCATTGTACAGAATCGTATCATTGCCGGTAGCAGCGCCGAAGGCTTCGCCCTTTTCCTCCAGGAAAGGCGCGTAAACGGGCATGAAGCATACGTAATCCACCATGGACAGGAAGTAAGGCGTGGGCTGGAGCAGCGTATACTCAATGGTATAATCGTCCAGCGCTTTGATGCCAACGGTATCCCAATCCATCATAGGCGCGGGCTCCTGGCCTTCTTCCGGGGTCGCCGTGCCATTATAATACGCTTCAGCGCCTACGATGTTATCATAGAGAATATTGGCAGAGCTTGAAGCGTTTTGCGCGTTCAGGATATACTGAGCCGCTGCAACAAAATCGTTGGCCGTCACGCCGGCGATCACGTTTTGTTCAGCATCCACCCAAGTGGCATCCTGCCGCAGGGAGAACGTCCACACAAGACCGTCCTCGCTGGTCGTCCACGCAGTTGCCAAAGAGGGCTGCACCTGACCGTAGCGGTCATATTCCACCAGGGTATCAATCAAGTTGGCGCACAGCCCAAATTCATTGGTAGTGGTGGTCACCAGGTAGTTGAGCGTTGTGATTTCGCCGGAATACAGTGCGGAATAGGTATCACTATCCGCCATGGCGGGCACAAGCCCGCAAAGCATAGTCACGGCAAGCAGGAAGGAAAACAGCTTTCTCACAGAAATACCTCCTTTTGGGGCGTCGGTCGGGCAGGCAACAGCAGAAGGGAATAAATTTAGCCCATATCTTACCATAACGCATTCCGATAATCAATGCGTGGCAAGGCATTATATGGCGCTTTTGCATCGAATATACGAAAAAAATACAGATGCGCCATTCCCTTACAGCTTGATTGTAAGCACGTTTCGCGCATCTGTCAAAATCAATATGGTTATTTGTGCTTTATCATCCCCAGATTTGCACAATATTCACATCCCGGAAGTACATATTTATAATTTCGTTTGCATCTTTCCCCGAAGCAGCCGCAGCATACGCTCCCCATTGGGACATTCCCACGCCATGACCATATCCCTTCCCGGTCATTTTCAGCAGTCCATCCTCGTAATTGATGCCGGAAATCAGCGTCGATTTCATCTCCTCGCTGCCAATGGCAATACGAAACTCGTTGGCAGGAACGTCCTGGCCGTTCACGCGAATCGTTTTCAGCCGTCCGCTTTCGCCCCTTGTGCCGGCCGAAACACTTTCTATGCTGTCCCCAAGCTGAACACCCGCGTCAGCCGCTGCCGCGATCACCTGCTGCTGGGTAAACTCCGCCTCCCATTCAGCATCATCCGGAGGCGCGTCTTCACTTTCCCTGCTTTCCACCGACTGCGTGTACAAAGCTTCCTGCCGATAACTCAGTCCTTCCTCCGCTGTGGCCGTTTGCCCACCGGAATGCGCGTGAAACCAAGCGTAAATCGGATTTCCCCTGTATTCCACAATCTGTCCCTTGGTGGAATCAACAGCCAGGCGTATCCGATCGTTGATCCCATCAGGATCATACGCCTGCGCCTCCCCGATATCGGTAGAGATATCTGCCCCTGCGTATTTGCTTTGCTTCTCAGTAACAAATCTGATCACAAAGGTCCTGGCCAAAATTGCTTGTGCTTTGAGCGCTTCTTCCGGCCAATCATTTTTCATTTCCCCTGCCAATACGCCGTACAGATATTCCTCCAGATCCATTTCGTGGATCTCTTTTTCAGCTGTTACATAGACCCTGAGCTGAGGTATGCCTTCGCTGTTTACCTTGATATCGTCGGGCAGTATAAACCCGTCCTGTCCGCCGTCTTCCGGCGTTTTGCCGATATCTTCATTATTTTTATCCTGATTCGCGCACGCCGAAAGCATAAGCGTCAGAATCATGATCATTGCTATGATCCATCTTTTCTTTCCCATATAAAAAGCCTCCTGCACGCTTTATTATGCCCGAAAGCATATGCGGCATGCAGGAGTCATATCTGAAGATTTTTACGTGCGGCGCAATCCAAGCAACGTAATCGCCTGCGCCAGCGTGCGCACTGGCATCAGCGTCACATTCTCCGGCGCCTTTATCCTTTTAAGCGCGTCTTGAGGGCACATGATCTGCTTAAACCCCAACCTTACGCATTCGCTGATACGCCGTTCCATCTGGGGTATTGCGCGCACCTCTCCCGTTAATCCGATCTCGCCCATAACGGCCAAATCGCTTGCCAATGGCACGTCTGACAGTGAGGAGGCCACCGCCACGCACAGCGGCAGGTCAATGGCCGGTTCAGACAGCGACAGTCCGCCGGCCACATTGATATAAACATCCTGATTGTAGAGCCGGAGACCCGCCCGCTTTTCAAGCACTGCAAGCAGCAGCGCAACCCTGGCCTGGTCTGCGCCGTTCACCGTTCTGCGCGGCACGGCGTAAAAGGACTGCGCGGCCAATGCCTGCAGATCGACCAGCATAGGGCGGCTGCCCTCCATGCAGCAGAATACCACCGAGCCGCTGGCACCCATGGAACGATGGGAAATAAGCGTTTCGGAAGCATTTTCAACGGGCGTCATGCCCTCGCCCGTCATGGAGAACATACCAAGCTCATTTACGGAACCATAGCGGTTTTTCACCGCTCGAAGCAGGCGGTATTCATGCTGATAATCACCTTCAAAGTAAAGCACCACGTCCACCATATGCTCCAGCACGCGGGGGCCTGCAATAGCGCCTTCTTTGGTCACATGGCCAACCAGGATCACAGCGCAGCCGTTTGTTTTGGCATAACGCATCAGCAGCGCAGCGCTCTCTCGCACCTGGCTCACGCTGCCCGGCGCGCTGGACATATCCGGGCGATACATGGTCTGTATGGAATCAATTACCGCAAAATCTGGCTGGATATCGTTCAGCTTTTCCTCTATGGCATCCATCGCGTTTTCTGCGAGCACAAGGATCTCGTCCCGGCTTGCACCCAGCCGATCGGCACGCAAACGGATCTGGCGCGCGCTTTCCTCACCGGTAACATAAAGTACGCGCTTTCCCTGCCGCGCAAGTTTAGCGCACACCTGCAAGAGCAGCGTGCTTTTACCCACGCCGGGTTCTCCGCCCACCAGCATCAGCGAACCGTCCACAATGCCGCCACCGAGCACACGGTCCAATTCTACGATCCCCGTTGGAGCGTGCGTTTGCGGGCTTGCTTCTATTTCATATATTTTTCGCGCCTGAGCGCCTGTTCCGCCCCGTTGCTTCTGCGGTTTTGCGGCCGGAACCTCCATCGCCTGCTCCACCGTTTCTTCCATGGTATTCCAGGCGTCGCAGCCTGGGCATTTGCCGTACCAGCGCACGCTTTCATAGCCGCAGGATGAGCAAACAAAGCTTTTTTTCGCTTTTGGCATACGCTTCTCCTTTCCTTCGCATCTTTTTTCGCCGTTCTCTTCCTTTTTCCTGCAATTTTACAAAAATTGCGTTCGCTTTCTCCTTGTTTTTGCACACCACTTCCGATATAATAAACTGTACGTTTTCAAGGAGATTGTTTATGCGCCGTAACCGTGCTATTTTTGCCGAAGCCGCTCCCCGCCGCATGGGCTGGCTGGCTTATCCCCTTTTATTGCTTTTGATCATCGCTGTATCCATTGCGCTGAATTTCATCAACAATGGGCGCGTCAACGTGGAGCAGGTGAATGTAACCGTAACATCGCTGCCGAAGGATCTGGAAAAATTTCGCATTCTTCACATCAGCGACCTCCACGGCAATGAGTTTGGCCCCAACCAAAGCACCATATCCACCATGCTGAAAACGCAGCGATATCAGGCTGTATGCATTTCCGGAGACGTATGCGCTCCGGACGGCAGCTATGACGCCTTTATCAAATTGATCGATCTTTTTCCCTCTATCCCGGTATATTTCGTTGCAGGCGATGAGGATCCGGAGCCAATCCTTACCACGCCCCATGAAGGCGAAAACGTAAAAGCAGATTATATCCGGGAAGCCGAGGCTCACGGCGCTATATACCTTGATCATCCGGAGAAGCTCGATGTGGGAAAAAGCACGATCTGGTTCATGCCGGAAACGATTTATGGCCTGGATATTTCCTCCGCCAGGCTGGCGTATCAAACACGATGGAATGCGCTGGTTGCAGATCATCCGGTCATGACGCCGGAAACGGAAGCGCAGCTGTACGCCATCGCGTATCGTCTTGATGTTTTGGACGCGACAGAGGAAAGCCTCAAAGAAATTCAGGTGGGCGACGTACAGGTTGCGCTCACCCATTACCCGCTTTCAGATGAAACCATCACCACCTTGCAGCAGTGGTCTGGCATGGAGCAGGATCAGTTTTTCCGCAGCGTATCGCTGGTATTGGCCGGGCACTATAACGCGGGCCAGCTTCGCATCCCGCTGCTCGGCGCGGTACGCGAACCTCAGTCGCTGGGCGGCCGCTGGTTCCCTGGAGACAGACAGTTGGTAGGGCTTTCCACCGTGCAAGGCGTTACCCAGTATATCAGTCCGGGCCTGGGCGTATCGGATATTTATCCCATCCGATTCCGCATGTTCAACACGCCCGCCGTTACCGTGCTGACGCTTACCAGCACACTTTCCTTCTGACCTTGACAAAATTTCACCCCATGCATATAATAGAGAAGGCTATGAACGGAGAAAAAATCCGGTTGTTTCCGCGCAAGAGAGAATGCGCCGCAGGCTGTAAGCGCGTTTCACGGATACGGAAAGTGCCTCCGGGAGCCGCGCCCCGAAACATACAGTAGGCCGCGCCGTCCTCGCCGCGTTAAGGCGATCCAAGAGGAAAGCACCGTCTTTCAAGCGGAGTGGAACCGCGGTTTTGCCGTCTCCCGCAAGGGAGACGGTTTTTATGTAAAGAAGGAGGGGCTACATGGCTTCCTATCGCAAGGAGGATATTGCCACCGTTATGGCGCGGGATCCGGCCGCCAGAAGCAAGCTGGAGGTCATGCTCTGTTATCCCAGCGTAAAAGCCCTGCGTTCGCACCGATTGGCGCACAAGCTGTATAAGAATGGTCACATTCTTTTGGCCCGGCTGATTTCAGCGCACAGCAAGCGCTGCACAGGCATTGAGATCCACCCGGGCGCTACCATCGGCCGGCGCGTGTTTATTGATCACGGCGCAGGCGTCGTGATCGGTGAAACCGCAGAGATCGGGGACGATGTAACGCTGTACCAGGGCGTAACGCTTGGAGGCACCGGCAAGGAACACGGCAAACGCCATCCCACCATTGGCAACGGCGTCATCGTAGGCGCAGGCGCTAAAGTGCTCGGCCCCATCCGTTTGGGAAACAACGTAAAGGTGGGCGCAGGCGCCATTGTATTGAAACCCGTTCCCGACGGCTGCACCGTAGTGGGCAATCCAGGACGAATCGTCAGAAGACAGGATGGCTCCCGTCCCACGCTGGACCACAATAACCTGCCCGATCCCATGCTGGAGAAAATGGACGCGCTCTATGAACGCATCAGCGAGCTTGAAGCCCAGGTACGTCAACTGTCAGAAGAAAAACCGTAAGGAGGAAACGTATTATGCAGATCTACAACAGCAAGAACCGCCGCAAAGAAGAATTTATCCCCATCCACCCCGGCGAAGTGCGCATCTACGCCTGCTGACCCACTGTATACGATTATTTTCACATTGGCAACGCCCGTCCCTTCATTGTGTTTGACGTGCTCCGCAGCTATTTTGAACACCGCGGCTATAAGGTAACCTTTGTACAGAACTTCACCGATATCGACGATAAAATGATCAAACGCGCCAATGCGGAGGGCATCACCGTAAAGGAGCTTGGCGATCGCTTTATCAAGGAATATTATCAGGACGCCAAAGCGCTGGGCGTGCGCCCGGCCACCGTACACCCCCGGGCCACCGAGCATATTCCCCAGATCATTGCGCTGGTGCATAAGCTGATCGATAAAGGACTTGCTTATGAAGTCAACGGCGACGTGTATTTTGACACCGCAGCCTTCCCCTCCTACGGCGCATTAAGCGGCCAGAATCTGGAGGATCTGGAAGCGGGCGCCCGGGTAGAAGTTGACAGCGGTAAAAAGAATCCCGCCGACTTTGCCGTATGGAAAGCGCAGAAACCCGGCGAACCCGCTTGGGCGAGCCCCTGGGGCATGGGACGTCCAGGCTGGCATATTGAATGCAGCGCCATGAGCATGACCTATCTTGGAGAAACCTTCGATATTCACTGCGGCGGCAAGGATCTGCTGTTCCCCCACCATGAGAACGAAGTGGCTCAGAGTGAAGGCGCAACGGGAAAAACCAGCGTACATTATTGGATGCACAATGGATTTATCAACATCGACAACGAAAAAATGTCCAAATCCCTGGGGAATTTCTTCACCGTACGCGATATCCTCAAGGAATATGACCCCGAGGACGTTCGCATGTTCATGCTGTCCGCCCAATACCGTAGCCCCATCAATTTCAGCCGCGAAATGATCGCGCAGGCGCATAGCTCTCTTTCCCGTCTGTATACTGCCAGGGATCAGATGATCTTCCTTCTGCAGCACGCCGCCGATCGCGCGCTGAATGCGGATGAATCGGCTTTCGTACAGCGCGTTCAGGATCATGTGGCAAAATTTGACAGCGCCATGGACGACGATCTGAACACTGCCGATGCCATCGGCTCTATCTTTGAGCTTGTGAAAGACGCCAACCAAAGCCTGAACGCCGAAAGCGCAAAGCAAGCTATTGAGGCTTCGCTGAACGCCTTGACCGAGCTCTGCGACGTGTTGGGCCTGCTGATGAAAAAAGACGACGGTCTGCCTGCTGAAATCCAGACGATAGCCGATGAACGCGCGCAGGCTCGGAAAGACAGAGATTGGAAAAAGAGCGACGAATTGCGCGATCAGCTGAAAGCGCTGGGCTACACCGTAGAGGATACGAAAGAGGGGCAAAAGGTACGCAAAACCGTGTAAGGCAATCGGATAAAGCGCTGTTGCGCGTCACTCTGGTCTGGATACTGTGCGCGATGATCGCAGGCTGTATCCTGTTGGCGTGCGCGCAATCCGTCACAGCCGCGCTACCCAATCCAGCCGTAGTGTTGGAATTAAATGAAAATTTGCCCCTTGCAGAAGCGCGGTTTTTAGTCCATCAGCCTGAGGAACGTATGAACCTGAACACCGCTTCCGCCGACGAGCTGACCGCTCTGCCAGGCATTGGAGAAAAAACAGCGGCAGCTATCATAGAAACGCGGGAACGCATTGGCGCTTTTCGTTATCCGGAGGATCTTTTGCTGGTAAACGGCATCGGCACAAAAAAGCTTGACAGTATTTACGATCTTGTATATACAGAACCAATCAGATAAGGAGTACATACAAATGGAACTGCAGGAAGCATTGCGCAAGCTGGATCTGCTCCAGCGCAAACAGCAGGCTTACAGCCACGCGATGGGTTTGATCGATTACGACGGCGCTACCGCCGCCCCTTCCGCCACCGCCGCCAACCGCGGTGAAATGCTGGCTATATTGGGCGAAGAAAGCTATAAGCTTTCCACAGGGGAAGATACGATCGCTCTGATCGATTTCCTTTATGAGAATGTGAACGCGCTGGATACCGTTCATAGGAAAATTGTCAATAATCTTCACGAGGACATCGATCATATGCGCCGTGTACCCATGGAGGAATATGTCGCCTATCAGCGCTTGCTGACCGAGTCACAGGACGTGTGGCATAAAGCCAAGGAAGCAAACGATTACGCCATGTTTATGCCTGTGCTGAAAAAAATGATCGAAGCGAACAAGCGCCTGATGAGCTATATGAAGCCCGATATGCCCACCTACGACGCGCTGTTGGATCGCTATGAAAAAGGTCTGACCCGCGAAAAGTGCGACGCTTTCTTCCAGGTGATCCGCAAAGAGCTTGTTCCTCTGATCCATGCAGTGGGACAGGCAAAGCAGGTAGACGACAGCATCCTGTTCGGTCATTTTCCGCTGGAGCAGCAGAAAAAGCTCAGCGATTATCTGATGGATGTCATGAAGCTCGATCGGTCGCACGTGGGAATTGCCGAAACCGAGCACCCCTTTACCACCAGCTTTACCAAATATGACGTGCGCGTCACTACCCATTATCACGAAGAGAATTTTTCCTATTCCATGTTCAGCGTGATCCACGAGGGCGGCCACGCGCTTTACGACGCTCATCCTGCCGACGCGCTTGCGTACACCGTACTGGGCGGCGGCGTTTCCATGAGCATTCACGAAAGTCAGTCCCGCTTCTATGAAAATATCATTGGCCGCAGCCGCGGTTATATTCGCCTGATCGCTCCGAAGCTGCGGGAGCTTTTCCCGCAATTGGCCAATGTTAATGACGAGGCGCTGTACCTTGCCATCAACAAGTCCACGCCTTCTTTGATCCGGACTGAGGCCGACGAGCTGACTTACTGCCTGCATATCCTGATCCGCTATGAGCTTGAACAGCAGCTGTTTGACGGAACGCTGTCCGTGCAGGATCTTCCCCGCGCCTGGAACGACCTATACAAAGAATATCTCGGTATCGATGTGCCCACAGATCGCGAGGGCGTTTTACAGGATATGCACTGGTCCGGCGGGCTGTTTGCTTATTTCCCCTCCTATGCCCTCGGCTCAGCTTACGGCGCGCAAATGCTGCATGTTATGAAACAAACCGTTGATGTGGAAGGCGCTTTGAAGTCCGGCGACCTATCCCCCATCAACGGCTGGCTGGAAAAGAACATATGGCAATACGGCGGGCTGTATGATCCCGGCGAACTGCTGCAGAAAGCGCTGGGCGAACCCTTTGATCCTATGTATTACGTCAACTATCTGAAGAATAAATACAGCGAGATCTATCAGCTTTGATCCAATGGAAAGCGCGGCGGCTTGAAAGTCAAGCCACCGCGCTTTTTCATTTCATTCTGATCAGCCGTATATCAAGTTCTTTTCGGTAGTGGGATCAAACAGATGCATGACCTTTGCCGGGAAAGTAATATACATCTTGTTGCCGTAAGCCAACTGCTTGCGCTGCTCCTGGGTCAGATCCACGGTTGGAAGACGTACGATGATGCTGTCGCTATTGACGGTGGACAGATGCAGGTGCAGCTCGCTGCCCATCATTTCGTTCACATTGATGGTGCACTCGATGGCGTTCTCCTTGCTGTCAAACAGCACTGAGGTATGCTCAGGACGGACGCCCAAGGTGATCTCCTGACTGCCCACGCCGTTGGCGGCCAGCGCTTTGTTCTGCTCGTCGTTCAGCGCGATCTTCGCGCCCAGCAGCTCCACGCTGTAGGCGCCGTTGGCCTTAACCAATTTGGCTTTCAGGAAATTCATCTGCGGGCTTCCGATGAACCCGGCCACAAACAGGTTCTTGGGCGTATCAAACACCTCTTGCGGCGTGCCCACCTGCATAATATAACCATCCTTCATGACCACGATGCGGTCGCCCAGAGTCATGGCTTCTGTCTGGTCATGGGTTACATAGATAAAGGTGGTATCTACGCGCTTGCGCAGCAGGATGATTTCAGCTCGCATCTGGTTGCGCAGCTTGGCGTCCAGGTTGGAAAGCGGCTCATCCATCAGGAACACGGCAGGATCGCGCACGATGGCGCGGCCGATGGCGACGCGCTGACGCTGACCGCCGGAAAGTGCCTTGGGCTTGCGGCCCAGGTATTCGGTGATGCCCAGGATCTCGGCAGCCTGACATACCCTGCGATGGATCTCCTCATTGTCCATTTTGCGCAGTCGAAGACTGAACGCCATATTTTCATACACGGTGATATGGGGATACAGCGCGTAGTTCTGGAATACCATGGCGATATCGCGGTCCTTGGGCTCCACATCGTTGACCACCCGGTCTCCGATTTTCAGCACGCCGTCTGAGATATCCTCCAGACCGGCCACCATGCGCAGCGTGGTGGATTTGCCGCAGCCCGAAGGGCCTACGAACACCACAAACTCTTTATCCTTGATTTCCAGGTTGAAATCATGAACGGCCGTTACCTTGTTATCATATATTTTCTTGACATGTTCAAGTGTTACACTTGCCATTGCGTTCTCCTCCTTATCCCTTGACGGCGCCGCCGGTTACGCCTTCCACATAGTATTTCTGCAGTGCCAGGAACAGCGCTGTGATGGGCACGGCCACCAGCACGCCGCCCGCGCAGAAACGGGTGAAATAACCCTGATAGTCGTTTACATTGACCCACTGGTAAAGACCGACGGCTACGTTGTAATTGGGTACATTGCCGAAGGCCACATAGGAAGCGAACACGTAGTCGCCCCATGGCGCCATAAAGGCCATCAGGATGGTGTAAATGACGATGGGCTTTGCCAGGGGCATGATGATCTTCAAAAACACCTGGAACCGGGTGGCGCCATCGATGCGCGCGCTTTCATCCAGAGATTTGGGGATGGTGTCAAAGAAGCCCTTGGAGATGTAATAGCCCATACCGGAAGAAGCAACATAGATCAGGATCAGGCCAGGCACCGCGCCGGAGCCCGTCATGCCCAATTGCTTTAGCAGGAAGTACAGCGTGATCATGGTCAGGAATCCCGGGAAGAGACCCAGCACCAGCACCACGTTCATGATCAGCTTCCTTCCTTTGAAGCGCAGACGTGACAGCGCATAGGAAACCGACAGCACGATGATGGTCTGCAGCACGGCCACAAAGAGGGCGATGGTCAGGGTGTTGCCATACCAGCGCAGATACTGGCTGGTTTCCATGGGCTTAACAATGCACAGCAGGATCAGATCCACCGCCAGGAATTCCAGGCACAGAGACAGCAGCTTTTTCAGCGGGCTGCCGTCGTCATCAGCTGTATATCCGGGGATCTGCCGAAGCAAACGGTTATCCTGCTTGATGAACATATGGCCAAGGATGTATCCAATGATCAGATACAGGATAACATCAACGCAGATTTTGCCGATATTGCCCGCGAATGGCATCCCCTGCACCAGGGCAGCAAGCACCATGTACACCGCAAAACCGATCAGCAGGCTACCCAGCAGCAGGACTACGCGTCCTTTTTTATCCGAAGAATCCATATTGCCGGTTCTGCTGCGCACAAAGGCCATTAGCACAGTCTGTACCACAGCGGCGATGCCGCAGGTGATCAGCGCCGTACCGCACCAGGAGAAGAAATTACTCCCATCAAAGAGGAAACGGTAGTTGTCCAGCGACCAGTGCTTGGGCAGCAAATAGTCCACCATACCGCCCGATTCAAGGGCGTAGCTGCGGAAGGATTGGAATACCAGGAATACGAAGGGCGCAAGCCATATGATGCTCATGACGACCAGGATCACATAAATACTGGTATTGACCCTGCGCTCATGTCCCTTCTTACTGCGTGTTTTTTCCGGTTTGACCTCGCGGATGACGCCAGCCTTCTCGTCCACCGTGATGTCGACTTCCGGTATTTCTTTCTTATTGCTCATTACTGGAAATCCTCCTCATTCTTGACGGACGGGATCAGGTTATAAGCGACCAGGTTAATCACAGCCAGCACTACAAACACCAGAATACCCATAACGGCAGCCAGCTTATAGTTGGTATCGTTGACTGTCATCTTATACAGCCAGGTGATCAGCAGATCGGTATAGCCCGCGTTTCCGGATAGCTCCATGGACAGCGGTTTGCCGCCGCTGAGCAGGAAGATTACGTTAAAGTTGTTGATATTCCCCGTAAAGCTGGTCAACAGGTAGGGACCCGTAACGAACAGCATATAGGGCAGGGTGATCTTTTTATACATCTGGAAGGCGTTGGCGCCGTCAATGCGCGCGCTTTCATATAGATCCGCCGGGATGTTCATCAGGATACCGGTGGCGATCAGCATCAGATACGGAATACCGATCCACACGTTGATCAAGATGACCGTGAAGCGCGCCCAGCCTGCCTGCGTCCAGAAAGGAATGGGCGATTTGATCCAGCCCCATTTCATAAAGTAGGTATTGATCAGTCCGTCGGCGGCGAACATCTTACTGACGTACAGCAGCGATACAAACTGCGGGATGGCGATGGTCATGACCAGAATGGTGCGCCAAACCTTCTTGAGCTTGATGCCCTTCTTGTTGATCATGATGGCCACCAGCATGCCCAGGAAATAGTTGAGGAAGGTGGCGAAGAAAGCCCAGATCAGCGTCCACAGCAGCACCTGACTGAACGTGCTGCCGTAAGCCGCCGTATCGGTGCTCAGCAGCTGGCGGAAGTTATCCCAGCCCACCCAGGTGAACAGCTTGCTGGGCGGCTGATGGGTGGCGTCGAAATTGGTGAACGCCACCAGGATCATGAAAATGATGGGCAGGATGGTAAACACCGTGACGCCCAGCACGGGCAGGGCCAGCAGCGTTTTATGGAACTGCTCATCCATCAAGGCGGAGAGATCGTCCTTGGCGCTCTTGAGCTTATGGCCGGACTTCAATATCTCCTCGCTGATCTTGTTCTGCTTGACGTTCAGACGCCAGGTATAGATGAACGCCAGAATGAAAAAGATGGTCAGCACGCCATAGAGCAGGATAAAGAAGGAGTTATCGCCGTACACCGTGCGGCGTCCTTCCTTATAGGTTTCCACCGTGCCCAAGGTGCCCAGCTTGCCCAAGTAATAGCAGCCGGACAGGGACGCGTTGGGGAAGAACATATAGAGATTGAACACCGTCTGGAAGATGAAGAACAGGATGCCGCGCCCCCATTGTCCCCGGGCACAGGAGCCAAAGCCCATCACCAGATAGGAAAACCGGGTTTTCCAATCGCCGTTTTTAAAGGTGGACACCAGATCGGCAATGCTGAGGCCCAAGCCCTTGAACAGCTTCACAAACCAGAGGCCAAGATTCTTGATGGATTTGGCGAAGCGGCCCGGAATACTGGCAAAGGATTGCCCCAGGTCGTGCGCCATCTTGGCCGGTTTGCTCAGTTTGAGATAATCAAGGTCAGTCATGCTGGCCTACCCCCTTCTCAAGTAGGATCACCGATAAAAACAGGCCGGGGGCATTGCTGCCCCCAGCCTGTCGGGAAATTCGATTACTTGGCCAGATAGGTCAGGCAGGTAGCCTCGAAGTCCTGCAGGGTCTTGAGCAGGGTGGCGTCATCGGCGTCATCCAGCTTGTCAGCCAGCACGTCATCGCCCAGGGCGGTGGCCAGGCTCCAGTAGTCGCCAGGATACTGGCCCTGAGGAGCATCATAGGGAATCTGAGCACGCAAGGCAGACAGAGCAACGTCATTCTGAACCGCTTCATTCTGCTGAGCAGCCAGGTTGGAGGGACCCCAGCCCACAACGCCGTAACGGGCAAGCTGCACTTCTTCGCTGGTCAGGAAAGCGGCCAGAGCGTCGCAAGCAGCCAGCTTGTCATCATCGGTCTGGGGCTTGACGCCCAGCATCTTGAAGCCGCTGAAACCGCCCAGCTGGAAGCCGGCCACGGTGGGCAGCTTGGTGGCAGCGTAGTTCTCGCCGAAGGCATCCTTGGCAGCATTGCTGTCCCACACGCCGTCCACGATGGCACCCACGTTTGTG
>JAFUDW010000104.1 GCA_017464225.1 Clostridia bacterium | reverse complement strand
TATACCGCCGTCAGCCCCTGCACGGCAACGCTGGGCGCGAAGGCGAGCAGCGGCGGCAGCGTGCGGATATCGCCCAAAAGACGGGCGGTCCAGGGCGAAAGCAGCAGCCAAAGCGGGATCAGCGCCGCGCTCATCCGCAGCGCCAGGCTGCGTCCGGCCCGCAGAGCGGCGGCATCCCCGCGCACCGCCGTGAGCCGGCTCACCGCGGCGGGAAGCCCGGCGGTCACCGGCGCGACGGACAGCATATGAGCGCTGTGGCTCAGCTCCATCACGCCCAGGGCCTCGGCGCCCAGTATGCGGCTCAGCGCCACATGCAGTCCAAAGCCCAGCCCCCGCACCAATGCGTTGACGCAGGTCAACAGCGCCGCCTGGGCTTTTACCGACTGGCTTTTCATATAAAACACCGCCCTTCGGCACAGCGTATGCGCCATAGGGCGGTCTTTATGTTGTTCCCAAACTGAAAACGTGCAGCGGCTTGAAAAGGATGGGGAAGGAACGTTAAGGCGCGCCCCCTTAAAAATCCTGCCAGGGAGGGAAGCCCGTCCGGGGCCCTTATCCTATCCCCCGTACACTTTTCAGCGGAATTCAGCATTAGCCTAAAATTTCCTGTACCCGCTCCTCCTCAAATTGGCTCATGTACAGTCTGTAATAGCTGCCGCGCAGGCGAAGCAGCTCCTGATGGGTGCCGCTCTCCCTGATCTGGCCGTCCTCGATCACCAGGATGCGGTCGGCGGAGCGCACGGTGGACAGGCGATGGGCGATGATGAAGGAGGTGCGGCCCTTCAACGTTTGGCTGATGGCCTGCTGGATGACGGCCTCGGTTTCGGTATCCACCGAGGAGGTGGCCTCATCCAAAATGAAGATCCGCGGATCGGCCAGGATGGCCCGGGCGAAAGAAATCAGCTGCTTTTCACCGGTGGAAAGGCGGCTGCCGCCCTCGCCCACGTCGGTATCGTAGCCCTTTTCCATGCGCAGGATGAAGGGCTCGGCGTTGACCAGGCGGGCGGCGCGCTCGATCTCCTCGTCGGTGGCACTGAGCTTGCCGTAGCGGATGTTGTCCCGGATGGTGCCGCTGAAAAGCCGGGGCTCCTGGAGCACGTAGCCCAGGTTGGATTCCAGCCAGAGCTGGCTGCGCCGGCGGTAATCCACGCCGTCGATCTTTACGCTGCCCGCCGTGGGCTCGTAAAAGCGGCATACCAGGTTGACCACCGTGCTTTTGCCCGCGCCCGTGGGGCCCACCAGGGCGATGGTTTCCCCTGCGTTGACGTGCAGGTTGAAATCGGTGAGCACGCGCTCGCCCTCCCGGTATTGGAAATCGACGTGCTCAAAATCGATATCTCCTTTGATCTGGGGCCAGTTTTCTCGCCTGGGGCGGAAGCTGTCGCCAAACTCCTTTTCCACCTCGGGGCTGTCCACGATGTCAGGCTGGGTATCCAGCAGCGTGATCACACGCTCAGCCGCCGCTTGGGCGGCCTGCATTTCACTGAATACGGCGGCGATATTGCGCACCGGCTCAAAAAATTGCACGGTGTAATTGACAAACACCTGTACCACGCCCAGCGTCATGGCGCCTTTCAGCGTCAGCGCGCCTCCGTGCCACAGCGCCCAGGCCGTGGCCAGCGAGCCCAGTGAGATCACAATGGGCAGATACAGGGCGTTGAGCGATGCCGCCCGCACCGAGGAGGCGTGCATTTCCCGGGTCATTTCGGAAAACTCGGCCATGTTCATCTCCTCGCGCACCAGCGTTTTGGTGGTTTTTGCGCCCATGATCCCCTCGTTAAAGGCCCCGGTGATGCGGCTGTTGGTTTTGCGCACGCCGCGCCAGGCCTTGAGGATGCGGCGCTCGAACCATACCGATATCACGCCCAGCGGCGGCAGCACGGCCATGACGGCCAGGCCCAGCTTCCAGTTAATGGACAGCATGGTCGCCGAGCACATGATCAGCATGACGACGCCCCAGCACAGATCAAGCAAGCTCCAGCCGATGGTTTCGGCCAAGCGCTGGATGTCGCTGGTCATGCGGCTCATGAGATAGCCCACGGGCATGCGGTCGTAATAGCTGAACGGGAGCTCCTGCAGCTTGCGGAAGCCCTGGCTGCGGATCTCGTAGCATACGCCCACCTCAATGACGCTGCCCTGATGCAGGAAGGCGTATATGGTGGCCACCGAGCCGCACACCAGCAGAGCGTATACAAGGATAAAAGCCGTCATATTGGAAGCGCCCAGCAGCGCCGCCAGCCCTTCCACCGCCCGGGCGGCCAGCCCCTTTTCGGCGGCGGGATCGGCGGTGATCAGAAAATCGATGGCGTAGCCGTTCATCAGCGGGAAAGCCACGTCGATCAGCGCGCTCACGCCCATGAAGACCGCCAGCACGATCAGATGAGGAACATATTTAGGCGTATAATGCAGCAGCTTTTTCCACAGCGACAGATCAAATTTTTGCGTATAGTCTTTTTCCTGCTGTGCCTGCATGGGATCATTTCACCTCCTGCTGAAATTCGGCCTCCAGCGCGGTCTGGATGTTGAAGATGCGGGAATAAAGCCCGGGCTGGGCGATCAGTTCCCGATGGGTACCCTGTTGGGTCACGCGGCCGTTTTCGATGACCAGGATCAGATCAGCCTGGGAAAGCGTGACGATCCGGTGACTGATGATGACGGTGGTGGTGTCGCGGCTCCGCTCCTTCAGCGCCCGGCGGATGGCGGCGTCGGTTTCGGTGTCCACGGCGGACAGCGAATCGTCAAAGATCAGGATATCGTTTTCCTTCATCAGCGTGCGAGCGATAGCCACGCGCTGCTTCTGGCCGCCGGACAGCGTAACGCCGCGCTCGCCCACCACGGTATCCCAGCCGTTTTCGCTTTCCAGGATAAAGCTTAGTGCGGCGGCATCACGGGCGGCGCGCTCGATCTCGTCCATTTGCGGCGCTTGCCGGGCGATGCCCACGTTTTCACGCAGCGTTTTGCTGTACAGGAAAGGCTCCTGCAAAACCAGCCCCACCCGGGAGCGCAGATATGCCCGGTCGATGGTCTGGATATCGGTCCCGCCGATGGTGATCTTGCCCTGCTGGGGCGTAAAGAGGCGCTGGATCAGGTGCACCACGCTGCTTTTGCCGCTGCCGGTGGCGCCCAGAATGGCCACCGTTTTTCCCGCGGGGATGGTAAAGCTCATATCGTTCAACACGCTGCGTTTGCCGTCGTAGCCAAAGGTCACATGGTCGAATACGATATCGCCGGTGAGCGGAGGCTTTACGGCGTTTGGCTCCTCGGGCTCCACGGGCTGGCGCAGGATCTCGTCAATGCGCTCGATGGATACGAAGCTCTTGCCCGCGTCGCTGAGGATGCGCCCCAATTGCCGGATGGGCCAGAGCAGCTTGCCGATAAAGCCTGTGAACACCACCAGCGTGCCCACGGTGATCTCTCCCCTGGCGGCGAAGATCACGCACATGATCAGCGTCAGACCGGTCTGGGTCATGCTCATGCCGTCGCTGGCCGACCAGTATACGTTGAGCAGCTTGCACAGCTTATAGGTTTTCCGCCTGAAATCAACGCTTTTTTGATCAAACTTTTCGGCCTCGTATTGCTGGCGGCCAAATGCGCGCACCACGCGCACGCCGGTCAGGTTTTCCTGCAGCACGGCGCTCATAGCGCCCTCGGCCTCGTCGGACTCCCGGAAGGCGCGCACCACCCATTTGAAAAACAGATAGGCGAACAAGAACAGCCCGGGCACCATGATCATGCTGTATGCCGCCAGGCGGGCGTTGCGGCCAAAGAGCACGATGAGCGCCAGCGTGATCATGAGCAGGGCGGACAGGATGGCCATCAGCTGATTGATCAGGAATTTGCGCACGGTGTCCACGTCGCTGGTGCAGCGCTGCACCAGATCGCCGGTTTCGGCCTTCACATGATAGCTGAAGGGCAGACGCTGGATATGATCATACAAGCGCTGCCGCAATTCCCTCGCGGCGTTTTCACCGGCAATGCTCTGCCAGCGGCCCTTGGCAAAATTGAATAAGCCGCCCATCAGGCTCAGCCCCACCAGCATGAGGCCCACGAGCCACAGGTGATGGGCCATATAATCGGCTCCGCCCAAGCGCTCCACCCATGCGTTGACAAAGCCCGGCAACTGGCTGGGCAGACCGCTAAGGTAATGATCCAGCGTTTCAGCCAGCAGCAGCGGCGTCATATAATCGGCTGCCACCGATAAAAGAGTGCATAGGGCCGCGCCCAGAAAATACCATTTGTTTTCAGCGATCAGCCGCCCCATCAGGCGCAGCCTGCGCGTATTGAAATGCATGGGAAATACCCCTCCCTTATTCTGAAAAGCATAGAAAAAGAGCCGCCCGCGATGATATACGCAGACGGCCCTTTTCCGGCGCGGAACAAACCCGCGCTTATGCCATAGGCGGCTGCGCATGCGGAATGGAATTGATAAGAACGCGTACCTTGATCATGACGCAGCCTCCTTTCTGAATGAATTGACGGTGGGATTGTAACACAGACCGAAACGCTTGTCAACGATAAATTAAAAAAAGGGAGGGACGAGAAGGAAAACGGTTGCAAATCCTGATGCTGTCGATTAAAATAGAATGGACAGGGAACAAGCGGGGCTGGCCCGTCGGCCGGTTTAAGGAGAGGAAAACAAAAAATGCGGCAAAAGGAAGAGGCAAAGGACAGGATCGCTAGAGCATGCCTGGAAATGCTGAAAACGACCTCGCTGGACGCGCTGCGCGCCCAGGATCTGATGGAAAAGGCGGGCGTATCCCGTTCCACCTTTTATCGGCTGTTCCCCGATAAATACGAGGTGGTCAACTGGATCTATAAGCACAAGGTAGATCAGATCATCAAGGAAAACCCAAATCTTCGGGACTGGAAGGAATGGACGGTGGCCGTCCATGCCTACATGCGGCAGCACAAGCAGTTTTTCCGCAATATCGCCAGCTATCAGGGGCAGAATTCCTTTTGCGAATTCCTTTGCGGATATTTTGCAAACAATACGCTGCGAACGCGCAACGATCCCGATGCGAAGGTGACCGAGGACCAGCTGTATGGGATCCGCGCCTTTTCCCTGATCGCCGCGCATGCCACCATTGACTGGATACTGAATGATTTCAAGCCCGACGACGCCACGCTGATCCGTCGGCAGGAATTATGCATCCCGGAATTCATCCGCCATTTCTATGATTGAAAAACGCAGGACGGGCATCCATCGATACCCGTCCTGCGTTTATTTTGCTTTTATGGATCAGTGGGATTCCAGCTGAGCGCAGGCTTCGCCGGCGATGGCGCCGGTGGCCAGCGCGCCCTGCAGGGCCTGGATCAGGATCTTGGTGGGCTGGCCGATATCGCCCGCGTGATAGAGGCGGGGGATCGGGTTGCCGTTCCAGTCCAGGGTCTCGCCGTTTTCGCCGCCGGAAAGGCCGCCGATGGTATATACGATGGCGGGGATCAGCTGAGCGGCATAGTAGGGGCCTTCACCGATGGGATCCAGATAGAAATCGGAGCGGCCAAAGGCGGTATCCGCGCCCTGCTCGCAGGCGGCGTTATACTCAGCAATGGTGTTCTTCAGGGCTTCGGCGTCGATGGAATCGTTGCCGCTCTGAGCGGCCAGCTTCTCCACCAGCTCCTCAATGGTATCGGCCTTGACCAGCCAGCCCTTTTCCAGTTCGGCCTGGTTGTCGTCGCTCCAGGCGTACACGCCGTACATGGAGGCGAAACCGCAGTAATAATCAGCGGTGGGGCCGACGGGGCCGCCCTCGAACATGCTTTCATCGAAGATCACATACATGGGCAGGTTGCGGTAGCCGTTGTACACGGGGAAGGTGCCGTCATAGGACAGGAAGGGCATCTGCTCCTTGCTGTGCACGATGTACATTTCCTCATCCATGAAGCGTTCGCCCTTGGAATTGACAAAGATGCGGCTATCGGGGCCCAGATCCAGGCCCAGGTGCAGGATGGCGGTGCCCATTTCATCGCTGGCTGTTTTATAGGCGTAGCCGTACCATTCGATCTGCTGGTTGCTTACGCCGTCCAGGCCCGCGCCCAGCTCGGTGGCCATCAGCAGGCCGTCGCCGGTCTGGGTATCGGCGCCCAGCATGGCGTAATCGATCATATCGGCAAAGTGGAAGCGGGTCATCAGGTCCTTGTTGGCCGCGTAGCCGCCGGTGGCCAGCACCACGCCCTTGTTGGCGCGGATATACAGATCGCTGCCGTCGGCCTGCCGGCACTGGATGCCATAGACTTCATGGGTCATGGGATCGGCGATCAGCTTTACGGCAGGGGTTTCATAGAGCACCTCGATGCCGAGCTTTTCAATGCCGCTCTCCAGCGCGCTGTAAAATCCACGGCCATAGCCGACGGAAGTGGAGTTGACGATCTCCAGGCCGTTTTCGCCCATCCATCCGAGCAGTTCGTTTTCCTTGTCATAGATGCGCTGGGCGGTTTCCATGGTGATGCGGCCCTGGGCGCTGTCGAAGATGTCCTCGACGGTGTAGGGCTTAATGAAGCCCATGCTGGTGGGCGCCGAGCCGCCGGCGTATTCCTTGCTGGCCTTTTCAACGACGATCGTGCTGGCGCCGTTTTCCTGAGCGGCCTTGGCCGCCATTGCGCCCGCGGGGCCGAAGCCAACCACGACCACGTCGGCGTCGCGATCCCAGACGGGCATCCAGGAGGGCGTTTCCTCCGCCAGGGCGGGAACCATGCTCATGACCAGCATCAGAGCGGTCAGGAGCGCTGCGATCTTTTTCATCATGGTGATTTCCTCCGTTTGTTTTTTATTGCTGAGAAGCGGCCATGGCCTGAGCCACCGCTTCGTTCAGTGCGTCGCAGGTGATGGTGGCGCCGGAGATGGCGTCGGCTGCCTCGCCGTTGTTTTCCACCAGCTTGGGGATCTGGGCGTTCAGGGCGGCGATGCCGATCTCCTCGGATTCATGGGCTTCCAGCACGTCGATGCCGGCGATCTTGCCGTCCTCGACCGTTACCTTGACCATCAGCCTGCCGCCCAGCCCGTTGTCGCTGACGCCCAGGTACTCGTTTTCACCCAGCGTCACGTCCGCCGTGGGGTCAAAGCCGGTGGCTTCCTCCACCGCCTGGCGTACGGCACCGGTAAAGGCGATGCTGGACAGCGTGGCGCCGGATACGGCGTCCACATCCAGGGAGTTGGCGGCGACGATGTCCTTGGTCAATTGCAGGATGGCCGTGGTGCCCAGGCCCCGGGTCTCCTTCTGCTCTACCGTTTTGATGGCCTTGATGGTGTCGCCGTCCATGGTCACCGCCACGCGGATGGTGCCGCCCACGCCGTGGTCGTTTTGGCCGTAGAAAACATTCTCCTCAGCCGCCGCGCCGCACAGGGCGCACAGCAGGCACAGAACGGTCAGCAGGGCAAACATCTTTTTACGCTGTTTCATCATGGATCTTTCCTCCTTGCGGTCGTTCGATCAGGTACGTCTGATATCGATACTGTAAGCATTATATCGGTCGCCATATGCCCGGAAAAAGAGACAAAACGCGGATATGTTCCAAATTGAGCCCTGTTATGGGACAAAAACCGGAAATGTTTCATTTTCCGGCGCAAAAAACAAGGCTGCCGGGCAAAAAAACAGCGACTGGCCGCGGTTTAACGCAAATAGCGATTGTCATAGGCCGGAGATTTTTGTATAATAGAAACAATCTATACTATGGAGGACGCTATGAACGAATTGCTGGATTTATACTGGACGTTTGTCAAGATCGGCTGTGTCACCTTTGGCGGCGGCTATGCTATGCTGCCCATCCTGGAGCGCGAGCTGGTGGATAAGCGCCACTGGACGACCATGGACGATTTGCGGGATTACTTTTCCATCGGCCAGTGCACGCCGGGCATCATCGCCTTGAACGTGTCCACCTTCATCGGGGAAAAGCGCAAAGGTATCAAAGGCTCGCTGGCATCCACCGTGGGCTTCCTCACCGGGCCCATCATCATCATTCTGATCATCGCCATGTTCCTGAAAAACTTTGCCTCGCTGGAGGTGGTGCAGCACGCCTTCGCGGGCATCCGCGTGTGCGTGTGCGTGCTGATCCTGCAAGCCGTGCTGCGGCTGTGGAAAAAATCGGTGGTCGATCCCTTTACCCTGGGACTGTACCTGGCGGTGTTCGCCCTGCACGCGTTTTCGGGCCTGCTGCCGATCAAGATCCCGGCGGCCATTCTGGTGATCCTGGCGGGGTTCGCGGGCATCCTGGCGGCCAACCGTAAAAACCGCGGACAGCGGAAAGGAGGCGCGGGCAAATGACGCTGCTGAAGCTGATCTATGAGTTTTTCAAAACGGGTTTGTTTTCGGTGGGCGGCGGTCTGGCCACCCTGCCCTTCCTCTATGAGATGAGCGACCGATATCCCGCGTGGTTCTCCCATGCCGATATCGCCGATATGATCGCCATATCGGAGTCCACTCCCGGCGCCATCGGCATCAATATGTCAACCTACGCGGGCTTTAAAACCTCGGGTATCCTCGGCGGCGTGCTGGCCAGCTTCGCGCTGGCGCTGCCCAGTCTGATCATCATCCTGATCATCGCCCGTTTCCTGGCAAAATTCCGCCAGAACAAGCTGGTGGAGGGCGCGTTTTACGGCCTGCGTCCGGCCTCCATCGCCATGATCTCGGTGGCTGGGCTCAACGTGGCCAAGGTGGCGCTGGTGCGCATGGAAGCGCTGACAAACGGCGCGGGACTGGGACAGTTTTTTATCTGGAAAGCGCTGATCCTGGCGGTGCTGATCTTTGTGGGACAGAAAAAGCTGAAATGGAGCCCGGTAATTTTCATCGCCATATCGGCGGTGGTGGGGATCGTGTTCAAATTCTGACGGGAGAGGCAAAGCTCGTTTTTGGCAAACGGAATGTTTTTGATAGGAGCCCTGTATGAAAACGTCTTTTGATCCTCTGGCCCAGCGGTATCCTTCACAGCGCTATCCCATTTATGCCCGGGGCGGCATGGTCAATTGCTCCAGTCCCCAGGCAGCGGCCGCCGGGCTGGAGATCCTGCGCGGCGGGGGCAACGCCATGGACGCCGCCGTGGCCGCCGCTGCGACGCTGACCGTTACCGAGCCTACGTCCAACGGCATCGGCAGCGACGCCTTCGCGCTGATCTGGAGCGAAAAAGAGAAAAAGCTGTACGGCCTCAACGCCAGCGGCCCCGCGCCGATGCTGGCCAATATCGAGCGCATTCTGGCCGACGGCAACGACCTGAACGGACGGATGCCCACCCTGGGCTGGACGCCGGTGACCGTGCCCGGCGCGCCCAAGGCATGGGCCGCGATCACAGAGCGCTTCGGCCATCTGACGCTCAGCCAGGATCTGGCCCCGGCAGTGCGCTACGCCCGGGAAGGCTATCCCTGCGCGCCTAATCTGGCCGAAGGCTGGCAGCGCGCCTTCCTGAGCTACCAAAAGCGGCTGAGCGGTCCCTGTTTTGACGCGTGGTTCACTACCTTTGCGCCCAACGGGCGCGGGCCTGAAGCGGGAGAAATGATATATCTGCCCGATCATGCCGACACGCTGGAGGCCATTGGAGAAACGAACGCCGCGGCCTTCTATACGGGCGAGCTGGCAAGAAAGCTGGACGCCGAAAGCCGGAAATACGGCGACTATCTGCGCTATGAGGATCTGGCTGCCTATGAAGCCCTATGGGTGGAGCCCATCCATGTGGACTACCGCGGGTACCGAGTATGCGAGATCCCGCCCAACGGCCAGGGCATTGCGGCGCTGATGGCGCTGAACATCCTGAAGGAGTTCACCTTTACCGAAAAGGAAAGCCCGGAGACCTGCCATCGGCAGATCGAAGCCATGAAAATGGCCTTTGCCGACGCCTTCCATTATGTGACCGACCCTGCGCACATGACGGCGGATTGCCATGATCTGCTGGACCCGGAGTACGGCGCGCGCCGCGCCCGGGAAATGGGCGATACCGCCCGGGTGTGGAGCCACGCGCTGCCGCCCAAGAGCGGCACGGTATACCTGTGCTGCGCCGATGGCGAGGGCAACATGGTATCCTATATCCAGTCCAATTACCGGGGCTTTGGATCGGGCATCGTGGCGGCGGGCACCGGCATTGCCCTCCAGGATCGAGGCGCGGATTTTTCGCTGGATCCCAGGGATGTCAACTGCCTGCTGCCGGGCAAGCGCAGCTATCATACCATCATTCCCGGCTTCCTGATGCGGGACGGCGCGCCTGTGGGCCCCTTCGGCGTCATGGGCGGATACATGCAGCCCCAGGGCCACGTGCAGGTGGTGATGAATTACGCGGACTTTGGCATGGATCCACAGCAGGCGCTGGACGCTCCACGCTGGCAATGGATGCGGGAAGGCGCTGTGGCGGTGGAAAGCCGTTTTGATCCGGAATTGGCCCGCGCCCTTCGCCGCCGGGGCCACGACGTGCGCCTGGAATTGGACACCCCCAGCTTTGGCCGCGGACAGATGATCGTGCGGCTGGACAACGGCACGCTGGTGGGCGGCACCGAATCCCGCACGGATAGCAATATTGCCTGCTGGTAACAGGGCTTTCCTGCTCGGAAGCCCGATGCAAGCGCCTATACTGAATCCTGATGAAAGGTATACACCTGAAAACAGGAGTTTTACAGCAGGGGAACGATAAGGGCCTCCGCGGCCCTTATAATCCCGCGGCAGGGGACTTCGCCCCCTGCACCCATCCCGGCGAACAGTCTTGAGTGTTCTATCAAACAATTTCCGCCAGTTTAGCTTTTGGACTGTCGCAAAGAGATCGTCTGAGGCCAATGAAAAAGCAAGCTGCCGTCTGATTTGAGCAAGCTCAATCAGCCGTCATCCTGCTTTTTCGGGATTGCTGCGCAATCCTCGGCCCGCTTCGCGTGCCTACCTCAGACTGGGTGAGTGATTACGTAGTTTCAATACGTTGCTCGCTCCGGAACTGACGGCGGCTTGCTGACGTCAATGACGCGTCACCGTCATTGCGATCAT
>JAFUDW010000103.1 GCA_017464225.1 Clostridia bacterium | reverse complement strand
GCTGGCGCTCGTTACCACCGTGCCGCTGGCGTTCACGATGTTCATCAGCACGCTGCCGCGGCCGGCCTGGGCGGTGTCCCGGCTTTTCACCTGCCACAGCGCGTCCGTGCCCTGCATCCAGATTTCGCCCGCGTACACCGTTCCGTCCGGGGCAGTGATCTGCAGCGCAGGGTGGCAGCCCGTATACTGTGCCAGCACGGCGGCGCAATCCACGCGCACCTGCAGTTCCAGGTTTTCACCCTTCACGCCCAGGGGGATCACCCTGGCGCCGATGGTTCCAAAGGTCAGGTTAATTTCCCGCATCAGCTTTCTTCTCCTTTCCCAAAGTGTTGTTGTCGCCTTCTTGCATGCGCTCTGCATCGTCCATGGTGTTATTGCCTTCAGGGTCTTCGCCGTCGGCCGCCTCCTGGGCATTTTCTTTGTTGTTCGCAGCTTCCAGGCGTTCGATCTTTTTCTTCATGTCGTCCATTTCTTGCAGCATACGCTGTGCTTCATTACCGCAATTGTTCAGAGCGCCGATGACCGTTTTAGCGCTATCGCTAATATCCGGCTGATCTACGCGGGGGCGCATGGCTCCCAGGACGATAATGCATTTCGCCATGGTTTCGATGATGTCCATAGTGAGTCTCCTTATGCTTTACTCAATTTGATCAATACAATACTGTTGTCGAGTCGTTGAACAAGCGTCAGCCGGGTATACCCTTCGTAGCGCTCCACGCCCGCGCCGGGGTCGTGCTTTTCGATCCAGGCAAGCTCGTCAAATTCCTCTGCCACTTCCCACAGCGGACGGCTTTCATCGTTCAGACGCAGCATACAGGAGCCGTCCAGGGTGGGGGCGTATGCAAAGTCAATTGGATAAGTGTTTCCCGCGCTGGTTTCAATGGTTTTCATGGTCTTTCTCCGCGTGTTATGATTTCACGTAATAGGTTCTATCGGTTGCGGAAGTCCATACGGTGATCGGATTTCCAACGCTGTAGTAGTACGCCGCCGTACCTGCTTGATACAGGCTGTAATAACTGCCGGATCGGTATACTTCCACGCCGTTTGTGTTGTATCTCACACCTTCCGCATCATAGAGGGCAATTGCTACACGGGTGCCGCGATTATACCCTGTCACGGGGGTACCGATTGGTGTGATGTAGGAAGGAGTGCCAAGCTGATAAATGGTAGAGCCGTTTCCACTTACTGTTTTCACAGTTGTTTGAGTGAATATACCTTCGGTATAGCCTACCCGTCCATCGGCAACGCCCTGGCTGTACCAATCGCCAATGCTGATGCGGCCCACTCTGCCGCCCGATAGGTTGACATTTACATATCCCGTTGCACTTGGTGTGTCGCTGCTCTTTGCAAGGGTGAAGGTATAGGTCTGCGTACCGCCCACCGTGCTGCCGGGGGCCGCAAAAGAAAAAGAGGAATTGTTGCTTGTATCAGGTGGTGTAACCTTTGCACGGGCTGCGTCCCATCCCGCATCGTACCAATCGCCAATGGAAATGCGGCCTACACGTCCACCGTTCATAATGGCGTTTACATAGCCCGTCGAACCGGGCGTTTCTGTGCTTTTACTCAGGGTAAAAGTATAGGTCAATTGGCTGCCGTTTGTTTGCCCAGGAGCCTTCACGTCAAAAGATGCGTTATTGCTGGTGTCGGGGATTTCCACCTTCGCCCATGCCTTTGCCCAGCCGTCAGATTCTGCCGCCGATACCTTATTTTTGTAAAATTCGGTATCGGCTATATCAAAAAAATCTGAGCCCGGTGTATCCTGTGGAGCGCCTTGCGTGATAGTTACTTTTCCGTCACTGTCGGCGCTGCATGTAATGGCATGATAATGCGATAATCCCAAATCCATGCTGCCCAAAAACCTGCCGCCTGTTCTTGTCCAGTCCACGCCGTACAGGCCTAATGCCGTTTGCAGGAAATTCATGTTGGACGTGTTGACCGTGTTGGCGCTCAGCGTTGTTGCCCCTAAATCCTGCGTGGAAAAGCTGGTGGCAAGTCCGCGCTCAAAGGAAGCGAACTCAGCACTTAGCCGATCGGCTGTGACATAGCCATTTACAACTAAATTTCCGCCGCTGATAGTTACGTTTCCCGCTTCCGCAATCAATTGCGTGGCTACATCGCCCTTGGATACCTTTAATGCGATTGCTGCTGCCACACCGTCGATGTCAATTACCGCCTGAGATACGCGCTCGGTCAGCCCGTCCACGTCCGTTTGGCTGGCCTTCAGGGCGATGGCCGCCTCTGCGCCGTCGATGTCGATCTCGGCCTGGCGCATGCGTCCTGTCAGCCCGTCCACGTCTGCCTGGCTGGCCTTCAGCGCAATCTGGGCATTGGCGCCATCGATGTCGATCTCGGCCTGGGATACACGGCCTGTCAGGGCATTCAGGTCCGCTTGGCTGGCCTTCAATGTGATAGCGGCGTTTGCACCATCGATGTCAATCTCGGCCTGGGAGAGCCTTCCTTGCACGTCCTCCATGTCCTGCTGGCTGGCTTTCAGGGTAATGGCAGCGTTCGCACCGTCGATGTCGATCTCGGCTTGACTTACGCGGGAGGTCAGCTCATTTACCTCGGTTTGGCTGGCTTTCAGCGCTATCAGAGCATTGGCGCCGTCGATGTCGACCTCCGCCTGGGATACACGGGTAGTCAGGTCGTCAACCTCGGATTGGGATGCTTTTAATCTGATCTGGGCCTCGTCGTTGTCGATGTCTATCTCGGCCTGGCTTACACGCTCTTCCAGGGCCGCCAGGGCCGCCGCGCTGGCCGTCTGAGCCAGCAGGGCTTGGATGCCCGCAATCGTTGTTTCGTCACCGCTCAGGCGGGTAGAGAGCGCGTCCACCGTGGTTTTGGCTGCTCTCGTCTGGATGTCGCGGGTGTTGGCCGATATGTTCTGTGCATCCTGCCGCTGCAGCATGGTCAGGTTGTCCAGTCGGCGGTTGATGGTCAATATTGTGTCGTTGTCCGATATATCAATCGTCTGGTTGTTCAACTGCTCATTAATCGCCTGTTTCAGCGCAGAGGGAGCGAAAGCTGCCGCTTGCAGGCCGTCGCCGCTGATGTTATCTTCGTCGATGTGCGTAAGCTCATAGCGTAGTTGCTCATTGAGCACATACAGATAGCTTTCAATCCTGCGGATACTCTGGCTGTCCGTCATCTGCATGTTGTCCACGCGCTTATAGGGCGTCAGGTTGATCTTACCCACGCTGGCCGTCACCTCCGCTGCTCAGAATACGGGCAATGCTGTACAGCTTTACTTCGCCCCGGCCCTCCAGCCGCATGCGCATATGGTCGCAGCGGTGGGGATAGACCGGCATCAGAAGTGTGCGCGTGCTGCGGGCGGCATTGGTCAGATTCATCTTCTTGTGCCATTGTCCCTTGCTGTTGTATTGCAGGGATATGGCCATGTTCGCGCCTTCCGGCAGCACCGCCCGAATGTTGTAGCGGGTCAGGTATTTCTGGTCCACCGTCTCCCAGCCGATCAGGCCGGTTTCCGCGCTCCATTCCACAGCATCTTCCAGCGTTCCCGCCGTGCCGGTCATGGTCAGCACTTCGCCGGTGTCCGCGTCCAGCATGTAAAGGTCGTGTTCGTAGGGTACAAAGCATAGGGCTTTCGCACCATCTTCCTCGTGCCAGATGTTCATGCGCGCGTCGTACACGTACACATGGCCGTCCTCGCCCTCCAGCACCGCCATGTAATAGCGTGTGCCCAGACAGCCGGCCACGGCCCCCTGCATGTCTGCGTCGCCCAGGGCGGTGGATATGTTGCTTGGCAGGCTTCCGTCGTAGGCTTCCACGCCCATGGGGCTCATGTAGAGCAGTGTCCCGTCCACAATGGCCAGGCTTTTTTCGCATCCTCGTTTCACGCCACGCATCTGCGTGGTCATTACCTGGTAATTCTTCGGCTGGTTGCCGAAGATTTTGTGCACGCAGGTTTCCTTGAAAAACATGGGATAGCCGCCGTAGCTGATGGCGCCGGTGAAGGGACCGTCGCTGCCCAGGGACACTGCGTAGCTGTCCGTGCTGATCCCCTGATATACGCGCCAGTTTTTGAAGTCGCCCAGCTTGCAGGCATAGATTTCGTTCAGCATTTGGCCGTTCTCGCCCTCGCCGTAATGGCATCCCCACAGCCGGTTGCCATCCTCGATCACAAATTCCATGTCCGGGGTCTTGCGCTGGGCCGTGATGGGCGTTGCGCTCTGCATCAGGGTCTGATCCAGCAGGCCCAGCACCGTGATCCAGCCCTCGCCGTGGCCGTATACGTATTGGCTGCCGTTCAGGGCTGCCAGCTGGGCGGCGGCCTTTTCGTAGGCAGCCTCGGAATCTGCACCTTCGGCGGGTTCGGCTGTCTGTTCTTCTTCCGTCTCTTCCGGGGGCGTGTAGGGGTCTGCACGGATGCCCGATAGTGTGATGGTGTCGCCGGTCTTAAAGTGGTCGCTGATGCCCGCGCAGGTAATCCTGGTGTATACGGTCAATATCTGCTGCCACATGCCGTAGGTGGAGCTGTAAACCATCAGGCGGTGTTCGTCCGTGCTGGTATCGATCCAGTAGTCCCCGTTTTCCGGGTCCTCCGGGGCGGTGGCGCCGGATGCCACCGTGCCATAGTCGGAGCCGTCCAGGCGGCACATGGTATAGGTAATGGGGCCGGCGCTGGTAAATTCATCTTCCAGGCTGCCGTGCTCCGTCAGATCTACGGTGTTAAAGTAAACCTTGTCGGGGAATATCACCACGTAGGCGCCAAAACCGACAAGCTGTTTTGGTGTATCCGCCGCGGCGGTGGAAAGCGTAATGCCATCCACCGCCGTGCCGTTATAGTAAACCTTGCTGCCATCCACCCAGCACAGCTTGTCCTTTGCGATCATGCCGGCGGGGTTCGCCAGCGTTCGCACCGTCCCGCGCGGTTTTCGCGGGCACAGCATCGGGTATTCCCGCGTGCTCAGGTTCATATCCCTGGAGAACTCACCGTCATTGATCTTCTCGTTGCGGTTAATCCCGGAAAATACACTGGTTACGGCCTGCTGTACGCGCTTTTTTGTCAGGCTGGGAAGGTATGCCACGATGGATCCTCCTTAAAAACGGAATTTCGCGCCGCCAATGCGGGCGCGGTGGCTACGGTTAAAGTAGTTTTTGAAGGTCAGGAGCGCATTGTTGTATAGGGTCTGCTCGTTTGCGTATGCGTCGTTGTCCATGTTCAGAAGGGCAATTTGTGCATTGACGTAGTGGATATATACGTCGTGATAAGGCGGCTGGGCAATGGGTGTGTACTCGCTGCTCACGTCCTCCATGGCGTACACGGAAGCGGCTTTTTTCAGCTCTTCTTCGCTTAATTCATGGGTGCAAAGGCACTCGTCCAAAAGCTGCTTTTCCACTGTCGTGATCCAGCCCCATTTGTGCTCCTGCATCACATCATTTGGGCTTTTCAGTTCAATATCTGCCAGTATTTCTCTAACCGTCAATGCGATCACCCTTCGCAAAGGTCACTTCGTACATGCCCATGGCGCTGGTGGCGGCAATAAATCCGTTCAGGATCATCAGGGGAACATCGGGCCAGTTTAGTCCATGCAGTACGGCATTGCTGCCAATCTGAATAGCAATGCTCAGGGCCAGCACCACCAGCCGCGTGTGAATGTGAATCAGCTTATCCAGGTAGTTTTTCAGGTACTGGACGATCAGCAGCACCGCCGCAGCCGTGCCGCCGATACTCACCAGGTATTCCCAGGTGTAGGCGCTGCCCGGCGCAGGATCATCCTGCATGGCTTCCGCCAGGGAGTATGCGGGGATCAAAAGCAGTACCAGAGCCAGACAGATGCAAAGCAGCTTTTTCATGGTGTTCTCCTTTCTTATCGCGCTTACAGCGAAGCGCTGCGGCCTGCGGAATAATTCTCGTAGTTGTAAGCTACGATTTCGGCGTCGTCGCGCTGCTGCAGGATCATAAAGACCCAGTATGGCACGGATACCTCCACGCCCTTCTTCACCAGCACGTTTTCGCGGCCATTGCTTACAAAGATTTCGGTCTCTTCGCCGGGGCGCGGGCGCTCCAGCTTGATCTTCACCTTGGTTTTGGTCACGTCGATGATCTGCTGTTTCTCTTTCTTGGGCGCAGCAGTCGCTTCCGCGGCAGCGTTTTCATTCGCGTTCTCGGCGGCGGTCACTTCGGTCTGGAGCAACTCGTCCTTCTTAGCCATTTTGATTTCCTCCTTTAATCAAAATCAGGGACAGGCGCGGGCCTGCCCCTGATCGTTTTCTTTAGGCTGCGTACTGATCGTCGAAGCCTTCCTCGTACTGGTCCAGCACATCCTGGGCCGTCTTGGAATACTTGCTCAGGCATTCCAGGCGCAGGATGCGTTCCTGATACAGGATCGCCGTCGCCATCTCGAACTTGTAGCCGATGGTGCTCTTCTGTTCCAGGGCGCCACCGGCAATGCGCTTGTCGTGGTATATCATTTCCAGGCCAGCGCCGTCCGGGTCGATGATGCCGTAGCCGTCCTTGCCCAGGAAGGTGCATGCGAACACGGCGTTCTGCTGGTTGTCCGCATGGGTTTCCTTGCCGCCCTCGCCGGGGTTCAGGTAGTTGCCCTGGGTCGGGGTGTTCACGGGCGCGCCGGAGAGGTACAGATATTTGTTGGTGGCGTCCGTGCCCACGATTTTCAACAGCTCCACGTCATTGCCGCTGGCCTCCAGCAGCACGCTCCTGCCCACCAGCTTTTTGCCCAGGTCCGCGGTCAGCGTTTCGCTCACGGTGATGCGATAGGCGGTGGCGGTGCCCACGGCGGCGGTGCCGGTGGCGTTGTTGGCGTAGGCGGCCACGGTCAGATAGCGCTGCGCGTCGGTGAACAGCGTCTTGGGCGCCCACACCTTCGCATTGGTGGTGCAGATGAAGCGCGCGCCATGCAGCTCGCCGATCTCGCCGTTAAAGATTTCCTCCACGGCAGCGTACTGATGGGCTTCCGTCCAGTCAGGATCGCGGCGGATGTCGTACTTGCAGTAGGGATGAATGATGCACACATAATAGCGGCCATCCAGCTGCGGCACTTTGTCCACTTCCATCTTGGTCACGGCCTGCGCCACCATGTCGCCGGTCAGATAGGCTTTGCCTTTCAGCTTCCAGCGCACCGCCACTTCGATGGGGTCGCCGTTGCTGTCCAGTTCGTCCGCGATCATCACGTTTGTGCCGGTCAGCAGTTCATTGCGGATCAGCAGGTCTTGGGTCTGCGCGGCAGCGCTGCCCAGCTCTTCGGAAGCGGCCAGGCCTACGTTGTCCAGGGCGTGCAGATCCAGCACATCCGTGCGCTCCACATAATCGCCGTGCTGGCTGATCATCTTGGTGATCACGGTCTCGCCCATCTTGCGGCCACGCGGGGTGACGCCTTCCTGCAGGGCCTTCATGGCCGGGGGCAGGGTCTTCCACTTGCGCCACTCCACGGTCTTGCCGTGGTTTTTGGGCAGGGGCTGTTTCATGCCAAACTGCGCGAAATATCGCTTGTCGCGGCTATTTTCCAGCAGTTCGGTATCGTAGTAGGTTTTGATGGTCGGGTCCAGCGTGTAGGAGCTGTCGAAGCTCTCCACATCACCGGTCTGGGCGTTCACATAGCCGGTGGTGGCGTTCACCACCGTGCCGCCCTCGCCAAAGATGTCCAGGCGCATGCGAAGCGCCTTGACGATCTTCCAATCCTTGATTTTCTTCATGTTTCTCCCTTCTGCAGGAGAAACGGTTCCCGGATGCACCTTTAGGGTATTTTAGGGTGCTTTAGGGTATAACGCGCTCTCCCGCTTGTACGCGGCGCCGGATGTCCTTGCGCTCTTCCCTGCTCAGATAATGCGGGTCACGCTTCATCTGGCCGCCGCCGGATTGAGCCATGCCGTTTTCCTGGGGGCGTACGCTGCCGCTCTGGATGGCCCGGCTCATGGTGGATTTGGTGCGTTCCTCGGTCTGCTGCGCCTGGCGCTGCATCAGCTCTTCGCCATGGAGCGCCATATAAGCCTGCTGCACGGTCAAACCGCCGCCAGGGCCAGTCATGCGCGCAAACTCGCGGCTTCCTTGGATTTCTGCCATCAGGTCAAAGTCGGGATAAATCTTTTTCAGCTCTTCGGCTTGGGCTTTCAAGCCTTCAAAGTGCTGCCTGAGCTTCTCATCTGCCAGACTGCGGCGTTCTGCCGCCTCCTGCTGGCGCTGGCGCGCTTCCAGCTGCTTGAGCTGCTTCAGGGTAGACACAGGGATGCCCTTCTGCAGGGCTTCTTCCTCGTACAGACGATCATCGTTCTGGATGGCCTGGGTCAGCTTCTCCATGTCGATGGTGCCATCCTCGCCTATCTGCACGCCGAAGAATGGGGCAACACTCGCCAGGGCAGCGTTCGCCTTGCGCAGTGCTTCTTCACTGTCTGCGTGGTTTTTGAAGCGTTCCTGGATGGCCGCTTGCACGGCCTGGCCGTATTCTTTCTTGAATCGGCCATGGATCAGCTCTTCAAAGGTTTCTTCCGGCTTTTCCTGGGGCTGGGGGTCTTGCTGCGCCTGCTGCGGCGCCATGGCCGTGGGGAGCGGCCTGGCAGGCTTGTCCTGCACACGGCGGATTTCCTGCTTGGGTACCGCCGGGAAGATGTTCTGCCTACGCCCTTCGCGCGTGGGGAGCGCGCTTACACCCTGGCTGGCTGCGCCCTCGCCTGCCGGTTCCGATGCCGTACCGGCTGCTCCCGTTTCCGGGGCTGCACTCGCGGTCTCTTCTCCAAACAGATCAAGTCGCATTCTCAGCATTTTTCTCATGGTTTGCCTCTTTCTGCCCTTTAAGTGGGCGATTCTTGGTCATATCGTACACGAATTTTTGCAGGTATGGCACTCCCCCCTGCTGATGTTCTTTCAACACCAGATCATCGTCAAATGGGATGCCGGTGCATACCTCCACGCGCACCACTTCGGGATATTCGTTCGCCAGCATCATCAGGCCGCCCACGCACATGCCCATGGCTACGCGGCAGCGCTTAAAGTACCGCCGGCGGCTCCATATCCGGGCATAGCCGATGCCTTTTTCCTCCAGGTGATAGTGTCCCTTGCACCAGCGCACCTTGCGAAAGCCGTCCGTGGCGCTGCACAGGGAATAGAACAGCGCGGAGGCTGCCGCGCACACCAGCGGATAGCGCTTTTCGCCCTGCACCGCATGGCCTCTTATCACCATGCGCAGCTCTCTGGGCCAGTAATAAACTCGTATCATGGTTGCCTCCTTAGCTCGGCCTGCTGGCTTCGTCCACCATGCCGCGGGCCTTGCTGCCGTTGGCGTGCTCTTTGCGCTTCACGCCGTTGATGGGGTCCTGCTGGATCAGGCTGTCCGCTGCCGGCGCTGCCTTTCCGGGCATGGTGCCGCCCTGGGCCTGCTGCATGATCGCCTCGGCGATTTGGTCCGCCTTGGCCGGTTCGTATTTGTTTGCCAATTCCAGCGCAATCTGCTGGAACATGGCCAGGCGCGCGGCCATATCGCCCATCTGCTGCAGTTTCTGGATCAGGCCGTCCTTGCCGTCAAAGTCCATCATGTCCAGCATCATAATGCTCTGGTCCACCGCCTGGGGGTTGAATACGCCCATGCCCATCAGCTCTTTCGCCAGCTCGTTCTGGGCCAGGCGGGTGTAGGTGGTTTCCTTCTCGGCGGATACCTTCAGGTCAAACATGGGCAGACGGTACATTTCCTGGCCCTCGTACTCCATGCCCATGGCCTGCCGCTGCAGGTTGGCGTTGCTGTACTCCACAAAATCTTCCTGGCCCTTCTCGCCCACAATGCGGAATTGCCTGGGAATGTCGTAGAATTGGCGGATCAGTTCAATGACCTGGATGCCGATCAGCCGCATGGCGCGATAGCTGCCCGCGCTGAATGCCTTGGTGTTCTTGCCGGCGGTCTCGATCAGGGCCGCAATGGCGCTGTATGCGGTCACGCCGCCGCTGCTCATGCCATTGGCTACGTCGGTACTGCCGCTGGTGGTTTTCAGCTCTTCGATCTTCGCCTGCAGCACGTTGATGCAGCTGGCGGGCATCTGCGGGGCCACCACAGGTACCAGATCGTTTTCAATGCTGTTGCCCTCGAAGCCGATAATGGGTTTCATCCAGTCCAGCAGATCCTCGTCGTTGATGCCGCCATCGTTTCGCCGGAAGAAGCGCGGGATGGCGTTCATCAGGGCATTGGTCACAATGGCGCTGTTCAGAAGGTCTATTTGCTCCTGGGCGCTCTTGTTCACATCGATCAGGCCAAAGCCCGCACAGCTGCCCTCGATGGGATAGAATGGATCAATGACAAAGGGATACAGGCCGTGATCGTACCAGCCGCGCTCGGCAACGGGGCTTTTGCCGGTCTTATCGTCCCAGTCGTCCTCGCTGGCATACAGCACGGTGGTGTTCACGTATTTGCAGTAATGCAGGATGGTTTTCCCGCCAATGCGCACCTTGTAATACCAGTCGATCACCGCCACGCGGTCATCGTGGCTGTCTCGGTCCTCGGTCTCATATTCCCGGGGTTCAAAGCCCTTGCCGCCCAGAGCGCGCTTGTTCAGGTTCGGGTATTCCATCAGCAGGCGGTCGCGCTCGATCATCTCCACGTGGAATACATTCGCGCTCTTTTGTATGTCCGTCCGCCCGTGCTCCCAGAACAG
>JAFUDW010000102.1 GCA_017464225.1 Clostridia bacterium | reverse complement strand
ATATTGAAATTTTCAACGCATCATCCACTCCGGAAATGACGGCGGCTTGCCGACGTCAATGACGTGACAGCGTCATAGCGAGCATACAGAAATACCCAGACCGAGCTTGCTCGAGTCTGGGTTATTTCTGTTGATCGCGTATTTCCGGAGCGCTCTTTGCGCCAACCCCATTTTAATCAACTGCGGGAAGTTGCCTGTTTACCGCGCCAAGCAACATCCGCAACTGGCGGGTCCAGGGTGGGCCTCCCCACCCTGGTAGGAGCTCGAGGGCAAAGCCCTCGATCGTTTCCTCCCTCTCTATCATTGCGATTGCCATGAAGAGCGCTATAAGCCGCGTATCGCCTTACAGCCCGATCACCAGATCCTTCTTGATCGCGGCGAACACCTGGTCGCCCTCGGAGAAATCCATGCGGTTTTCGTACACCACGTCGGCGTTGAGGGGCAGGCCGTCAAAGTCCACGCTGAAACGGATCAGGTTGCCGTGGGAGATGTGGCTAACGATCTTTCCCTGGGCGACCAGCAGGCCCTGGGCTTTTTCGATGGGTTTGCGGCTGAGGGTAATGATCTCGGGGCGCACGGCCACGTCCTGCCCGGCGATATCGGCGCCAAAGGCGCGGTTGAAATCGGCGGCGCTGGGCAGGTTATAGTTGCCGATGAAGGTGGCGGCAAACTTGGTGGCCGGATGGGTGTAGATCTGCTCCGGCGTGCCGCTCTGCTCGATCCTGCCGTCATGGAACAGGTGGATCATATCGGACATCACCATGGCCTCGTCCTGGTCGTGGGTCACAAAAATGGTGGTAATGCCCAGCTGCTGCTGGATGCGGCGGATCTCGATCTGCAGGTTTTTGCGCAGCAGGGCGTCAATAGCACTCAGCGGCTCGTCCAGCAGCAGCACCTTGGGCGCGGTCACCATGGCGCGGGCCAGGGCCACGCGCTGCTGCTGGCCGCCGGACAGCTGGGCGGGATACTGATTGATCTTTTCGCTCAGACCCACGATCTCCAGCATCTGCTCCACCTTCTGATTGATTTCGGGCTTGGGCAGCTTTTTGAGCTTGAGGCCGTAGGCCACGTTTTCCCGCACGCTCATGTTGGGGAACAGCGAATACTGCTGGAACACCATGCCAATGCCCCGGCGGCGGGGCACCACGTCCGTGATCTCCTGCCCGTCCAGATAGATATGGCCGTCGGTCACCTGCTCAAGGCCGGCCAGGCAGCGCAGGAGCGTGGATTTGCCGCAGCCCGAGGGCCCCAGCAGCGTGACCAATTGCCCCTTTTCTACGTCCAGGTCGATATCCTTGAGCACGTGGTTAGTGCCGAACATTTTATTGATTTTTTCAAAGCGGATGTATGCCATGCCTTATTTTCCCCCGTTTCTGATTTTCTCAAGCGTGCTGCGATTCTGCAGCGTCAGCACCACCGCGGTGATGGCGAAGGTGATCAGCATGATAACGACGAACACGGCGGAAGCCTCGGCGCTGGACCGCTTCATGGCCTGGTAGAGGAACTTCTGCATGTTGTTGACGTTGGAGCTGGACAGGTTGCGGATGATGACGTAATCGCCAAAGAGCAAGCCCACAGCCAAAAGACTGGAAACGGTGATGCCGGTGAGGATATTGGGCACGATGACCTTAAAGAAGGCCTTGAGCTTGCTTTCGCCCAGCATTTCGGCGGCTTCCAGCAGCATGTTCATGTTGATGGCGCGCATGCCGTTGCGGATGCCGTTATAGATGTGGGGCAGGATGATGATGCAGTACGCGCCGATCAGCATGGTCATGCGCCCGCTGAGCAGCGTGTTCCCCTTGGCGTACAGGATCAGGATGGAAACCGACAGGATGACGCCCTGAATGGTGTAGGGGATCATGCACAGGATCTGCATGTATTTTTCCAGCCGGGGGAAGTATACCGTCACCACAAACAGCCCCAGCAGCACCACAAAGATGGTGATCACGATGGGAACGACGCAGACGATCAGCGTCTGGTACATGGAGGTCAAAAAGGCGGCGTCGGTAAATATCTTTTTGTAGTTGGCCAGGGTAAAGCCGCGGGGGATGATGCCCGTCCAGTCCTCAAACAGGCTGTAAATGATGGTGGCCAGCAGCGGGATCAGCAGCCAGACGATCACCAGCGTCATGATGATATTGGAGGAAACCTTTACGCCTTTTTTCATGCCCGATCACCTGCTTTCCCATTTGGTGGTCTTCTTGGTGATGAAGTTGTTGATCAGGATCACAACGCACATAATCAGCATCATCACCACCGAGAGCGCCGCGCCCAGCTTGGGCTTGGTTTTGATATCGCCCACAAAGGAAGCCGAAATATTGACCGGCAGCAATGAAAAGTTGTTCATCAGCAGGGCGTAGGCCGTGGCGTAGGCGCACAGCGCGTTGGCAAACAGCACGCTCAGCGTGGAGAACAGGCTGGGCAGCAGCACCGGGATGCCCACGTGCAGCCAGAAATGCCCGTTGGTGCCGCCCAGCAGCATGTTGGCCTCGTTCCATTCCTGGCGGATGCCGTTGAAGGCCGGGATCAAAAGCAGCGTGGACAGCGGGATCTGGAAATAGATGTACATCAGCGTCAGGCCCTTGCGGGTGTACAGGTCAAACTCCTGGATAAAGCCCACGTTGTATATGTTGGCGATCTGCTTGATCACGCCGGCATTGCCCAGGATGATCATGTAAGCAAAAGCCAGGGGCACGCCGGCAAAGTTGGAGGTCATATTGAGCACCGTCAAAAAGGCGCTGCGGAATTTGCCCCGGGAATTATAAGCAGCCCTGGCGCCGAGGAAGGCGATCACGATGCCGAAGGCTGTTGATATCAAGGTGATTCTCAGGCTGTTTTCAATGGCGCGCTGATAGCTCAGCGTGCTGAAAATCTTTTGGTAGTTTTCCAGGGAAAAACGGACGCTGGCGTCCTTGTCCAGGCCGAAGCTGTCGATCACCAGCATGATGAGCGGCAGCAACTCGTACAGTACGATCAGCAGCACGAAGGGCAGCAGAGCCAGCAGATAATAATAGCGGCTGCTGCGACTGTTTATCAGCTTTGTTTTGCTCGTTTGCATAGGCTTCTCTCCATCCTAAAAATGGGGGGCGCACTTTTGGAGTACGCCCCCGCAGGCATTCAGAGAATCAGGTTATCATTCAAGGAGCGGGATGATGTTCTCGTTCCACCATTCGGAAACCTCCAGGCACGCGGCGGCATAGGCCTCGGCGTCGGAGAAGCTGCTGACAGCGTTGGCATAGGTAGCGGGATCGAAGGCCTTGTACTCATCGGGCACCACAACGTCGGTGCGGGTGGGCAGGGCGCCGGACTTGGCCAGGTTGATCTGGCCGGGATCGGAGAAGATGTACTCGCGGGCCAGGGCCGCGGCGAAGGGCGTATCGGAGTTCTTGGAGATGACGGAGGCATAGCCGGTCATCACGGAACCGTCAGAGGGGATCGCCAGGGTGAAATTGTAGTTGGGGGTGCTGTCGCGGTAGGTCAGCACGTTCCAGCTCCAGCTTACGCCGCATTCCACTTCACCGGCCTGGATACGGGCCAGCAGGATATCGCCCTTGTCGATGCGGCCGGCCTTGGCCATCTCGGTCCAGAAGTCATAGGCGGGCTGCAGGTTGTTCAGATCGCCGCCGAAAGCGAAGGCGGTGGAGATCACAACGCCCTGGCCGGTGCCGCCGCCGACCACGTCGCCGATGGTCAGCTTATAGCTGCCCTTGCGCACATCCTCCCAGCTGGTGGGAGCGGGATCGGAGTTCAGATCATTGTTGTAGATGAAGGCGGTGCAGCCGATGTAGGCGATCATCCATTTGCCGTCGGCGCCCTTGGCCCACTCGGGAACGGAATCCCAATAGGTGGTCTTGTAGCTCTGAACCAGGTCCTCGTCCAGCGCGACCTGGATAAAGCCGGTGGCGATGTCGCCGATGTCGCGGGTGCTGTCGTTGGCGAACATGTTCAGCTCCTCGGCGCTGCTCATGTCGTCGTCGGTATGGGTGATGCCGTAGGTTTCGGTCAGGCCCACCCAGCTGTCACCCCAGTTGGCCCAGCTGTCGGGCATGCCGACGGATTCCACGTGGCCCTCTTCCTGGGCCTTGGCGATGATCTCGTCCAGGGTGTAGCTGTTCAGGTCTTCGGCCAGCGCGCCGCATACGGTGAGCAGCATGGCGATGGCAAGAAACAGAGCGACAACTTTCTTCATGTGTTTTTCCTCCTATTCAATTTTGCAGGAACGATTAGCACAACCCGTGCTGACTGTTTTCATTATATAATACGGTCAAAAAAAAGTCAAATAAAATAAAAGCAATTTTGATAAAATATAAGCAAGCCTGAATCAAGGTGAACGGACGAAGACAAAAATAAAGAGGGATACGATAAGGGCCTGCGCGGCTTGGGCCGTTGTTATAGATGACACCGAAGAGTTGCGTTGGCGATGCTGATATTTCGCATTGCGATTGTTTTAATAACGGGCCAACCAACATTGTCATGCTGAGCCGGCGCTTTACGCCGTCGCGAAGCATCTTTGAGCAATTCTTTGCAGCGCAGAAAAAAAGCCGCGCGCAGGCGGCTTGAAAAAAGAGAGCAGGGAAAGAGAAGGCCAAGCGCTTATTCGCCCCGCAGCGTTTGAGCCAGGCGGCTGCTGAGCAGGGCGAAGCTGACGGCCATATCCTCGTTTTGCACCAGCACGTCCCCGGGCACGTGCAGATGCACGTGGGCAAAATTCCATATGGCTCGCACGCCGGCGCGCACCAGCGCGTCGCAGACGATCTGGGCCTGGGAGGCCGGGGTGGCGATGATGCCGATCAGCAGCTTTTGGCCGCGGCATACCTCCTCCAGCCGCTCCATGGGATAGACCTCGCAGTCGTGCACGCGCCGCCCCGCCAGCGCCGGGTCGCAGTCGAAGGCCGCGGCGATATTCAGCCCGTAATCGGCAAAGCCGCTGTAGCTCATCAGCGCTTTGCCCAGGTGCCCCACGCCCACCAGCGCGGCGGTATGGGCGCAGTCATAGCCCAGAAAATGTTCGATGTCGGAGATCAGGCTGTCCACGCTGAACCCCACCCGGGGCTTGCCGGGCTGGCTGGACACCGCCGCCAGATCCTTGCGCACCTGCACCTCATAGATATTCAGCGATTCGGCAATGGCCCCGGCGGGCACGTAAACCGTGCCGTTGGCCTGCAATTCCTTTAAGTATTTCAGATAGTACGGCAAGCGCTTTACGCCCTGCACAGACAGAACGTGCGTATCCTGCTCCTGCAATGGCAAAACCTCCCAACTTCCTCTGAATGGTCAGATACAGTATAGCAGATAGGTCAATATTATGCAATTCTCCGCTTTATAATACGGTCACCCAATCGCCGGCCTTGGCCTCGCCGTCCTCCAGCACCCGTGCGAAGATGCCCTCCCGGGGCATGACGCAGTCCCCGGCCTTTTCCCGAATGGCGCAGTTGAAATGGCATTCCTTGCCGATCTGGGTCACCTCGCACAGCGCGGTGCCTATTTTGATCCTTGTTCCCACGGGCAATTCGTAAAGCGTCAGGCCCTCGGTGAGCACGTTTTCGGCAAAATCGCCGGGCTTGAGCGCAAAATCGATGTGCGCTTGCACCTTTTGTACGCTCTCCATGCCCAGCAGGCTGACCTGCCGGTGCCAGTTGCCCGCGTGGGCGTCGCCCTGGATGCCGTGGCCCACCCGCAATTCGATCCTGTCCACCGGGTGCTTCTGGGTGCCCTTTTCGGTGCTGATGTTCACCGCCAGGATGCGGGCCGCCCGGGGCGCGCAATCGGCCGAGCCGGCGCTTTGCAGCATTTCCACGCCGTGCCGGACGGGCTTTACAACGGCGGCAAAGTTTTCGGTGCTGGCCTTTTTGCTGCCGGGCAGGTTGATGATCAGCGTGTCGCCGCGGATGCCGGCGGTCTCGCGGCTCAGGCAGCCGTGGGGGGTGATCTTCATGCTCTCGGCCCGCATGGCCTCGGGGATGCCGGGGGCCAGGCGCTCCACCACGCTCAGCGTAGCCTCGGGCGTGATGTCCCGGGGCGAAAAGCCGGTGCCGCCGGTGGTGAGCACCAGGCCCACCCGCTTTTCGTCGGCGCAGGCGATGAGCTCGCGCTCGATCATTTCCTTTTCATCGGGCACCAGGGCGGTATATACCACCTGCCAGCCGTTTTCCCGCAGCATATCGCAAAGCGCCGGGCCGCTGGTATCCTCGCGCTCGCCGCGGAAGCCCTTGTCGCTCACCGTGATCACGGCGGCGGTAAACAGTTTTTCACTCATTTTCCTTTTCCTCCCTGTGATAATCGCCGTGCACGCCGCCGGTCTTGCTGACGAGCCGGATATCGGCGATCACCATATCCCGCTGCACGGCCTTGCACATATCGTATACCGTCAGCGCCGCGCCGGAAACGGCGGTGAGCGCTTCCATTTCCACGCCGGTGCGCCCGTCGCAGCGGACGGAAGCCTCGATCTCCACCGACAGGCGCGCCTCGTCCAGCCAGAGCCTCAGATCGATACCGCTGACGGGCACGGGATGGCACATGGGGATCAGATCGGGCGTACGCTTGGCCGCCATGATGCCCGCCACCTGCGCCACGGTCAGCACGTCGCCCTTCTTTACGCCCCCGGTGCGGATCAGCCGGAAGGTGTTTTCGTTCACCAGCACGCGCCCGGCGGCCACGGCCTCCCGGTGGGTGATCTCCTTATGGCCCACGTTGACCATCCGGGCGTTGCCCTGGCTGTCAAAATGGGTAAAATCGGCGTTTGGCTGCATTTTTCATCCTCCGATCCGGTTCATGGGGCGGGCGGCGCGGCTGCGCTCGGTAGCCGACAGCGCTTCATGCTGCCGGGGCTTGAGCATGCAGGCCTGGCGCAGCACCTGAACCATGCCGTCAAAATCCATGCCCTTCAGGCAAAGCTCCTCCCGGGAATGCAGGCAGGGCTTTACGTGGCCGTCCGCCGTCAGCCGCAGGCGGTTGCATTCCCCGCAGAAATGGTTGGACACCGGGCTGATGAGCCCAATATTGCCCTGGGCGCCGGGCAGGCGGTACAGCCGGGCCACGCCGTCGGAGGCCTGGGGCGCGGCCTGGGGCAGCGCTTCCAGCACCCGGGCGGCCGGGATAAAGGCCTCCGGGCCAAAGTTCGCGTCGCCCGGCATGGGCATGAGCTCAATAAAGCGCACGTCCGCCGGCCAGCGGCAGGTCAGCGCCGCCAGGGCGGGGATCTCGTCCTCGTTGAAGCCGCCGATGAGCACGCAGTTGATCTTTATCTTTTCAAAGCCCGCCGCCAGCGCGGCCTCGATGCCGCGCAAGGCGTCCTCCAGCCTGCCGCCCCGGGTGATCCAGGCGTAGCGCTCAGCGTTCAGCGTATCCAGGCTCACGTTCACCCGCCTGACCCCGGCCTGCCGGAGCGGAACGGCCAGTTCGGGCAGACGCAGGGCGTTGGTGGTGATATCCACCTCTTCAATGCCCGGCACCGCCGCCACCCGACGGCAGATGCTCAGGATGTTGGGCTTGGTCAGCGGCTCGCCGCCGGTGACGCGCACCTTTGTGACGCCCAGCGACGCCGCGGCCTCCGCCGCCAGGATCATCTCATCCTCGGTGAGCAGCTCCTCGTGGCAGCGCTTGCATACGCCCTCCGCCGGCATGCAGTAGCGGCAGCGCAGGTTGCACAGCTCTGTGACCGACAGCCGAAGATAGCTGATCTCCCGTCCAAATCCGTCGCGCATAATCAGTACCTTCCGTAGGTGCAGTTGGGGAAATGGCATTGCCCGCACAGCTGGCACAGCCCGCCCTCCCCCAGGCGCACCAGGTCGTCCTTGGTGAACTTTACGCCGGTAAAGATCTGGGGCAGCAGGGCGTCAAAAATGGTGGTGGGCATATGGATGGCCGCGCCGGGCACGCCCAGCACCGGGATATCGCCCAGATAGGCCACCAGCGACATATTGCCGGGCTGGCTGGGCACGCCGTGGCTGACCACATCGCAGCCCAGCGCGCGGATGGCGGAGGGCGTCAGGTCGTCGGGATCCACCGACATGCCGCCCGAGAAGATCAGCAGATCGGCGCCTTTGCGCAGCAAGTCCCGGGCCGTATTGACCAGCATATCCAGATCGTCGTCGCACACGGCGGCGCCGATCACCTCGCCGGGGTATTTCGCCAGCTTTTTCCGGGCCACAGCCTCAAACTTATCCTGGATGCGGCCATGGTAGATCTCGGAGCCCGTAACGATGATCCCGGCCTTTCTGGGCCGGTAGGGCAAAAGCGCCAGCAGCGGGCTCTGGGCGCACAGGCGCTCGGCCTCTTCGATCTGCGCTTCCTTTGTCACCAGCGGCACGATGCGCATGGAGGCCAGCCGCATGCCGGGCTGCACCGGGTAATGATCGGGCAGAGTGGAGATGGTGATATCGCCGATGGCGTTGACGCGCCGCAGCAGGGCGGTATCCACCCGCAGCATGCCCTCCCGGTCGGCCAGCAGCAGCACCTTGCCCTCGGAGGGCGCGGTATAGTGCGCGCCTTCCATCGGCGCCATGGCGGCCATGCGCAGGGCGGCGTCCTCCTCATGGATCTCCCCGGCGTTTTCCTCCCATACGAACACCGTGCGCTTGCCGATGTCCAGCATATGGGGAATATCCTCCGCCGTGATCACGTGGCCGCGGCGGAAGGCCGGGCCCTTGAAGCCGTCCCGCATTTCGGTCAGATCATGACAAAGCGTGCGCCCAACGGCGTCCTCTACAGGTATTCTTTTCATATGATAAATCCTTTCAGCTTGTCCCCGGCGCTCAGCGGGCCGCTGCCCGCGGGCACCACGGCAAAGGCGTTGCAGCCGATGGCCGAGGACAGCACCACATTGCCCTGGTCGCCCGGCGCGTCCAGCCGCGCCGTGCCGTCGGACAGATCCAGCCTGCCCCGAAGAAAACGGGTGGCCGGGCTTTTCTTTTTAAAGCTGTACATCAGCGTAAGGCTGATCATGGGCGGCTCGGCGTCGCTGCGGCCCGCCAGCTTGCGCAGGGCGGGCAGGGCGCAGGCGCAGAAATTGGTCAGCGAGGAGGCCGGATTCCCGCTGAGCCCCAGCACCAGGCAATGCTCCCGGATGCCGTAGGCGCAGGCCATACCGGGCTTCATGGCCACGCCGCGCAGCAGTATTTCCACACCGCAGCGCTCCATGGCCTCGGGCGTCACATCCCAGTCGCCCACCGAAACGCCGCCGGTGAGAAGCACGGCGTCGCAGCTCGCCAAGCCCTGAGCGATCAGTCCGGCGATATCGGCGGCCTCGTCCCCGGCCAGACCCAGGTACTTTGTCTGAAAGCCCTGGCGGTTCATAAGCGCCGTAAAGGCCGCGCGGTTGGCGTTGCGGATCTGCCCAGGCCCGGGCGCAGCCTCGGCCTCCACCACCTCGCTGCCCGTGGAGATCAGCCCGATCACGGGCTGCCGGTATACAAGCACCTGGGCGACGCCCTGGGCGGCCAGCGTGCCCGCCAGACCGGCGTCGATCACCGTACCCCGGGCCGCCAGCAGCGCGCCTGCCGCCACGTCCTCGCCCCGGCGCACGATGTTGTCCCCCATCCGGAGCGGGGCGAATAGCGTGACGGTATCCGCGGTATATTCCGTGCGCTCAAAATTGATCACGCAGTCAGCGCCTTCCGGGATGGCCGCGCCCGTCATCAGATGGGCCGCCGTTCCGGACGTCACCGGATGCCTGCCCACTTGCCCGGCGGCGATGGTCTCGGTGATTTTCAGCGTAACCGGGCGCTCCCGGGAGGCGTCCGCGATGTCCGCCGCCCGCAGAGCGTAGCCGTCGTAGGCCGAACGGTCAAAGGCAGGCACGTCCTCCGCTGCCCTGAGATCAAAGGCCAGCACACGGCCGCCGCAGTCCGCAAGCGGCACCTCCTCAGCTTCCACGGGCACGGCGCGGCTCAGCAGCAGCGCCCGCGCTTCCAGCCAGTCTGCGTTTTTCAGCATATGGATTTCCCCTTATACAGCAATATCCGCGCGCCTCAAGGACACGCGGATACAAAGCCGGGCTGTCCCGGCCGACGCATCTCCTTTTCAAACGCGGAAGGCGGCGCTGTTTCCGGCGCAGCCCAGGCCCCGCCGCCATGGCTTTCGCTTTAGGCGAGGGAGCTCGAAGATGTATCTATTATGCCATAGTATATCGATATCCGTCAATAGGATTTGTTTTTTGCAGCCATGATTGATAATATAAAGTAATGAATGGGGGGAAGACGTTAAGGGGCGCTGCCCCTTAAAAACCCCGCCAGGGAGGGAAGCCCCTCCCTGGACCCGGCTGCGGCGGATATTGCTTGGCGTGATGAACAAACAATTTCCTGCAGTTGATTGAATACGAGTTGTCGCAAAGAGCACACCGAAAATACGCGATCAACAAAAATAACCCAGACTCGAGCCAGCTCGGTCTGGGCATTT
>JAFUDW010000101.1 GCA_017464225.1 Clostridia bacterium | reverse complement strand
CGCTGGAAACGTCGATCAGCCTGATGGGCGGTTTTATCTTCTTTGGCGGAGTGACCGGCATTCTGGAAAAGGCGGGGGCTGTGGCCTGGCTGCAAAAAAGGCTGCAAGCGCCTTTGCGATGGCTATTTGGTCAGGGTACGACCTCGGAAGCCATGGAGGCCATTACCGTCAATCTTTCGGCCAATATGCTGGGCCTGAGCAACGCCGCAACGCCCATGGGCATGCGTGCCGCAAGGCTGCTGACGCCGCCGGACGCGCAGGCGCCTTCTGCCGCGCTCTGTATGCTGCTGGTGATCAATGCCACATCGGTGCAGCTTTTGCCATCCAGCGTGATTGCGCTGTGCAGCGCCGCGGGCAGCGCTTGGCCGGACGTTATTGTATGGCCAAGCCTGGCAGCCAGCGCGGCCTCAACGCTGGCGGGCATCCTGCTGTGCAGGTTCATGGAAGGAAGAGCCCAATGATCCTCTGGATTTTATTGGGCGCCGCCGTCATTGGCTGCCTTCGCAAGGTTGATTTGTTTGCGGCCTTTTCACAGGGGGCGGAAGCCGGCATGAAAAGCGCCGTTCGTATTATTCCCTATCTGGCGGCCACTTTTACGGCGCTGCGTGTAATGGAGCAAAGCGGGCTGCTGGATGTGTTCTGCGGCTTCATTGAGCCTGCTGCTGAATGGCTGGGACTGCCGCGGGGAACCGCGCCGCTGGTGCTGCTAAGGCCCCTGTCGGGCTCTGCTTCTCTGGCCCTGCTTCGGGACATATTGGAAAAATATGGCCCGGACAGCCGCACCGGCTTGGTGGCCAGCGCTATGATGGGCTCAGGGGAAACCGTGCTCTATACCTGCGCTGTATACCTTTCGGCGGCAGGCATCCATAAAAGCAAATATATCATTCCGGTTTCGTTGGCGGGTTGGCTGATAGGCTGCGCTGTTTCGGGTCTTTTTTTCCGATGAGTTTGGCTTGACATGCGTTGCGGCGGGCGTATAATAATATTGTTAATTTTGATTACCGGGAGGCACGCATGTATCGATATACCGTAACCGTGCCCCAGCATGTGCCAAAGGCCACCCTGGCGGTCTATACAAGGCACGCTTTTTCGCTGTTGCCCGAAAGCGTACTGCGCAGTGCTTTTTCGGCCCGGGACATAAAAATGAACGGCGTGCGCTGTGCCCGGGAAACCATGGTGCAGCCGGGCGCTGAGGTGACGGTTTATACCCCGTATTATGCCGCGTTTCCAGCGGTTTTTGAAAATGATCGCCTGCTCGCCATGGATAAGCCCGCGGGGATCAGCTGTGATGATGACGCCTACGGAAGCGTTACGGTATTGGAATGGGCGCGGATGCACGCGGCCGGCGCCTATGAACCGCGGATGTGCCATCGTCTGGATAATAAAACCAGCGGACTTATGCTGCTGGCCAAGGACGAAGCGGCCGAACAGGCGCTCCGGGAAATGTTTGCCGCCCACGCGGGCAATAAAACCTATGTGTGCCTGGTGCGTGGTACGCCTGATCCAGCCCGCGCAAAACGGACGGCATGGCTTCGCAAGGATGCCAGGCGGTCCCAGGTGCAGGTATTGCCCCGGGAGGTTCCTGGCGCCAAACCCATTGAAACAGCGTATGAAGTGCTTCGCCCCGGCCCGGTTTCACTGCTTCGGATCACGCTGCTGACGGGTCGTACCCACCAGATCAGGGCGCATATGGCAGCGCTGGGGCATCCGGTGTTGGGGGATGATCAGTACGGCGATCGGGATTTTAATAAAAAATGGGGAAATGGCGCGTTGATGCTCAGATCGGTAGGGTTGACCGTTCAAACCCAGGGCAAAATCCCCGATGCGGACGGGATTGCATTGCGCGTTCCAATTAAATTAGACCAGATTCTTGAAGAATTAAAACTAAAGTATAAATAAAAAACGGAAGAGGCTGCACGTGAAAAACGATAGGATTCGCATGATTGTTTCGGATATTGATGGTACGCTGCTGCGCAGCGATGGAACGGTGAGCGACCGTACTGTGCAGGTGATCCACAAGGCGCAGGAACGGGGCATCCTGTTTACCGTTTGTAGCGGCCGATTTCCGGAGCATGCCCATGCGCTGCTCGAAAATTACGGCATTATCTGTCCCGTCAGCGGCAACAATGGTGTAACGCTCTGGGATGCCCGTACCGATACTGTGCTCAAGGATCATCTGATTGACAGGAGCGCTGTCCGCACTGTCTGTCAAACCGCAAAAACACTGGATCTCTCATATATCATCTTTGGCAGGAAGTTTGTTGTCTCCAGCGATGAAGGGGCCTATAAAATTGCCAGGGGACGGTTTACCGAACGCCTTCGGTCGGAATATGGCATTGAGTATTCCGTGGGGGCTGAGGCGATTAACGCCTCCCTGGATAAGCCCATCAATAAATTTTACTTTTATGATTTGACCCAAAAAGAAAAAGCGGCTTTACATGCGATTCCCGGGATTACGATGACTTCTTCCGGCTACAGAAACGCCGAAGTCATTCCAGAAGGCTGCAGCAAGGCCGATGGCGTGGTGGAAATGACCAGACTCTATCATATCGATTTAGGCCAGGTCATGACCATCGGCGACTATGATAACGATGTTCCCATGCTCACTGCCGTGGGCCTGGGGGTGGCCATGGGCAACGCCAATGATGCGGTGAAAGCCAGGGTGCGCTGCGTGACCGATACCAACGATGAAGACGGCGTGGCCAAGGCCATTGAAAAATACGCGTTCTGATATTTTGAGAAAAAACAAGATCCTTCGCACTGCAGGCTGAAGGATCTTGTTTTTATGCGTTTATTCTTCCGGCCAGGGATAAAACAGCTCGTCGGTCTGCAAATAGTCCGCCTTGCCGTCAGTCAAAGCAGTCAGCTTTGCGCATACATCCTGATGATCCCTTTCACGGATCATCAGCGTGGCATCCACCGATGCCTGAAAATCAGCGCTTTCCAGAATCACCGGCAGGGATTGCAGAGCGTAATTGAATTTATCCCACAGCGGATAAGGCACGTCAAACAGCACCCGGGCGGTCTTATCCATCACCGATACATGCGCAGCGTCCAGGGCAATGGCGCAGCCCTTGGTATAGGCCCGCACCAGTCCTCCCGCGCCCAGCAGCACCCCGCCAAAATAGCGGGTCACCACCACGCAGCAGTTGACCACGCCCCGGGTTTTCAGTACTTCCATCATGGGAAGGCCCGCGGTGCCGCCTGGTTCGCCGTCGTCGCTGTAGCGCATGATTCCGGCGTTTGCGCCGATCACATAGGCATAGCAGTTGTGGGTAGCGTCCCGATGCTTCTCCCGAATCTTTTTGAGAAAAGCCAGCGCTTCTTCCTCGGTTTCGCAGGGGCAGGCATAACCAATGAACCGGCTTTTGTTGACAATAAATTCGTCCTGCGCTTCCTGTTTGATGGTTTTATAGCTTGTCATTGTATTTGGATCAGATCAGCAGCAGCCTGCAGTAGCTCTTCTTGCCCTTGCGCAGCAGCAGGCCTTCGGTGCCGATCATGTCTTCGGTGATCACATAATCGATATCGGTGATCTTGGCTTCGCCCACGGTGGCGCCGCCCTGCTGTACCAGTTTGCGGGCTTCGCCGCGGCTGGTGCACAGGCCGCAGTCGTTCAGAAGGGTGGTCAGGCGGCCGTCGGCGGACAGCTGGTCCCGGGTAATTTCATAGCTGGGTACATCGCCGCTGGCGGCGCCGCCGCCAAACAGGCTGCTGGCGGCCTGCTGGGCCTTGAGGGCTTCCTCTTCACCGTGTACCAGCTTGGTGCACTCAAAGGCGAGCACCTTCTTGGCCTCGTTGATTTCCTGGCCTTCCAAGGCGCTGAGCCTGCGCACCTCATCCATGGGCAGGATGGTGAGCAGCGCCAGGCACTTGCTGACGTCGGGATCGGCGATGTTGCGCCAGTACTG
>JAFUDW010000100.1 GCA_017464225.1 Clostridia bacterium | reverse complement strand
GAAGCTACGCTGACCATCGGCTCTGCTTTGACGATCAAGACCCAGCCCGAGGATGTCACGACACCTGCCGACCAGACGGTTTACTTCTCCGTGGAGATGGAAGGCGGCAACGAAGGCTATACCTTCCAGTGGCAGACCAAGCTGAACGAGACCAGCGACTGGGCGAACACCGGTCTGACCGGCGCCAAGACCGCCACGCTGACCGTGAAGCCCACCGCTGTATATGACGGCCGCCAGTATCGCTGCGTCATCACCGATGCGAACAAGCAGACCGTAACCTCGGATGCGGCTACGTTGACCATCACCGTTCCCACCACGATTGAGATCGAAGATGTGACCTACGACCGTCTGACTGAAACCACCGTGACTGTGAAATCCTATGCCGGTACCGCTGCCATTCTGGTGATCCCGCAGACTGTGGAATCCAATGGCGTTACCTACACTGTCACTGAGATTGGTGAGGCTGCCTTCAAGGGTAACACCTATCTGGAGTCCATCGATCTGCCCGATACCATCACGGTGATTAGGTCTCAGGCCTTTATGAACTGCACGAACCTGCGCGAAATGAAGTAATGAATCAGCTTAACTCACCCTACCGCGGCGCCGTCAGGCGCCTCTTTTCTGTGGAAAATAAAGCAAATCAAAGCCCGCTGCGTATAGATCGCGCAGCGGGCTTTGATTTATGCAATAATGAACGCTGTTTTACGTAAGATCTCCGGCGTTGAAGGGATCCCCGCACTGGGGACAGAATTTGGGCGGATGAGCGGGATCATCGGGCACCCAGCCGCACTTGTCGCAGTGGAAGGTTTGCATAGGGCGCTTTGTGCCGCAGTTGGTGCAGAAATTGCCGCTGTTGGCAGCGCCGCAAGAGGGACAGAACCATTTTCCGTTCTCCGGGGAAGGCGCGCTGCTTTCCGTCGGCTGCGCGGCGCCGATCACGGCGGCCAGCCCATGCTCCAGTGCTTGTTTTAGCTTTTCCTCCAGATCAGCCTTCCTCCGGGCTTCCGGATCGAATACCCGGCGAATCTCGTCGGCCTGGCGCTCAAAATTGCGATAGGCTTCGGTATAGGGACTGTCGGGACGGTTATCGGTCAACTCAAATTCGATCTCGCTGAACCAAGGGGAATCGATATCCAGCTTGACCCGGAACTCATAGGAGTATTCAAAGCGCGGAGGATCAAAGCTTACGCGCTTGCCATCCTTGTCGGTATCATAGACCTCTCTCTTATTGTCGTCCACGTCGATCTGGCAGCCGGTCACCTGCGATATATCCATCACGTCCGGGTTTCTGTCCTGCCAGTTGGAAAAGCGCGTTACAAAAAACTTCTGCTGCGCTTCATCAATATAGATCTTTGTGTAATTCCCCAGCACGCGCGTAGGCCGCATGGCGGCCACGGCAGCCTGGTTCTCCTGGCGGTAATCCAGATGCTGCTTGATTTCCTCCACGGTGGATTGGCGGCGGTCGGTCATCCAGGGGGAAAGGAGGGAAGCGCAATCCTTACAGCAGTTGCCGTCCTCTAGCTTGCGGTTGCCCAGCAGGCCGATTTTGTTGCCGCAGATATCGCAGTATTTCTTGTCAAAAAGCCCCATATCTGTACTCCTTTCCGGGCGGATTAGCTGCCCGTGATATCGTTATCGTCAAAGGGATCGCCGCATTCCGGGCAGAACTTGGGCGGCTGCGTGGGATCGATGGGCTCCCAGCCGCACTTGTCGCACCTGTACAGCGGTGCGCCTGCAGGCTTTTTTGCCCCGCACTCAGTGCAGAATTTGCCCTTGTTTACCGTGCCGCAGGCTGCGCAGGTCCAGCCATTATCCGCGGGCTTGGCCGCGCCGCATTCCGGGCAGAATTTTCCGGTGGCCGATGCGCCGCATTTGGGGCATTTCCAGGAGGCGGAAGCCGTCTGCGCGGCTTGGGGAGCAGGCTGCTGTGCGCCCATCTGGAACAGGCTGGCAGCGTTCATGCCGCCCGCCTGCTGCGCCATGCCCATGCCCATGAAGCCCATCATGGCGCCGTTCTCATTCTTGGCGGCGTCGCGCATGGCGTGGGCCTGGGCGCCGGCAAGCTGGGCGGCAGCCATCGTGGGATCGCGAAGGGCGGCAGCGCTCTGCAGGTTCTTGATCATGGCTTCATCTTCTTCAGATGCAGTCACCGAGCTGACGCCAAAGGAGATGATCTCCACGCCGCGCTGATTTTGCCATTTTTCACTCAGGATATCATTGAGCGCGTCGGCAATTTCTGCGGTGTGACCGGGCAGGGCGCTGTAGCGGATCCCCATTTCGGAGATCCGGGCGAAGGCTGGCTGCAGCGCGGTAAGCAGTTCGGTTTTCAGCTGGCTGTCGATCTGGCCCCGCAGGAAATCGCCCTCCACGTTGCCGCAGATGTTGGTATAGAACAGCATGGGGTTGGTGATGCGGTAGCTGTATTCGCCAAAGCAACGGATGGCGATATCCACGTCCAGGCCGATGTTGCGGTCAACGACCCGGAAAGGAACGGGATTGGGCGTTCCGTACTTGTTGCCCATGATTTCCTTGGTGTTGAAGTAATATACCCGCTGATCCTTTCCGGCCTGGCCGCCAAAGGATAGACGCTCCCAGGTAAGCATCAGCAGGTCTTTCAACTTTCCCACGCCCAGGGTACCGCAAAAGATGCTGGGCTCGGCGTTTTTATCGAAGATGTATTCGCCGGGCTCGGCGCAGAATTCCACGATTTTGCCCTGGTCCACCACCATCATGCACTGGCCGTCAGCCACCGCGATGATCGAGCCTTCGCTGATGACGTTATCATCCTCTGCGCGAGCGCCGCCAAAGCGGGCCTTCGTTTTCTTTTTGGCCTTGGTGGCCAGTACGTCCTCCGGAAGGCTGTCGGCATAGAAGTATTCCTTCCATTGGCTTGCCAGCGTTCCGCCCAGCGCGTTCAGTCCTGCGTTAATCAGTCCCATGATTCATCTTCCTTTCCGTTTTTTATTTATTTGGATTTTCCAATCCTGTTTTCGGTTCCGTTCATAAGCCGCTTGATGTTGCTCCTGTGCCGCCAGACCACCAGCGCCGCCAGGCCAATGCCCCAGAGTCCGATGGGCCAAAGGCCGTAATACAGGGTCACGCCAATGGCAAAGGCGATGAGCCCCAGCATGCTGCCCAGGGATACGAATTTACTGATCAGCATCACAGCCACGCCGATCAACAGAGCCAGACCGCCAAACAGCGGATAGGTGACAAAGCCAATGCCGATGCAGGTAGCCACGCCCTTTCCGCCCTGAAAGCCGAAGAAAATCGGCCACATATGGCCCAGCACTGCAAAGGTGCCGCCCACGACGGCGCCTGTCTGACCGCCCAGCCATTTTCCGATCAGGGCTGCCAGCACGCCTTTCAGGCAGTCGCCCAGAAAGGTGAGCCCGCCTTTTTTCAGCCCGTGCACCCGGGTCATATTGGTGGCGCCGCTGTTCTTGCTGCCCTGGGTGCGGATATCACGGCCCAGCGCTCGGGAGTACAGGATGCCGGTGGAAACGCTGCCCAGTACATAGCCGATGACGGCTGAAAGCAGCAGCGCGGCTGCTCTGCTCATGGATTTGCCTCCTTGGTGCGCTGACGCAGCGCAAAGTGAATGGGCGTTCCGGAAAAATCAAAGGCTTTGCGCAGCTGATTTTCCAAATAACGTTGGTAGGCAAAGTGCATCAGGTCTTCATCGTTCACAAACAGGGCGAAGGTGGGAGGGCATACGCCGATCTGCGTGCCGTAATAGATTTTGAGCCTGCGCCCGCCGCTCATGGGCGGCTGCAGAGCGATCTGAGCATCGCCAAGCACGTCGTTCAGCATGCCGGTGGGCACGCGCTTGCTGGCCTGGGCGTATGCCTGATCCACCGCGTCCAGCACGGTGTGCACCCGCTGGCCAGTCAAAGCGCTGATGAAAAGCACCGGCGCGTAATCCATGAATTTCAGATCGTCCAGCACCCTTTTGCGGTACTTCTCCAGCGTGCCGGTATCCTTTTCGGGGATATCCCATTTATTGACCACCACAATGACGGCTTTGCCTTCGTCGGCGATGATGCCGGCGATTTTTGTATCCTGTTCGGTCACGCCGTCCACGGCGTCGATCACCAGCAGCGCCACATCACACCGACGGATGGCGGCAATGGCGCGCAGCACGCTGTAGCGCTCCAGCGATTCGTCCTCAATGGCGCGCTTGCGGCGGATGCCGGCGGTGTCGATGATGTTGTAGCGGCCGCCGAATTCGCTTTCAAAATGGGTGTCGATGGCGTCCCGGGTGGTGCCCGGAATATCGCTTACCATCACACGGTCCTGGTTCAGCAGCTTATTGGTCAGGCTGCTCTTTCCCACGTTGGGACGTCCCACCAGCGCCAGCTGGATCTCATGGAGGCCGTCGGCATCGTCGCTTTCCTCCGCGGCCTTGGGCGGCAGGTGTTTTACGATTTCCTCCAGCAGGTCGCCAAGCCCCAGCATATTGGCGGCGGAAATGCCCAGAGGTTCGCCCAGGCCCAGCCCGTAAAACTCATACAGCATATCGTTGAGACCGGCGTGATCCAGCTTGTTGATCACGAGCAGCACGGGCTTTCGGGTTTTGCGCAGCAGCGTGGCTACCTCTTCGTCGTCCGGGGTCATGCCTTCCCGGGCGTCGCAGAAAAAGCAGATCACATCAGCCGTATCGATGGCGATCTCGGCCTGATGACGCATCTGGCTCAGCAGCGCGTCCTCACTGCGGGGATCGATGCCGCCGGTATCGATCAGCGTAAATTCCCGGCCCATCCATTCCACGTCGGCGTAGATGCGGTCCCGGGTCACGCCGGGCGTATCCTCTACGATGGCTACGCGGTGTCCGGCGATTTTGTTGAAAAAGGTGGATTTGCCCACGTTGGGACGGCCAACGATGGCAACAAGCGGTTTGGTGTTCATGTTGTCTCCTTTATTTTATCCCAGCAGCGCGGTATAGAGCGCGTCGCCGCGGTTGGGGGTCAGCGTCAGGGGGATGGGCAGGGCGGCGCGAAAATCGCCGATGGGCAGATCATCCAGGAAAAGATCTCCGGCTTCCCGCAGCGTCACATTGCAGAGGATGACCTCGTCGGCATCCGAAACGTCCAATTGCGTCAGGATATCCCGTCCGGTCAGCAGTCCGGTCACCGTCACGGTTTCGCCGAAAAAGCGGTTCCTTATGGCCTGCACGCGCACGCTTGCGCCTTTGGGTCCGTACGCGTCGATCCATTTCTGCATATAGGGGGCGATGCTCGTGCCGCAGGGGATCACGACGCGGCGCGGGCGCGCTTCTTTAGCGCCCGTCTGACTGGCGGCGATAAAGCTGGACAGAAACTGCCGCATCAGCCCTACGCCGTTTTCGATCTGGGGAAAGCTTTCGTAGTAATCCTCCTCCGGCAGATCGCGTCCGGCGATGCATAGCAGCTCGTCCGAAGGGAACACAAATCGTGTGCCCGATTGAGATTGGAACAGTTTTTGCCACTTCTCGCAGATGGCAAGCACATCGTTTGCCTCTTCCTGAGTATAAGGCCGAAGGGGATAGAGCTTTTCCCGGAATCTGGTCAGGCCCACTGGCACCAGAGCGGCGCTTTGAGCGGCGGGATACAGGGAATAGAGCGTTTGCAGCGTCCTTTCCAGATGTTCTCCATCGTTCAGGCCGGGGCAGAGCACGATCTGGCAGTGAAAGCGGATACCATGCTCTTTCAGCGCCGTCAGCCGCTCCATGATTTTGGCGGCTTCAGGGTTTGCCATCAGTTTGACGCGCAGGTCCGGCTCGGTGGCGTGCACCGATATGAAAAGGGGACTGACCTTTCTGCGCAGGATGCGGTCAAACTCCTGATCGTCCATGTTGGTCATGGTAATAAAATTGCCCATCATCAGGCTCATGCGCCAGTCGTCGTCCTTCACGTACAGCGATTCCCGGCAGGATGGAGGCATTTGATCAATGAAGCAGAATACGCATTTGTTTCGGCATACTCGGGGTGTAAGCTCCATGCTTTCGCCAAACTGCAGGCCCAGCGGCTTTCCGGCGGGCTTGACCATTTCCACGTGCCAGTCGCGGCCATCCGCCTTGCGCACGTGCAATATCACATGCCGCTTAGCGGAAAGCGCCTGGTAGTCGATCTGGTCAATGATCTCCTCGCCGTTGATGGAAAGCAGCGTGTCGCCCGCCCGAAGGCCCTGCCGCCAGGCAGGACTGCCGGATGTTACGCCGGTAATCACATGCTCCAAAGTACATACTCCTCCATTCTGCTTTATTATCATATAAATTGGGCCGGTTGTCAAGTTTGGACAAATGCGTTATAATATGTTTGGACGGCGTGATGCCGCAGCAAGGAGGCAATTTTGATATGCGTACAACGGGCGTAACGGCAAGGGGGATCGTGACCCCGGTATTTCAGCAGGGGGATGATCTGGTGGCGGCGGTCACCAGGAGCGTGTGCGACGCGGCGAGAACCGAAAGCTTTGAACTGCACGATCGGGATATCGTGGCTGTCACAGAGGCCGTGGTGGGCCGCACGCAGGGCAACTATGCCACCTGCGGGCAGATCGCGGCGGATATTCGGCAAAAGCTGGGGGAGGGGCCCATCGGCGTCGTTTTCCCTATCCTGAGCCGCAACCGTTTTGGCATCCTGCTCAAGGCCATGACCATGGCGTCGCCGGAAGGCGTTATCGTGCAGCTCAGCTTCCCTTCGGACGAGGTGGGCAACGCCTTGATTTCCTGGGATCAGCTGGATGAAAAGGGCGTCAATCCCTACAGCGACAGCTTTGATTACGACGGGTTCCGCGCCGTATTCGGCAATGAAACGGTGCATCCCTTCACAGGAATGGATTACATTGAATATTACCGTACCTTTGCGCCCAATATGCAGGTGGTGTTTTCCAATGATCCCGCCTATATACTTCATTACACCAAAAAGGTGATCGCGTGCGATATCCACACCCGCCGCCGCACCAAGAGGATCTTAAAGGCCCGCGGCGCTACGGTTTTGGGTATGGATGACATCATGACAGCGCCTGTGGACGGCAGCGGCTATAATCCCGATTATGGCATCTTGGGAAGCAATAAGGCCACCGAGGATAAGGTCAAACTGTTCCCCAGGGATTGCGACGCGTTTGTCAAGCAGCTCCAGGCGTCCCTGCTTCAGGCAACGGGTAAGCATATGGAGGTCATGGTGTATGGCGACGGTTGCTTCAAGGATCCGGTGGGCGGTATTTGGGAGCTGGCTGACCCTGTGGTTTCCCCGGCCTACACCGAGGGCCTGATCGGCACGCCCAATGAGCTCAAAATGAAGTATTTTGCCGATAACGAGCTGAGCAGCCTGTCTGGCGAAGCCTTGGCACAGGCCATGCGCGAGCAGATCAAAAAGAAGGATAGCAACCTGAAGGGCCAGATGGCATCCGAGGGTACTACGCCCAGGCGATATACTGATCTGCTGGGAAGCCTGTGCGACCTGACCAGCGGAAGCGGCGACCGCGGTACGCCCGTGGTACTGATCCAGGGATATTTCACCAATTTCGCCACCGAATAAACAAACTGTGTAAATAATTGCCTGGCGCTGCGTTGCCGGGCTTTTTTTTGATGGAAATTTATGGTATTATTCTATATGTAAAGCTATGTGATCAAGAGGTATGTATGCAGATCAACTGGTATCCGGGACATATGGCCAAGGCGAAGCGCCTTTTGCAGGAACAGGTAACGCGGGTGGACGCTGTGATCGAATTGTGCGACGCCCGCCTGCCCTATTCCAGCCGTAACCCGGTTTTAAATCAAATGCTGCGCAGCAAAGCGCGGGTGCTGCTGCTCAACAAAGCCGATCTGGCCGACCCGGTCAGGACAAAGCAATGGATGAGCTATTTTAAAGGGCGGGGAATCGAATGCGCTGCTGTTTTCGCCGATAAAAACGCCCGGGATGTGCTGAGAACCATTGAGCGGCTCACCCGGGAACGGGTGGAGCGCAGCGCTGCCCGCGGCATGCGCCGTACCGTGCGCGTGATGGTAGTGGGGGTGCCCAACGTGGGTAAAAGCACGCTGATCAATCGCCTCCACGGCGGCAGCATCGCCAAGGTGGGAGACCGTCCGGGCGTTACCCGGGCTAATCAATGGGTGCGCGTGGGCGAATATTTGGAACTGCTGGATACGCCTGGCATGCTGTGGCCACGGCTGGACGATCCTGTGGCGGCCAAGCATCTGGCCTATATTTCAGCCATCCGGGACGAGGTGGTGGATACTTTTGCCCTTAGCTGCAATCTTTTGGAGGAGCTCACCGAAATATCGCCTGATATGCTGAAAATGCGGTATCATATTGACGATCTGTCTCTGCGCGGTCAGGCGCTGCTGGAGGCCGTTTGCCGGGGACGGGGCTTTTTGATGCGGGGCGGAGAGGCCGATCTGGAGCGCGGCTGCGCCGTGGTGCTGGATGAGTTCAGAGATGGCAAGCTAGGGCGGGTCACGCTGGAAGCCCCGCCGAATGAAACTGAAAAAACGGCGGAAAATACGCAGGAGGAACAGGCCGATGAGCAGCAATGACAGGATCGCGCGGCAGGCGGCCATGGCGGAGCATGACCGCGCGTACTGGGCCAATTGCGCCAGAGTGGCAGGAATGGACGAGGCCGGACGAGGCCCGCTGGCGGGAAACGTGGTGGCAGCCTGCGTGATCATGCCGCCGGATCCTGTGATCGACTGGGTGGATGACAGCAAAAAGCTATCAGCCAAACGCCGGGAGATCGTATTTGAACAGATCATGAAAACGGCGCTGTTTGTGGGCGTTGGCCGCGCGGACGCCAGGGAAATCGATGAAATCAATATCCTGCAGGCCACCATGAACGCCATGCGACGGGCGGCGGCGGGAGCCGATGCGAATATTTATCTGATAGACGCCGTGAAAAACCTGGGCTTGGACGCGCCGGAGATCCCTATCATCCATGGCGACGCCGTATCTTATTCCATCGCGGCGGCCAGCATCGTGGCCAAGGTCACAAGGGACAGGGAACTGGAGGAGCTGGACAGGCTGTACCCGCAGTATGGATTTGCCCGGCACAAGGGCTATGGCACCGCGGCCCATATCGCTGCCATCCGGCAATATGGCCCCTGCCCCGAGCACCGGATGACCTTTATCGGGAAATTTGTATGAACGCGTATCAGCTGGGCTTTATCTATGAGCTCCGGGCGGCGCGGTATGTGCGCAGGCGCGGGTATAAGCTGCTCAGCCGGCGTTTTCGGGCCGGAGAGGGCGAGATCGACCTTGTCGTCCGGGACGGCGATATGCTGGTATTCGTTGAGGTAAAAGCCAGGCCGGAGGGCAGACTGGGCAGCGGGATCGACGCTGTTTCCGCTGATAAGCGGCGGCGTATCCGGTCGGCGGCCCGGGCATATTGCGCCCGGTTCGGATATACCGATCAGTCCTGCAGGTTTGATATCCTGGAGTTTACACGTGCCGGGATTTATTATATGGAAAACGCTTTTTAGGGAGCATCTATGATGAAAAAACGCAAGGGATTGCTGCTGACGGTTGGGATCCTGGCGGTGGCGGCGATTGTGCTGCTTATCCTCCGGCCCGGCAAAAAATCCGTGACGCTTACCGGCAACCTGCTGAAAAACGGCGATTTCAGCTTGCTGGACGATCTGGGCCTGCCCCAGGATTGGTATACCGACGATTATATGAAGACGCCTGGATATACCGATTATTTGGCTGAAAGCGGCATGGCGACCATCGTCAATCATGAGCGGAACGATGCCCGCTTCGCCCAGAGCGTGGCGGTGGAGCCCGACAGCCTGTATTGCTTCAGCGGCGAGATCCGCTCCGACGCGGAAGGCGGACTGGGCGCCAATCTGTCCATTGCCGATATCTATGTTTTTTCGGAATGCCTCTATGATACGCAGGGCGAGTGGAAGACCGTTCAGTTATATGGCCTGACCGGAAAAAACCAGCGCCAGGTCACGGTGTTCGCTCGTCTGGGCGGCTACAGCGGCGAGGCCACAGGCACGGCCTCCTTCCGCAATCTGTCGCTGGAGCAGGTAAGCAGCGTTCCGGCGGATGATTACGCTGCCAACTGGTATCAGGAAAAAGCAACCGCATCCACGGTTGATTCAGTCGATGGAAGCCCGGCCTGGCCTTGGCTGTTGGCCATTGCCTGCGCTTATGCGCTGATTTGTATGGCCCTTTGTCGGGCTGTTTTGGGAATGGAGAACGGTAAATCCTCCGGTCGGGGATGGGCCGCTATGGGGCTCATGCTGCTGGCCGCTGCGGCAGCCCGTGTGGCCATTGCGCTGACGATTCCCGGTTATGGCGTGGATATCGGCTGCTTTACCTATTGGGGCAGCCTGATGGCCGATACCGGCGCGGCTAATTTCTATCAATCCGCAGGCTTTTGTGATTATCCCCCCGGCTATCTGCTGGTGCTGGGCCTGATGGCGAGGATCGGCAGGGCGCTGGGTACAGGCATGACCGAGCTGCTGGTCAAGCTGCCTTCTATCCTCTGCGATATCGCGGCGGCGGCTGTGCTTTACGCCTTTGGCCGCAAGCGTGTTTCCCGGAGGGCAGCCTTTGCCGTTGCCGCGCTGTACGCGTTGAATCCCCTCACCTTTGCCGCGGGAGCCGCCTGGGGCCAGGCTGACAGCGTGATGACGCTGTGCCTGCTGCTGGTGGTGATATTTGCAGTGGAGAACCGTTGGGCGGCTGCGTTGCCCATGTATATGACCGCTGTGCTCATGAAGCCCCAAGCGCTGATGTTTGGCCCGCTGGGCCTGCTGGCGCTGCTGTGGCTGCTAATCAGGCGCAGGGAGAAAAAGCTGCTGGTACAGACGGCTATCGGGCTGGCGCTGGCTGCTCTGGTGGCTGCGGCGGTCATCCTGCCATTCTCGCCCAACGCCGATAACAGCGAAGGCTGGTGGATCGTGCGCCTGTACCGGGGCACCATGGGATACTATGCCAACGCCACGGTCAATGCCTGCAATTTGTATTTCCTGTTTGGCAAAAATTGGGCGGATGTGACTGACGCATGCCCCTGGTATATTCGCCTGCTTGCCATGCTGGCTTTGCTGGGCGGATTGATAACGGTGGGGCTCCGGGCACGGTGGGCCCGCCGGGAGAAATCCAGGATGCTGAGCCTGTGCGCTGCCTGCGCTGCGCTGCTGGCTGTCGCTTTGATCCCAATGACGTACAGCGCCCTTGGCACGGCGGTGATCGTGTTCAGCGTGGTTCTCTGCGCCGGGCTGTATCTGGCCGGAGGGGATATCCGCCATCTGCCGCTGCTGGGTGCGCTGCTGCTTTTGCAGCTTTGCTCCTTTGGCGTGATGATGCATGAGCGCTATCTGTTCCCGGCCGCTGCGCTGCTTGCACTGGCCTGCGTGCTGGAGCGTGATCGCCGGGTATACGCGTTGTTCATTCTCCTATCGGCGCTGGTATTCCTGAATGTGGGCGTGGTGCTTGACCGCGGGATCCGCATCGGCGGCGTAGAGGGCCATCTGAGCGCGCGGATGTTTGGCATCGTCAGCGACAGCGCGGCGATAGAATATATCGTTTCAGCCTGCAATTGCCTGACGGCTTGCTTTGCCGGCCTGACAGCGGTCAGCATCTGTGCTGAGGGCCAACACGTGACGCTTTGCGAAACGGCTGAAACGCTTGACGGGGAAAAACCTGATACGAAAAATAAACCCGCCTTGCGGGAACTGCTGCATCCACAGCCGATCGCGGCCATGAAGGGGATCGATTGGCTGCTGATGCTGGGCATAACGGCTGTCTACGCGGTGGTTGCTTTTACCAACCTGGGAGCCACAAAGTCGCCGCAGACCTGGTGGCGTTCCGAATCCCCCCGGGACAGCGTGGTGTTGGATCTTGGCGAACCTCATGCCATGAACATGCTCTATCTGGGCGGCATCCATCGGCAAAATCAAGAATTCATCGTGCGGGTCAGCGACGACGGCGAGACCTGGAGCGATCCTTACTGGGCGGAGATCACAGAGGGCGATTGCTTTAAATGGAAATACCTCACCGAAGCCAGCTATTATGACGGTCAGCATAATTACAGCAGCGAGCCGGAGATGCTCTTTGGCCGGTATGTGCGTATCGAGGCGCAGCTGATCGGCACCACCATATACGAGGTGATCCTGCGCGATCCCGAAACGCAAGCCGTTTATCCCGTGTCGCTGGTCAGCGAAGACGGGGCCGGCCTTATCGATGAGCAGGATGCTTTCTTCGGCGAGCCCGGGTGGTACAACAGCACCTATTTTGACGAGATCTACCACGCGCGCACCGGCTATGAGCATTATCTTGCCATGCGGGGCGATTATACCTATATGCCGTATGAAACCTCGCATCCGCCGCTGGGAAAGGTGTTGATCGCGTTCAGCATCGGCATCTTCGGCATGACGCCATTTGGCTGGCGCTTCGCCGGAGCATTGGCGGGCGTACTGATGCTGCCAGGCATGTATCTGTTGGGAAAGCTGCTCACAAAGCGCCGGCTTGCGGCCTTTGCCGCCATGTTCCTGATGGCGGTGGATTTCATGCACTTTACCCAGACCCGTATCGCCACCATCGACAGCTTTGTGGTGCTGTTTATTCTCTGGTCTTATGTGTTTATGGTGTATTACCTGCGCATGGATTACTGGAATAAAAAGCTCTGGCGCACGCTGGTTCCGCTGTTCCTGTCCGGACTTTGCATGGGACTGGCTGTCGCCAGCAAATGGACGGGCTGTTATGCCGGCGTTGGGCTAGCGCTGCTGTTCTTCTGGAGCCTGTACCGCCGCTTTACCCAGTCGCTGGAGGCGCGCGATCTGCCTGCGGAGGGACGATCCGCCGCGGCGGCGAAGGAGATCTACCTAAGACCTGTGATCACGCTGCTGTGCTGCCTTGTATTCTTTGTGGCCGTACCGCTGGGCATCTACTATGTTTCTTATATTCCGTATTTCCTGCCTTATACGCCCTCGGGCGTCACGGTCAAACGGGTGATCCAGGCTGCCGTAGGCGATTACTTTGAGAGCGGCTTTATGGGCGGCATGCTGGGGTATCACAGCACGCCTGGGCTGGGGATGGATCATCCCTTCTATTCGCCCTGGTATGAATGGCCCATCATGAAAAAGCCCATGTGGTACTATTCGGGAACGTATAAAACGGCAGGCACAGCCCAGACCATTGCGGCATTTGGCAATCCTTTGGTATGGTGGGGCGGATTGGCCGCGCTGGCCGTTACGGCGCTGGTGTGGCTTTTGCGGCATTTTTCCCGTCGGGACGGCATTACGCTGCATACCCGGCAAAATGATATGCGTCCGGCCATTCTGCTGATCAGCTTTGCCGCGCAGTTTGTTCCCTGGATGCTGGTGCCCCGGGGCACGTATATCTATCATTACTTCCCGTCGGTGCCGTTTATCATCCTGGCCTTTGCGCTCTGCTTGGATCTGCTTTCGGATGCGCTGGAGAACCCCATATCCATCGGCGGTCGGTTGGAGCTGCGCTGGCGGCGCATTCCCACCTTGCTGACGGCGGCGTGCCTGGTGATCGCCCTGGCGCTGTTTATCGCCTTCTTCCCCTATATCAGCGGCGTCACGGCCAGCACAAAATGGCTGCGGGCCATGCAGTGGTTCCGTGGATGGATTTACTACTAAGGAGGGAACGTTGCCATGCTGGCACGAACATGCTGCTTTGCCCTGCAGGGCGTGGAAGGGATCCCGGTAACGGTGGAAGCCTATGTCGCGGGCGGACAGCAGACCATATTTACCATCGTGGGCTTGCCGGACGCCGCCGTGCGTGAGAGCCGGGACAGGGTATTCGCCGCGCTGAAAAACAATGGTTTTTCGGTTCCCTTTGGCCATATCACCGTGAGCCTTTCACCGGCCGATGTGCGCAAGGAAGGCGCGGCTTTTGATCTTTCCATCGCCGTGGCGCTGGTGATCGCCACACGACAGGTCAAGCCCATCGATTGCGAGAATATCCTGCTCATGGGCGAGCTTGCTCTGGACGGCAGGCTGGTGCCCGTTCGCGGAGCGCTGTCCATGGTGCTTTCAGCCCATGAGCACGGCATCCGCGATGTGATCATGCCTGCCGAAAACGCGCCGGAGGTACAGGCGGTACAGGGCATGCGGGTATATCCCGCCCATACGCTCTACGAGGCTGTCATGCACCTGACAGGCGCCGCGCCGCTTTTGGCCCAACAGCAAAAAACCTATGAGGAATGCCTGCGGGAACGCGCTGTGACCAGCGATATGAGCAGCATCCGCGGCCAGGCTGGCGCGCGCCGCGCCCTGGAGGTAGCGGCTGCCGGCGGACATAATATGCTGATGGTAGGCGTGCCGGGCAGCGGAAAAACCATGCTGGCCCGGTGCTTGCCCGGCATCCTGCCCCGTATGACCATGGAAGAGGCCTTTGAAACCACCCGCATCCATTCGGCGGCGGGTATCCTGCCCACAGGGACGGGACTGCTTACCGAACGCCCCTTCCGCACGCCGCACCATTCGGCGTCCATGCCGTCGCTGGTGGGCGGCGGGGCCAACGCCATTCCGGGCGAGATCTCCCTGGCGCATAACGGCGTGTTATTCCTGGACGAATTGCCGGAGTATTCCCGTACGGCGCTGGAAGCGCTGCGCCAGCCCTTGGAGGACGGTGTATGCACGGTCAGCCGCGTACGGGCGCATATGCAGTATCAATGCCGCTGCATGCTGGTGGCCAGCATGAACCCTTGTCCCTGTGGGTATTATGGCAGCGCCGTCAGGCAGTGCACCTGCGGCTCCCATGAGATCAGGCGCTATTTGGATCGCATTTCGGGCCCGCTGCTCGACCGCATCGATCTGCATATCGAGGTGGACGCTGTGCCCGTGGACGAAATCACTGCCGACGCTAAGGGTGAAAGCAGCGAAGCCGTCCGTCAGCGCGTAGAGCTGGCACGTCAAAGGCAGCGCGATCGCTTCGCCCATGCCGGGATATCCTGCAACGCCCAGATGAACAATAAGCATATTGAAGAATTGGCCTGTCTTTCTGATGCCGCAAGAACGCTGCTGACCCGAGCGGTGGATAAATATGCCCTGAGCATGCGCGGATATACCCGCCTGATCAAGGTGGCGCGAACGGTGGCCGATCTGCGAGGCGATCCGGAAATATCAGCCCCCGCTATGGCTGAGGCCATTCAATACCGCATGCTGGACGCCAAGTATTGGAACAGATAAAGGCCAATATATCTTTTTGTATGATAAGAGCCCTGCAAAACGCAGGGCTCGGACTATCTATAACCCCATAAACCAATGCTGGGGATGCATGAAGGGGCCGCATCCCCTTCATTTTTATGCCGTTCAAATTTTATGGCTCTTCACGGAAAGTTAGGGGATTGTTTATAAGACATAGCATGCATGGCAGAAATTCCTTCACTGCAAGAACTTCGCGGCACAGCCGCGAGTCATACAAATGAGGACAAGGATTCCATCCCCTAAGAAAACGTGAAGAACCAATTTTATGGCTGCCACAAGGCTGATAATACCCGTAAAGAAAAGTTTATAAAAAGTGGACAACAATGGCATTCCATCCGTCTTAATTGGTGTAGAGAGGAGGTGATCGGTATGGAGCGTGCTGCGGTACCCAGCATGACCCGAGAGCAGATATTGGAAACATGGGTTCACACTTATGCGGGAGCGATCCTGAAAACCTGCTTTATTTATCTGGCCGATCATGATCTTGCACAGGACGCAATGCAAGATACGTTTATGAAAGCGTGGAAATACTTGGAGCGCAATAACCCTTCATCCATTCAGAATGAAAAGGCATGGCTGATGCGGGTGGCAATCAACATTTGTCGGGATTATCGGCGGACACAATGGTTCAAGCATATTGATTTCAAGACAAGCCTGGATGAATTGCCACCAAGCTTCATTTCCATGCCGGAGGAAGATCGTGACCTGGTGATCGAGGTCGGCAATTTGCCGGTTAAATATAAGCAGCTTGTGTTATTGTATTACTATTCCAACATGACCTTGCAGGACACGGCGGAAGCGCTGGGTATTCCCAAATCCACCGCCGGCAAGCGCCTCAAACGGGCGGAAGAGATGCTTAAACGCAGCTTGACGGGAGGTGAAACAAAATGAAAGACATGATATTCCAAAAGCGCATTGAAAACGCTGTTGATACCACGTTTGCCTCTCTGAACCCTTCTGCCCAGGAATGCAATCAGATCATTCGGAAAGCGATGGAGGGTAGAAAAGTGAGGAAAATCTATTTTACTGCAAAACCTATATATGTCTTTGTGATAATTTTATTGCTGATGACCGCAACGGCCCTGGCTGCGGTGCTGCTGTCGCCCAAGGAAGTGGTGGAGCAGGTAGCAGTGCCCACTGCGCAAAGCAATGCGCAGGAAAACTATACCTATGATGATCTGCAAAACCTGCTCCAAATCCTGAATGAAAACGGTATCACGCTGGACGAAGGGTCCATGCTCATGCAGGCATTCAAAGCCGGACATGGATATTGGGAAAGGGAAACCATCGAGGAAATCTGCCGTACCGCTTTTGGCAGAAATGAAGGGTTATGGACGCTGGAGCAAAAACACTGGTATGGAGAAATGATGACAGCTATCGGCGCATGGGGCAGGAATATCTGGCTTCTGCCGGAAGGCGAGGAAATCAGTCTTTTAGAAGCCCGAGCTTTGGCTGTCAAAACCCTGAAAGATGCTTACGGCGCGGAACTGCCGGCGGAAAGCAATGAAGAATGGGAAGTTTATGAAACCTTTGAGCTTGTGTGGCAGCCGGAAACGGACACCTATCCCCGGGAAAACGCGCAATGGACGGTTTGGTTTTCCCGGCGCGGCGGCAGCAGCCTGTCTTACGATGTGACCTTTGACCGCTTCGGACAGAATGCTGTGCCCTGGCGGGCGAGTTTCCTGGAACACATCAACACGAAGGACTTGGGTACCGTGATGGACGATTTGGAGGAGCGGGAAGGCATTCGTACACAGTGGTCCTTAGAAACATGGGCGGAGTTTGGCGATTTGATCAGCGACATAGAAATAAAGGGCCAAAATGGATGGCTGTATCAACACGCGGGCTATCGCCTGCCACCGGAGGGCGCGATCAGCGCGGAAGAGGCGTTTGAGATTGCCAGGGAAAAAACCGGCGCGTCCGGTTGGATCGGTGAAAACATTATTTGCTGCATGGGTAATGACCGGCCGATCTATAAGATTTGCCAGCGCGTTTTTCTGGACGGCAAGCAAAAGGGCGGCAGATACGACCACGTGTGGTGCCTGGAAATCGAATGCATGAAGGGTGAAGTGCTGGACGTGCGGGAATATAAGTATGCCCCGAACAGCAACCCCATGATGATGTACGTCCCCTTTTCTCTGCTCAGCGAAGTTCCTTTTTTCGAAAAGGAGCCTGATTCCGTGAATAATAAGCGAAAAATGCTGACCCAAGTGGAAAAGGAATCGGCATATCAGGCGGAACATGGCACTGCTTCCATATATTTCCTGCCCCTGGAGAAGCAGGCGGAGCTGTTTGGCGGCTTCCATATAGCGCCATCCCAGGAGGAATATGACAAAGCGCTGGTGATTGCCCGAAAAGCTGTTGCGGAAAAGTATGGCGCGGATGCCCTGAAAACGCTGGGCGATTACAAAACCGGCGTCATACACCAGGAAAGCAGCAGTGTGGAAACCGGCGAACCTCAGCACGTTTGGGACTTTATGTTCACCACCGATTCCACTTATCTTTCTGACGGCTATCGTGTACAATTCCGGTATCCTGCGGATGATAAAAGCGCAGAGGAAACAGTGCTCGATTTGACGGTGGAACACGCGAACCTTGGCAACGGATGACCTTCCAAAAACGGATAAAGTACCTTTGGCGGCCGGTGATGGCCGTCCTTCGCATAAATATTTTTTCTGTATATGCGAAATAAACCCATCCTTATTCCGTCCAATAAGTGAAGGAGGTGAGCAGCAGATGCAAGGGATCGAGGCACATGATCCAGACATCGAACAGCAATTCTGTGATCTGGTGAACACCTATCAAACCCAGCTTATACGGCTGTGTTACCTGCACCTGCGGGATAAAGGATTAGCGGAGGACGCTGTACAGGAAACATTCTTGAAGGCATACAGAGCGTTGCCAACATACCGCGGCGAAAGCAGCATAAAAACTTGGCTCATGCGGATCGCGATCAATTCCTGCCGGGACGCGCAAAGAACAGGCTGGTGGAAGCATATCAGCCGCCGCGTTTCCCTGGATATGCTGCCGGAGCTGTCTGGCGATCTTTCCGAGGATGCTCTTTCGGTGAATCTGGAAATTGCCCGGCTGCCCGGAAAGCTCCGGGAAGTGGTGCTGCTCTATTACTAAGAGGTATGCTGTAAAGGG
>JAFUDW010000099.1 GCA_017464225.1 Clostridia bacterium | reverse complement strand
GACGGCGGCTTGCCGACGTCAATGACGCGTCAGCGTCATAGCGATCATACAAAAATGCCCAGACCGAGCTTGCTCGAGTCTGGGTTATTTTTGTTGATCGCGTATTTCCGGTGCGCTCTTTGCGCCAACCCAAATTCAATCAATTGCGGGAGGTTGCCTGTTTATAGCGCCAAGCAACATCCGCAACTGGCGGGTCTGGGGGCTTCGAGCGCCCGGAAAACCTTCCCGAGGGGCCCGCAGCGTTTGGAAAATGCCCCCGTGCGGGCATTTTCAGCGAGAAGCGGGCCGGAAGGCCCCGGAGGGCTTCCCACCCTGGCAGGGTTTTTAAGGGGCAGCGCCCCTTAACGTTTCTTCCCCTTACACCGCGCCCTGGGCCATCATGGCGGTGGCGACTTTCAGGAAGCCCGCGATGTTAGCGCCCAGCACGTAGTTGTCGGGCTCGCCGTATTCGGTGGCGGCGGCGTCGGCGTTGGCGAAGATGTTTTCCATGATGCCCACCAGGCGCTGATCCACCTCCTCAAACGTCCAGGAGAGGCGCAGGCTGTTCTGGCTCATTTCCAGAGCGCTGACGGCCACGCCGCCGGCGTTGCTGGCCTTGCCGGGAGCAAAGAGCACGCCCGCGGCCTGCAGCGCCTTGGTGGCCTCCAGAGTAGTGGGCATGTTTGCGCCTTCAGCCACGGCGATGACGCCGTTTGCGATCAGCGCTTTGGCGCCGTCGATATCCAGCTCGTTCTGGGTGGCGCAGGGAAGGGCGATGTTGCAGGGCACCGTCCAGATGCCGCGGCAGCCCTCGGTGTAAACGGCGCCGGGTACGCGGGCGGCGTATTCCTTGATGCGACCGCGCTCCACCTCTTTGATCTGCTTGACCACGTCCAGCTTGATGCCGCTCTCGTCCACTACATAGCCGTTGCTGTCGCTCATGGCGATAACGGTGGCGCCCAGCTGGGTGGCCTTTTCGCAGGCATAGATGGCCACGTTGCCGGAGCCGCTGATGACCACTTTCTGGCCCTCAAAGCTCTTGCCGTGCTTGCGCAGCATGGCGCGGGTGAAATAACACAGGCCGTAACCGGTGGCTTCGGTGCGGGCAAGGCTGCCGCCATAGGTCAGGCCTTTGCCGGTGAGCACGCCTTCATACAGGCCGGTGATGCGCTTGTACTGACCGTACAGGAAGCCGATCTCGCGGGCGCCTACGCCGATATCGCCGGCGGGCACGTCCTCATCCTTGCCGATGTATTTATACAGCTCGGTCATGAAGCTCTGGCAGAAGCGCATCACTTCGTTATCGCTCTTGCCCTTGGGATCGAAGTCGCTGCCGCCCTTGCCGCCGCCGATGGGCAGGCTGGTCAGGCTGTTTTTCAGCACTTGCTCCATGCCCAGGAACTTGATAATGGACAGGTTGACGCTGGGATGCAGGCGCAGTCCGCCCTTGTAGGGGCCGATGGCGCTGTTGAACTGCACGCGGTAGCCGCGGTTCACCTGAACCTGGCCCTTATCGTCCACCCAGGGCACGCGGAACATGATCACGCGGTCGGGCTCCACAAAGCGATCCAGCAGGCCCGCCTTTTCATACTCGGGATGCTTGTCAAATACCGGGCTCAGCGATGTGAGCATCTCCTCCGCGGCCTGCAGGAATTCCTTCTCGTGGGCGTTGCGGGCGCAAAGGCCTTCGTATACGCGCTGTACATATGCATTCATTGTTATAGAACCTCCTTGTTCTTTGTATACAGTATCCAGACAACGCTTTTATTGTATCCATTCAAACGGCAAAAAACAAGATGCAGCGCTGTTCTTGCGCTGCATTTTGGTGTATTTCTGTTGTTTTCCGTGATTTGAATTAAAAGGCGCGAAGCCTTACTTTGCATTGTGCTCCAATACAAATTCCCGGCGCTCCTCGGGGATCTCCTGCCAAAGCTCTTCCGCCTTGCTCTGCCAGCAGGCGGCGTAGTGATCGCACTTGCCGCAGAGATGCTCGGCGGTTTCTGGGGATTGCAGGTCGGTGGATTTGGCCCCGGTCTTTTCAATCATGCCGCGCAGCTTTTGCGGATTCTCCAGCATGGGGCAGGGCTGGAACATGTTCTCATTGAAGGGCTGGCCGTCGTGATATGCCTGGAAAAGCGGCGAGCGCAGGCCCTCCAGAATAGTCTTTTCCCGGATATTGGAATCGGAATAATGAATGAACACACAGGGATCCATATCGCCGTTGGCGTTGATATGGAAATACCTGCGGCCTCCCGCGATGCAGCCGCCCACGAATTCGGCGTCGTTCTGGAAATCCATGGTGAACAGCGGCTTACGGGCACGCATATCCCGCAGACGGCGATAAACCACTTCCCGCTGCTCCGGCGTGGGAAGCAGTTCAGGCGCGGCGTCGTTGCCCACGGGCATGTAGTGGAAGTACCAGACAAAGTACGCGCCTTTGGAGATCATCATATCGTAGTATTCCTCGGAGGTGATGCTGTCATAATTGGCACTGGTGTAGCAGCAGGAGATGCCGTAGATCAGCTTGCGCTCGTGCAGCAGATCCATGGCGTGGATCACCTTGCCAAACACGCCCGCGCCGCGGCGGTCATCGGTGGCGGCTTCCATGCCCTCCAGGGAGATGGCGGGGACGAAATTTTTGACCCTGAGCATATCGTCGGCAAAGGCCTCGTCGATCAGCGTGCCATTGGTGAAGCACAGAAACACGCAGTCCTCGTGCTTTTCACAGAGCCGGATGATATCAGCTTTGCGCACCAATGGCTCACCACCGGTGTAAATGTACATATACACGCCCAGCTCCTTGCCCTGATTGATGATATCGTCGATCTCCTCAAAGCTCAGGTTCAGCTTGCTGCCGTATTCCGCCGCCCAGCAGCCGGTACAGCGCAGGTTGCAGGCGCTGGTGGGGTCCAGCAGGATGGCCCAGGGGATATTGCAGTTGTATTTTTCCTTCAACTCCTGCTGCCTGGGCCAGCCGATCATGTTCTCGTTGATGAAAAAGTTGACGGCCACGGTTTTGAGTACCTCTTGATCCACGTCGCCGATCAGATGGCGGATATAGTGATAATAGGGGTTTTGCTCGTTTTCGATAGCGTCCTTCACCTGGGCCAGTTGATTGGGGTACATTTTGCCGCCGTACTTTTCGGCCCAGGCAAACAGCTTGCGGATATTTTTCTCCGGGTCCTTGTACAGGTAATTAAAGGCTTGCTCCAGTCCGAATTTCTTCATGGTGGTGGATACGCTCATGGTATTTCCTCCCTTTAACCGTTGTGTGAATAACAATGGACGCCCACAATATAACAGGCTGCAGCAAAAAAAGGATATAAACAAAACGGCCCGAATGACAGCTTTCTGTACATCGGGCCGGGATTGTTCAGCTTTCCCCGCTTTCCACTTTTTGCAGGATCATTTCCATCCGCCGATCCAGCACCTCGCCGATCTCCGCGCACTCCCGCAGCTCCCTTTCGATTTCCGGCGAGATCACCACGTCTTTTTTTATATCCCCTATATGGATATTTCGCCAATCTGGAGAGGGGATACATCCAGATCGGAGAAATAGCGCAAGAATCATTCGGCCTTATAATACGAAATCCGAGCATGATTTTCAATTTACATAATATATGAATTGTAAGGAAAATGAGCACCCAAAATGAAAAAACGTCAACCTTGAAGCTGACGTTCTTTCAAGTTCATCTTAGAAAGCATGTAAAGAGTTCTTGCCTTGGGGAGGATAAATCCGATATGCCGCTTTACATAATATTCCGCGTGTCCGGCACTTTGCCCAAGGATACGGGTAAATTGCCGTTCCGCTCCCGTACTGCGTCCAGAAACGCCTTATCCGTTTTCGCTTCTTTGGGAATCACATGATAGATTAGCTGATATACGGTGCCCATCTCGATGGTGCGCACTTGGATCAATTCGCAGGTCGTAAAATGTGCGGTCAGCAGATCATCAAACAAGCCGTCGTAATCCAGCGCTTCAGGCAGGGAGATACGCAGTTCCTTTTGCTTTTCACCCTCCGTACCAAACCTGATCGCCGTCAGCAGCAACATAGCCGCAAGATACAAAACCAGCAACAGGCAGGCGATGCCTACATAGCCCGCACCCAGACAAAGTCCCAGCGCCGCGGCCAAAAATACCGCCAAAATTTCCTGGCCGCTGCCCTGGGCGGAACGGAAACGGATCAGGCTGAAGGAGCCCGCTACCGCGATGCCCGCGCCTAAATTGCCATTCACCGCCATGATCACGGTGGCCGTAATCAGCGGCAGTACGGCGATGGTCAGGGCGAAAGAACGGGTAGTCACATTCTTCTTGGTATAATATACGGCGGCGATAAAGCCCAGCGCGAGCGCCAGACCCAGCGTCAGGAGCACGTTCCCTGCCGTCAGACTGCCTTTAACAAAAATGCTTTCAAACATAAGCTGCCGCTCCTTTCATCTGTTCGATGGCTCTTTTTTGAATAAATTGCTGATAGGCGTACCCGTATTTGGAATAATGAAAGCGTCTCGCCTGAGCATCCCATAAAAGCTTGACCAGCCACATCGGATATACACCGCCCGTTTTGATTTCCATCAACCGCTGATCGGGCCGGGTAAAGACAATGTTTTCCGCTTTGCTGGTCAAATCAAAATCGTGCTCGCGGAAGGCCAGGTTGCAGTCAAAGGTGATGCGGATATCCGGCTCCTTTTCGCTGAACCAGGCGTATCGGTCATAGGCGATCACCGCGCTGGGAATGAGGCTATACCGCTTTACCAGCCAAATGGCTTCCCGGCCCACCTGTCCGGCTTCCTCTGGCAATTTCTCTCGGTTCAGGCCGCTGTAGGCATCTTGGAGAGGCAAGGCCACCCGACGCTTATATACCACGCCGTCATATTTTTTCTTCACTTCCACAAAGGATGTGGTTTGCGCGCCGGGCACGCCATACGCACGCAGTCGCAGCTTTTCCTTATATATGGGCCGCTCCAAAGAATCCCGGATCAATTGATAGTCGGGGGTGTCATAATACAGGCTCTGAACGGCGGGGCTGCCGAAATCCATCCAATAAAAGCCATGCTCCCGAAGCCCCGATTCGATGATCATTTCCTGCTCGGGTGTCAGCATATACTTGATTTCCACACGGGCAAAACTTTCTTCCATGGCTCACCATCCCCTTCTATTGTTCTTGGTTCCACCGCCAAAACCATTGCTCGTCCCGCTGCTGCTTAGATTGTTGGACATAGCCCCGCTGTACACCTGCATGTCTCCACAGAGGATTGTACAAAAAGCTCCTTCCTGCAGGCAATCAGAGGATACCACGATAGTATCGTAAGCGCTTTCAGGTGTAAAACTGCCAAGTATATTCCCATTGCTATCCAGCAGCTTGATTTCGGTTCCTGCTGTTTGGGTACTCACAGAAATCGTCATTGCAGCTTGGCCGGTCATGGAAGCCGTATCCCGCATAACGCCGTTTGTGCTGACAATAATCAACGTGCCGCCAGTGATGGTGCCGGAGGCATTGAAATCAATGGCGCCGTCTCCCTGGGTAGTGGCTGTCCAAATGCCGATATTGCCACCGTTCATTTGAATGCTGCCATTGCTGTCCAATCCATCGTTGCCTGCCGTGACACTAAGCGCGCCTCCGTTGATCACCAGCATATTCCCGCTGTCCCCGCCGGAAAAACGATCCCCGCCTCTGCCGCCAAACCCAGAAGCGTCGTTGCCGCCCGCAGCGTTGACGCCGTCATCGGAAGCCACAATGCGGATATCGCCGCCATTGATGGTCACATTTTTTCCCTCGATGCCTTCATAGCATTGAGCGATGTCGATGATACCATCATTCACTATCATTTCGTTATCTGCGTGCATACCATCATCACCGGAACGGATGAGGAAAGTTCCGCCGCTTACGGTTACGTTTACGGCATGCAGGCCATCGTCGGCGCAATCGAACGTCAGCGTACCGTCCAGAACCGTTAAATCCGTCGCTGCTTTGACAGCTTTTTGCGAAAGGGTGCTGGTTGGGGAAACAGGAATATTTCTTCCCCAGCTGCCCCGGTTTCCTTGCATGCTGAGTGTCGTTTGCTCACCTGCGCCGCTGCCCGTTTGTATGGTCAGCATGCCGCCTGCAATGATGATCCATCCTTTTCCTTCTTTGTCCTCGCGGGTGCTGACAATGCCATCACCTTGGGAAACGATGCTGATCATGCCATTCAATACAAGTACCGAATTGCGGCCCCGTATGGCATCGGTGACAGCATCCACGAAAATCTGACCTCCCGCGATGATCAGATCAGCTTTGCTTTGAATACCGTGTTTGGATGTACCATGGGCGACGAGAACACCGGAACCGTTGATGGAAAGATCATCCTCTGCGTACAGCGCCGCGCCGATGCTATCCTCTCCATCCGTGATCGCTGCGCCGTCAGTCAGGGTGTTTTGAGTGCCCTCCGCAAGCGTAATAATCAGCTTGTCAGACTGTTTTTCATAAATAGCAGGGCCCTCCGGGCAGGTGATCGTTACGCCATTCAGAATCAGGCGCACCTTATCGTCCTCCGGCGCTTCAATCACGACTTGACCGTTCCATGTGCCAGAGAGCACATAATCGCCCTTTTTTGTGATCGTAAGCACGCTGTCCCGTAAAGTGCTCAGGTCGATGACTGCCGCATCCTCATTTGTCCAGGAGGAATCAACGTCCCTATCTTTATAAAGCGAAGAAAGATCCGCTTGCGCCGTTTCCGCCAAAGCGGGAATGGATATGGAAGTACAAGTCATTACCCAAATAAGCAAGATCATCATCGTTTTCCAGGCCTTCATTGTTTACACCTCGTTTCTGTTTGTTTTTTGTGCAGGATGCAAATGAAATCATGCATTTTGAAAAGGGTCATCGCTTTTTTGATTATTCATGGTCTGTTGTTTGTTTGACATAAAACGTGAAAGATCAATCATTGACGGATGATAAAAGATAAATGGCAGTCATCTTGCATTACATCAATCCAATCTTCTTTCCGTATATTATTATGAAATACCCGGTCTTACGCCGCTGGGCTGCTCGATACCTCATGGTTCAAAGTATACACGGAAACCTTAAAAGAAACTTAAAGCATTTGACAATGAATCATGAAAAAAGACGCCGCAATCACTACGGCGCCGCATGCTGTGGACAACAATGGACGCCCACAATATAACAGGCCGCGGCAAAAAAGGATATAAACAAAACGGCCCGAATGACAGCTTTCTGTACATCGGGCCGGAGTTGTTCAGGTTCCTTTGCTTTCCACTTTTTGCAGGATCATTTCCATCCGCCGATCCAGCACCTCGCCGATCTCCGCGCACTCCCGCAGCTCCCTTTCGATTTCCGGCAAGATCACCACGTCCTTTTTGTAGCGGATCTTGTGCTCCAGGCTGGCCCACCAATCCATGGATATCGTGCGGAATTGCACCTCCACCTTCATCTGCCGTTTCTGATCATGCAGGAAGATGGGCGTCTGGACGATCAGATGCAGGCTGCGGTAGCCGTTTTCTTTGGGACTGGCGATGTAGTCCTTTCGCTTGATCAGCGTGATATCGTCCTGTTTGAGCAAGGCGTCGGCCAGCATATAGATATCCGCCGGAAAGGAGCAGATCACGCGAACGCCCGCAACGTCGCTGATGTTTTGCTCGATGCTTTCCACCGTTAGCGGCACCTGCTTTTTGATCAGCTTATTGACAATGCTCTCCGGCGATTTGAGCCGGGTCTTGATGGTTTCGATGGGATTGCGGTCATATTGTAGGGAAAGCTCTTCGTTCAGCACGTTGAACTTCGTTTCCACCTGCATCATGGCGCAGCGATAATATGCCATTATTTCCCTGTATGGCAAAGCGAACTGTTGGATCCTTCCCTTCACTTCTCCCTGGGAGATGCGGGAAAGCAGAGCTTTTTCAAGCGCGTTTAATTCGCCGGATTGCATAGCCTGATCTCCTTCGGCGTTCGGTTTCCTCGCTTCGGTAAATAAGGATTGCCGCGTCAAATACAGGATAAACGGCGGGACGCCCGCTTTCAATATACGATAGCGGGCAAGTGTACAGATTTCGCAGACAGGGAGGAAATTCATACATTGAGCGGGATTTGTAAATTGAAGAAAGCACCGTTTTATGCTATGGTAAAGTATCGATTGCGGGCCGACCGTTTCTGAAGGAGGAAGCGGAGCATGAAAGGAAACGAGACCAAAAACGCTATTGCGCAGGCGCTCAAGCAGCTGCTGCAAAGGCGACCGATCAACAAGATCACCATCAACGACATCGCGGAAGAGTGCGGCATCAGCCGGATGACCTTCTACTATCATTTTAAGGATATCTATGATCTGGCGGACTGGACGGTGCAGGACACGCTGTATGCCGTGATTGGCGAGCATCGGAAACACGGCAACTGGCAGCAGGGCTTTCTGGATCTGCTGACGGTATTGCAGGAGAACAAAGCGCTGATCCTGAATGTACATCGCTCCATTGACCGCCAAATGGTCGAGCGGTATATGCTGCGGGAGGTGGAGACGCTGCTACTTCCTGTGGTGGAGGAGGAGTCAGAGGGCATGGAGATCAGCGATCAGGGCAAGCATGCCGTGGCCGTGTTCTATACCTATGCGTTTCTGGGCGTCGTACTCGATTGGATCCGTCAGGGGATGCAGACTGCTCCGCAAAAGGTAGCCGGGGAAACGGCCACCCTGATCCAGGGAGACTTCAAAAACTCCTTGGCAAACATGGCCCGGATGGAAGCGGAAAAGGCGAAAGCAAAAGAGGAAAAATGATAAAAACAGATCAAAAAGGCAGTCTTGTCACAAAACCTGACAAGACCGCTTTTTTGTGCATAGCAATCGAATGACGATACAGATAAGATGAAATCAGAAAACGAAGAAAAGGAGGAGCAACATGAGTATTCTTGCTGGAATCAGGCAGGCGGAACAGCGGAAAACCGAAATCCGCAGCGAGCATATCGCGCTGGCCCTGTGCTATGCGTTTGCGCTGTATTCCCTGGCGCATTTCGGGCTCTCAGAAGATCAGACAGGGCAGGCGCAGGCCGTGGAAACGATGCTGCTGCTTTTGCTGCCCATCCTGATGGAGAAAACCCTGCATTGCCGGATGGCCGCCTGGCTTTCTGTCTATGCGACCCTGCATTGCCTGGGACCGATGATCGGCCACTCCTATCAGCTGTACTACACAACGGTTTGGTGGGATAAATTGCAGCATACCTCCTCCGGTATCCTGTTTGCCGTGATCGGACTGTACATTCCTATACTGCTGAACGGCGATCAGCCGGTCAGCCTGCCGCTGCGCGTTTTCTGCGCGGTATGCTTTTCCATCACTCTGTCCGCCCTGTGGGAGATCCTGGAATTTGCCTCCGATCAGCTGTTTGCCACCGATACGCAGAACGATACCTATTTGACGGCTATCAACTCCTATTTTCTGGGCGCGGCTCCCGGCGAGCTGGGGCATATTGCCGAAATAGAAAGTGTGATCGTCAATGGGATTGAGATGCCGGGATATATCGATATCGGGCTCATCGACACCATGCACGATATGATGGTGCAGACCTTGGGAGCGCTGAGCGTCGGCATCACGGCAGCGCTGGATAAAGGACGGCATCCCGCGATAATATTGACAAAAGTCCCTGGACGTCAGAAATCCCATCAAAACGAACAGGCTGTAAGTGGTTTTTCAACCGTAAACCCTTTATGATACCTCCATCACAAAAAAAGGAGGCAGCACCATGTATTATTCCAGCGGCAACTATGAAGCCTTTGCCCGTCCTCAAAAGCCGGAGGGCGTGGAACACAAGAGCGCTTACATCATCGGCACCGGCCTGGCGGCGCTGACGGCGGCCTGCTATCTGGTGCGGGACGCCCAAATGCAGGGCAAGCGCATCCACATTTTTGAAAAGGACCCCATTCCCGGCGGGGCCTGCGACGGCTTTGAGTATCCCGGCGTGGGCTACGTTATGCGCGGCGGCCGGGAAATGGACAATCATTTTGAGGTCATGTGGGATCTGTTCCGCTCCATTCCCTCCATCGAAACCGAGGGCGTCAGCGTCCTGGACGAATACTACTGGCTCAACAAGAAGGACCCCAATTTCAGCCTGTGCCGCGCTACGGAGAATAGAGGCCAGGATGCCCACACCGACGGCAAATTCGCCATCAGCGATAAAGGCGCGATGGAGATCATGCACCTGTTTTTCACCCCGGATGAGGAGCTGTACAACAAGAAAATCACCGATTTCTTTGATGACGAAGTGCTCCGCAGCAATTTCTGGCTGTACTGGCGCACCATGTTCGCCTTTGAAAACTGGCACAGCGCCCTGGAAATGAAGCTGTACATTAAACGCTTCATTCATCATATCGGCGGCCTGCCTGATTTCAAGGCTCTGCGCTTCACCAAGTATAATCAGTATGAATCCATGATCCTGCCCATGATCAAATACCTGGAGAGCCATGACGTGCAATTCCACTACAATACCAAGATCGTCAACGTGGATTTCGACATCAAATCGGACGGCAGCAAGCACGCCACGGGCATTGAGCTAAAACGGGGCGATGTTCGGGATTATATCACGCTGATAGACAACGACCTGGTGTTCATCACCAACGGCGGCTGCGTGGAAAACAGCACCATGGGCAGCCAGAATATGCCCGCCGATTTCCACACTGAGATCAAAGCGGGCGGCGGCTGGGATATGTGGCGGCGCATCGCGGCCCAGGATCCCTCCTTCGGCCATCCCGACAAATTCTGCTTCGATCCCGAGCAGACCAATTGGATGAGCGCTACGGTCACCACCCTGGATGACCGCATCATCCCCTACATCGAGCGCATCTGCAAGCGCGATCCCTTTAGCGGCGGCGTGGTTACCGGCGGCATCGTGACGGTGAAGGATTCCGGCTGGCTCATGAGCTGGACCATCAACCGTCAGCCCCAGTTCCGCAATCAGCCCAAGGATCAATGCCTGGTGTGGGTGTACGGTCTGTTCACGGACAAGCCCGGCAATTACATCCAAAAACCCATGCGGGAATGCACCGGCAAGGAGATCTGCATGGAATGGCTGTACCACATCGGCGTGCCGGAAAAGGATATCCTTGCCTTTGCCAGCGAGAGCGCCAATACCGTGCCAGTCATGATGCCTTACATCACCGCCTTTTTCATGCCCCGCGAAAAGGGCGACCGCCCTGACGTGGTGCCCGATGGCGCCGCCAACTTCGCCTTCCTGGGTCAGTTTGCCGAAACCAAGCGGGATACGATTTTCACCACCGAATACTCCATGCGCACCGGGATGGAAGCGGTCTATACCCTGCTGAACGTGGATCGAGGCGTGCCCGAAGTATGGGGCAGCACCTATGACATCCGTGATCTGCTGAACGCCGCCGTCATGCTGCGGGATGGCCGTCCCCTCACCGATATGAAGCTGAGCATGAAGGAAAAGCTGGCCCTCAAAGGCCTGCTGGAACGCATTCAGGGCACCGACATCGAAAAGCTGTTGACCGAATATCATGTGATTGAATAATATAAAAAAGCCGCGAAGCCTTTACGGGAGCTTCGCGGCTCTGCTTGTATGCCGTTGTTACTCGTTTTCTTGCGCTGCCGCTGCGGCAGCCATGGCTTCCAGGCGGCGCTTGGTCACGATGGGCAGCTCCACAAAGGGCTTTACCCCCTTCACGGCGTCGGCAGGCTGGATGCGGGCGTCGCCGTTGTCGGTATCCAGCAGCAGGTAGCGGTCGTTGCCCATGCCAAGCTCCTTCATGTAGCTCAGCTGACGCAAGCCGTGGCGGGTCTGGATGCGTTCCCGCAGGGCGGCGCCGTCGTTTTCGCTCAGGGCGAATACCAGATCGATGCAGGCCTGATCCAGCGCCAGGATATCGGTGGAGGCCAGGATGCCCACGTTGGGGGTGACCACCTTTTCGGCCAGGCAGCCCGCGCAGTCGCAGTCTACGCTCATGTTGCGCATCACGTTTACAAAGGTGATCTGCTTGCCAAAGTGATCGACGGTGGCCTTGGTGGACTCGGCGATGCGCTCCATCAGCTCTTCCTCGGCGATCGTCCACATATCCTCCTCGCCGCCCTTGCCGGCCAGGCGGGAATGGATGGCCGCCTTGCCGATGCGGCCGTCGGCGCAGCCGATGCCGATGTTCTTGTTGCTGCCGCCAAAGCCGCCCATGGTATGGCCCTTGAAATGGGTCAGCACCAGCAGGCTGTCGTAGGTGGGCAGCGTTTTGCCCACGGTCATGTGGTCAAACCATTTGCCGCCCTTGACAGGCAGCTCCGTTGTGCCGGTGCTGTCGGTAATGTCCACGGGGCAGAATGTCCAGCCGTTCACCTCCAGGGTTTCCCGGTGCAGCTCGGTGGTGTAGCGGTCGCCCACGTAATAGGTATTGGTCTCCACGATGGTGGCTTCGGGATAATCGGTTTTTACCAGGTTTTCCACCCATTCATGGGGGATGATGTTGGGGCCGTATTTTTCGCCGGTGTGCAGCTTGATAGCCACCTTGCCGCGAATATTGGCGTTGACGCGCTCCACCATCTTTTTCAGGCCCTCGGCGCTCAGGTCACGGGTGAAATAAACGATGCTCTCATTGCCGGTGCGCTGGTCGTAGGGAATATAGTTTTCGCCGCCGACACCGGGGATCTTTTGGGTTTCGCTCATGGGGAACCTCCTTATCACGATTCAATAAACAGGGATAGGACAATTATTTCAAGTATTATTATACGTGAAAACCACCTTTTTAGCAAGATGAAGCATCGCGCTGTACGTCTCTTGCATCCAGCGCATACAGGTATTCCTGCCGCTCCTCATCGGAGCCCCTGTTTTTCCGACCGCCGGTACGGCTTATCAGGCGCATGCCCAGCTTTTCCATCACTCGGCGGCTGGGAAGGTTTTTGGTATCGCAATGGGCTTCAAAGCGCTGGACGCTCAGGCGTGTGACGGCAAAGTCCATCAGCGCCCGCGTGGCTTCCGCCGCATAGCCCCGGCCCTGATGCTCGGGATGCAGGATCCAGCCCAATTCCCCGGTATCCCGGGCCTCGTTCAGATACAGGCTGACCCCGCCGATGTGCACGCCGTTCAGCAGCACGGCAAACTCGTAGGCCGTGGGCTGCGTTTTTTCCCATTCCTGTTCGCAAGCTCGTAGGAATTCGCGGGTTTCCTCCAGGGAGAGGAAGGGCAGAAACACCATGTATTTCGTGTTTTTCGGGTCGCCGCCGTAGGCGAAGGCGGTCTGCAGGTATTGCTCGTTCAGCGGCGCAAGCCGCAGCCGCTCGGTGATGATCTCCATATTCAATCAAAAGGGAGCTGTGAAGCGTGTCCACAGCTCCGGAAGGTTGTTGGTTTATTACAGCATCCCGGCCAGCTTGGCCACCAGGGGATCCAGTCCGTCCTCCTCGGCTAACTCGATGGCGCCGGCGTCCACAGCCGAGGCGAGCTTGGGGTTGATGGGCAGGCGGCACACCGGGAAAATGCCGTGCTTTTGGGCGATTTCATCGGCATGGCTTTTGCCGAAGATCTCATGCACCTTGCCGCAGTCCGGGCAGCGGAAGGAGGACATGTTTTCCACCAGGCCGATCACCGGGATATCCATCATAGCGGCCATGTTGACCGCCTTTTCGACGATCATGCCCACCAATTCCTGGGGGGTGGCCACCACCACGATGCCGTCCACCGGCAGGCTCTGAAACACGGTCAGCGGCACGTCGCCCGTTCCCGGAGGCATATCCACAAACATAAAGTCCACGTCGCCCCAGGCCACGTCGGTCCAGAATTGCTTGACGGCGCCTGCGATCACGGGGCCGCGCCATACCACGGGGTCGGTATCGTTCTCCAGCATCAGGTTCAGGCTCATGATCCGGATGCCGGTCTTGCTTGCGGCGGGCAGGATGCCGATCTCGGTGGAGAGGGCCTCCTCATGGATGCCGAAGGCCTGGGGGATGGATGGGCCGGTCATATCGGCGTCCAGGATGGCGGTTTTATAGCCCTGCCGCTGGGCCAGCACGGCCAGCAGGCTGGTTACCATGCTTTTGCCTACGCCGCCCTTGCCGCTGACCACGCCGATCAGCTTTTTCACATGGGTGTATTCGTTGGGCTTTTCGCGCAGATCCTGCGGCGCGGTGCGCGACGCGCAGGCGCTTCCGCAGGTGGAACAGTCATGGGTGCAGTTTTCGCTCATGTTAAGAATCCTTTCTTGCAAGAATCACGCAATCACTTTGTCATTGCCCGGCCGTGGTGCGAAAGCATCACGGGGCAATTGATGCCGCGCTGACGGGCAACGCAATTGAACGTCAGCGGCAGAATTTATCCACATAGGCATCCAGACAGTGCTCGATGACTTCCCGGGCCTCCTCGGGACCCTGCACCTCGTTGACCACGGTGGTCTTGTCCTCCAGGCTCTTGTACACCGTGAAGAAGTGGCGCATTTCCTCAAAGATATGGGTGGGCAGATCATGGATGCTGTGATAGGTGTTATAGGTGGGATCGTTGAAGGGGATAGCGATGATCTTTTCGTCCATCGCCCCCTGATCCTGCATGTTGATGACGCCGATGGGGTAGCAGCGCACCAGGCTCAGCGGAGCGATGGATTCGCTGGAGAGCACCAGCACGTCCAGCGGGTCGTGGTCGTCGGCATAGGTGCGGGGGATCAGGCCGTAGTTTGCCGGATAATGGGTAGAGGTGTACAGGATGCGGTCCAGAATGATATGACCGGTTTCCTTGTCCAGCTCGTACTTGTTCTTCGATCCCTTTTCTATTTCAATGACAGCGATAAAATCGTCGGGGGTGATGCGGTGCGGGCTGATATCGTGCCAGATATTGGACATATGCGTTGCCTCCTCCGTATTGTTCCATAACAGCATACCATGAATTGAAGGGAAAAGCAATGAACAAATCCCTCCGCTTAGCGGCGCTCCGCGGGCATTTATACATGCTTTTGTCATATTTATGCGCAAATACATATAAAATACACATTTTTTGCTTGACGCGGACAGCGGCATATGGTATTCTGCAACCGTCCCTTCCTTGTTTTCATCGGGCGGGGAAAATAAAAAAAATTCCGAAAGGAGTGCGCTGTGATGAAAAAGTTCCTGTCCCTGTTCCTTGTTGCAATGATGTTTGTAGGTGTCATGGCGCACCACGCCTTCGCCGAAGATACCTCCCTGGCCGATATCCAGGCCAAGGGCACGCTGATCCTGGGCTTGGATGATACCTTCCCGCCCATGGGTTTCCGCGATGAGGATACCAACGAGATCGTGGGCTATGATATCGATCTGGCTGCCGAAGTGGCCGCCCGCCTGGGCGTGGAGCTGGTATGCCAGCCCATCGATTGGGCCGCCAAGGAAATGGAACTGGCCAACAAGAATATCGACTGCATCTGGAACGGCATGTCCATTACCGATGAGCGCCTGGAGAGCATGGCCATGTCGCTGCCCTATATGAACAACCAGATCGTTATGGTGGTCAAGGATGGCAACGGCTACGCTTCCATCGCCGATTTGGCGGGCAAGGATATCGGCGTGCAGAGCGGTTCCTTCGCCGAGGAAGTGCTGGAGACCTATGAGGATTACGCCGATTTCTTCGCCTCGGTCAACGTGCTGCCCTATGACGAATACCTGACTGCCCTGATGGATCTGCAACAGGGCGGCGTGGACGGCGTTCTGATCGATCTGGTGGTGGCCGAATACCGCATCGCCGGCCTGAACGACGACAGCCTGATCGTCATCGACAGCCTGGAGGACGATCTGTACGGCATCGGCTTCCGCAAGGCTGACGTTGCCCTGCGCGATCGGGTGAACGAGCTGCTTGTGGAAATGGAAAACGACGGCACCATCGCCGAAATCAGCACCAAATGGTTTGGCAAGAATATCTCCATCATCGGCGCCGCTGAGTAATCACGCGCGCATCCATGCAATCGGGGGCCTGGCTTTGGCTCCCGATTGTTTGTTCTGTAAAGGAGCAATCCCTCCATGAAATACTTCAATAATCCCCAGAAGCTATGGAACCTGGTTCAGATCCTGCTCCAGGGCCTTTCGGTGACCGTGCGCATCTTCGCGCTGACGCTGGCGCTGTCCATTCCCCTGGGCATGCTGGTGGCGCGAGGGCGCATGAGCCGCCACGCCGTGCTGCGCGGGCCGATATCGGTATACATCTATATCGTCCGCGGCACGCCGCTGATGCTGCAGGTGATGTTCATCTATTTCCTGCTGCCCAAGCTGCTTCCGTTCAATTTTGACCGCTTCACCGCCGCCATCGTGGCTTTCACCATCAATTACGCCGCTTACTTTGCCGAGATCTTCCGCGGCGGCATCCAGTCCATCCCCGTGGGCCAGTGGGAGGCCGGACAGGTGCTGGGCATGACCCATGCCCAGACCTTCTTCCGGGTGGTGCTGCCCCAGGTGTGCAAGCGCGTGCTGCTGCCCGCCACCAACGAGGTGATCACGCTGGTGAAGGATACCGCCCTGGCCAGCACCATCGCCGTTACCGAGCTCATGAGCCTGGCAAAAAAGCACGTGTCCTCCTCTTCCTCCATTGAGCCGTACATCATCGCCATGGTCATGTACCTGCTGTTCAACGGCATCGCCGAGCAGCTGTGCCGCCTGGTGGAGCGCAAGCTTAATTATTACCAGTAAGGAGGGGATGGGTCATGCTGCAAGCCATTCACGTTGTCAAGGGCTTTGACGGCCTTTCGGTGCTGCGGGATATATCGCTGACCGTCAGCCAGGGCGAAACGGTGGCCATCATCGGCCGCAGCGGCTCGGGCAAAAGCACGCTGCTGCGCTGCCTCAACAACCTGGAAAAGATCGAAAACGGCACCATCCAGATCGACGGCCAGCCGATGGTGAAGGACGGCGTATACGCGCCCGAAAGGGAGCTGCGCCGGCTGTGCCTCAAGATGGGCTATGTGTTCCAGAATTTTAATCTGTTTCCGCATATGAGCGTGCTGCGCAACCTCACCGAAGCCCAGTGCTGCGTGCTCAGGCGCGATCAGGAAAGCGCCCGGACATACGCCCGGACGCTGCTCAAAAAGGTGGGCCTGGCCGATAAGGAAAACGCTTATCCCTACCAGCTTTCCGGCGGCCAGCAGCAGCGCGTGGCCATCGCCCGCGCTTTAGCCCTTGATCCTGAGATATTGTGCTTTGACGAGCCCACCAGCGCTTTGGATCCCGAACTCACCCAGGAGGTGCTTTCGGTGATCCGTGGTTTGGCCGAAGAGGGCCGCACCATGATCGTGGTGACCCATGAGATGGCCTTTGCCCGGGAGGTGGCCGATCGGGTGGTCTATATGGCCGAGGGCGTTATCGTGGCGGAAGGCGCGCCTCGGGAGGTTTTTGACGATCCCCGGGTGCGGGCCTTTACCCGGACGGAGTGAGCCTTTGGTCGCGCGCGGACAAAAACCTGCGGCGCCGATCACACTTGATGATATTTGCTTAATAAACCAGCCGCCAGCCGTTTTCCGGATAGGATTCGCTGAGGATCCGGGCCTGCTCCGCCGTGCAGTAGATGGATTTCAGGTCAGCCAGGGCGTCCAGACCCGCGCAGCTGTCAAAGCTTGATGCATAGATGCACAGCGTTTTGAGCTTTGGCATCCCGCTCAGACAGGCGAAGGACGGCAGATGGAGATTTTTTAAATCGATCCATTCCATGTTGGGAAACCGAAGCGGCTCGCCGGAAAGCTCCAGCGGGTCGTCGGTGTAATAATACAGCGATTGCAGGGTGGGCAGGGCTTCCAGCTCCCGGAGGGGCACGCCGTTGGCGTGGGTCACCGTCAGACTGCTGATGTGCGTCTCGGCGATCATATCCAGGATGTGCCAGTCCAGCTTGCCCAGCGTCAGCTCGTTCAGGCTCTGCATTTGGGCCAACGGGCCGTATTCGGTGGCGGCGATTTCAAACAGGTTGAGCGATTCCAGCGGCAGCGTTTCCAGCCCCTTGAGCGAGGGGAGGGGCACGCCGCCGAGCGACAGCGACCGCAGATTGGGCAGGGCGGCGATACCATCCGCCGCTGTGAGCTCCAGGCAGCTGACGTTCAGATAGGCGATGTTTTCATTGCCCGCCAGAGGCGAAAGATCGGTCACTGGGTTATAGCCGATGCCGAGGCGTTCAATGGCCGTTCCCTGCAGGGCGGACAGGTCGCTGATCTCCTGCCGGTACAGGCAGAGCTCCCGGAGCCCGGGCAGCGCTTCGATATCCTTCAGCGACGCGATGCCGCCGTTTTGCTCCCAGAGCCCGTCATCGCGCATTTTCTCATCCCGCATGAAAAGATGCTTGCCCAGGAACCAGATCTGATCCTCTGAATCATACAATTGCCTGCCGATGACGTGCAGGCTTTTTACTTTGGCCAGATCATCCGCCCTCAGCTCGGCGTCGGGCGCGTTCAGCTCCCGGCGCACGGCCTGCTCGATCAGCGGCTCGTAAAAATGATAGACGCCCCGGCCGTCAAAGCCGTTTTTTTGCCCGCGGGGCAGTAAAAAGGCCAGCGCGAGCCCCACGGCGCAGATCAGCGCCGTCCATAGGACGATCAAGCGGCGCTTGCCGCGGACGGAGGGCTTTTCCTTTTGCAATTGTTTGAGCGCGTCCAGCATATCCTCGGCCCGCTGATAGCGCAGATCGGGATCAAACTGTGTGGCCCGACGGATGACGGTTCTTATATCCTCGTCCAGCCCCTCGTCGGCTTCCTCCCGGTACTCGCCGGTCAGACAATAGCGCAGCAGCACGCCCGCCGAATAGATATCGCTGCGCGCGTCCGTCTGCCGGTAGCCGAATTGCTCGGGCGGCGCGGTCAGCCGCGTGCCAAAAACCTGGGTGTCGGTCTCGCCGCCCTTGCGGGGCGTACGCGAAATGCCCAGATCGATCAGGCAGCAGTTTCCGCTGCCGTCGGCCACCACGTTTTGCGGTTTGATATCCCGGTGGATGATGGGCGGGCGCATGCCGTGAAGGAAGCTCAGGGAGCTGAGCACCGACGCCGTATAGCTGAGGGCCTCCTGGCGGGGCAGGCCTGGACGGCCGGGCTGGGCTTCGGTCAGCGCTTCAATGGAGCGGCCAGGTATATAGCTGCGGATATAGAGCAGAGCGTCCCCGCTGCGCTCCAGACGCAGCGCTTTGGGAAAGCGCGCGGCCTGGGGATGGCCGCTCTCCTCGATCAATCGCAGCAGCCTGTATTCGTTTTCGATCTGCCGGGCGGTCTCCTCATCGTCCGTGATTTTTACGATCACCTTTCGACCGCTCTGCTTTTCCTCACATAGATAAGTGCCGCTGTGCCCATCGCCTTTCAGGCAGGACGCACAGCGGTATGCTTGCAGCAGGTCGGGCGGGAGGACGGGGCCTTCCACGGAATAGGGGCCGTTCATGCCCTGTTTTCCAGGTATAGCGGGTCCTCCCCGGCCTGGATCAGCAGGTCGTTGGCCTGTTCCATGGTATATTTCTGCTGCAGGGCGAAGATCAGCGTGGCATCCCGGCGGATCTTCGCATACAGGCCGGACAGCCCGGCCAGGCGCAGCAGCTGGTTCATTTCGCTCAGTGACGCCTGCATGCAAAAACCGATGCGGAGCACCATGTTGCGCCCCGGCATTTTTTTGCCGTTCATGATATGATAAAAATAGGAGCGGTCAATGCGGCTCCGGCTGATCATTTCCCTGGGGGAAAGCTTTCGTTGGCGCATCATTTCAAAAAGCGCGTCCTTGAACAGCGGCTCCTCGGCGGTGTCGTGGTAAGCCACGGCTTCCGTAAATGTTTCGGATCCCCGGATCATGGTGAGCAGCCTGCTGGTGGTGATGCCCCCTCTTTGCGCGGCCATTCCCGTTCGCCTCCAGTCTGTGGGATACAGTATAGCAGACCGTTCCAAACCGTCGCAATACTCGAGAAGGCGTTTGGGAAAAAGTCTTCTTTTGGGACACAAAAACGCCGCTGGCGCGTTTACCGCACGGTGAACAGGCGGTATAGCGCCAGGTATCCGCCCGGATTATATTGGCTGATGAAATTGCGGTAGTTGGAAAAGGCAAGGCACAGGGCGATGAACAGCGTGGCGGCGCACAGAGCGCAGGAGATGGCGCTGGCGCGGCCCCGGCCCTGGGCTGCGTCGCGGCCCGAAAGCTCGGAGAGCGCCAGCATGCCCGCCAGGCAGAGCGTGGGCAGCAGGTCGCATACATAGCGGTGGGCCACGCCCGCGACGCAGTAATCAAGCAGCGCCAGCGGCACGGTGATCATCGCGGCGCACAGGAAAACGCCCATCCTGCCCCGGCGGCGCTTATCGGGCAGGGCGGCGAGCAGCGGCACTCCCCAGGTGACCGGCATGGTCAGCGCGCCCGCGTTGACCACATGGTAAAACCAGTTTCCGGTGTGGTTCACAAAAGCGCTGCCCGGCGAGATAAAGGGAAATTCCGGGGAAAGGCGCAGCCCGTCCAGAAAATAATAATGGATGGCTTGGCCAAGCTCCCGCAGGCTGACGCGGTTATAATGGATGTCCTCCAGCGTCAGCTGCCAGGTCTGGCCAAACTCCAGCGGGCTGCCAAACCTTGCCGCGTTATAGGCCATGATGGCGGCCGCGCCGGCGCTCAGCGGCAGCAGGAAGCTCAGCGCGTCGGCCAGCTTGCAGCGGCCGCCGTGCTTCCGGCTGATCAGCACGGTGACGAACAGCGGCACGATCCAGCCCGCCGCGGCCAGGGCGCCGGTGGCGCGGCTCCATACCAAAAAACAGGTGAAGACAGCGCAGGCGATAAAGGCCAGCGTGCGGGGCAGCCGCTTTTTCTGACGGCAGGCCGTCAGCCCCGCCCACAGCGTCAGGAAGAAAAAGGCCTGCATGCAGCTGATGGACAGATGATACCGGTCGGCGCAGGACAAAAGCATCAGCGCGTTGCCGCCCAGGGCGACGGCTGCCGCGCCCAAACAGGAGAGCAGCAGCGAGGGCGATACGGCAAACCTGCGCAGGGCCTCCCACACGCAGAGAAAGGCCGCCGCCACCGTCAGCAGAGCGTAGAAGCAGGCCGCTGTGGTATAGGCGGGCAGGTAACCCATGATCAGCCGATAAGGCGCGTAGAAGGTCAATACGGGCGTCAGACCAAAATAACTGTAATAATTGCCGTCGTAGAGGGCGTAATCCAGCATGGTCTCAGCGCCGCTTTCCATTCGCGCCGTGGGATCGTAGGGATTGTCCAGCGCCAGCAGCTTTTCGTCCGGCGATACGTCCGCCGCCGTTTTTCCCTTGGCCAGGGAATCGTATATCACGGCGTGGGCCAGCGAGCGGTATTGGTATACGCTGCTTTCAAAGGGATATTCCACCCCCCGGGTATAGGGGAAGCGGGCGGGATCAAAGGGACGGCATAGAGCGCTGACCGCCAGTACCAGCCCGGCGCAGGCCAGGCCCGAAAGCAGGAAAGCCAGGCGGTGACGGGGATTTTGCCGATCCAGGATCACCCGCCACAGCCTGAGGCACAGCACGGCGGCGGCCGCCAGAGCCGGCAGCAGCAGCGCGGCAAAGCGCAGCGGGCTGAAACGGTAGGGGATGGGCGCGTTGAGCATGATATCGCTTAGCGCCGCCGTTTCATCATCCGTTTCAAAAACGATCGACAGCGAACGCAGCGCGCCGTGGGATTCCAGGCGGCCGTATGCGGCCTGTCCGGGCAGCGCCGGCAGCGCGTCGGCGGAGGCTTCGCCGTACCGGTGGGCGTCGTCGCTGAGCAGAAGGCGGACGGATATCAGCTGATGATCGCCGGAAAACGTCAGCTTCGCGGTGCAGATATCGGTGAATTCCAGATCGGAAAAGGCGACCGTCGTTTGGATCACGGGCTTCGCGGACTGGGCGGAGGGCATCACGGCGCGCACATCGTCCAATTCCCGGGGCAACTCTTGCCGCTGGACGGCGGCGTCCTCAAGGGACAGCGCTATAGGCGTCAGGCCGCGGGTGCGCAGGGCGTCGTATTGGAAGACCGCGCATTCCAGCAGCAGGCACGCCGCCAGCAGGATGACGGCCCACAGGATCAAGCGCTTTAGGGGCTGCATGCTCATATACCTCCGTATTCGGCGTTCAGCAGGGCGTAGCGCCGGGTGATGAAATCGCGGATCAGGGCCGTTTCGCCCTGGGGGTCCAGCGGATGGACAGCGCCGGTAGCGCTGTCCGTATACTGGGGAAAGCGCTGGCGTTCCCGCTCCCAGGCCCCGGCCCCGTCGATCCGCGCGTAAAGATCTTCAAAGACCGCCATTACGGCGTCGGGGGAGAGGGAGGGCCGCAGCGCGGCCCAGCGCCTGCGAAGGAGCGCCTGGAAATCCTCTTCATTGAGCAGACCATCAAAGATCGGGCCGGAATACCAGATTTCAGGATCGGAGGGCTCGGCGTTGTACAGGCGGCCGAAGGCGGCGTCCAGATCCCAGGGCATGGGATAAAACCGGCTGCCGTCCCAGCAGAGGAACAGGTTTTTGACCATGTTGTCCGAAGCCCCGATCAGATTGACAAACAGGTAATAATCGGCAAAGGCGTCAAGATCCAGCAGGCCCTCGCCCTGGCGCAGCAGGGCGGAAAGCGGCTGCCAGCCCTCCGGGCCCTGGGGGTATACCTTGCCCACGTTGTACCAGGCGTCTTGGCCGGGCTGACCGGGATCCTCGGCGGAGAACAGGTCGACGCCGTCGGCCCGTTCGGCCAGTATCCTGTACAGCGCGCCGTCCTTCGGCACGTCCGCGCTTTTTCGGTCGGGACGCTCGGTAAGAAAATAGACGCCCTTGTAGTAGGAGCCGAAATACAGCTCGCAGGCGGCGGCCCGGGGCGCGGGATAGCCCAGGCTGCGCCACAGGGTCAGCCCGGCAGGACAGCGCAGGCGGCTGGGATCGCTGAGGCCGCCCAGCAGCACATAATCGTCGTCGGCCCGGAGGTTCAGCAGCGACACCTTGCGCTGGCCGCCCTCCGGCGTTTTGAGGTGCAGGGTGTAATTGCGCTTGCCCGTAAAGGTGATGGAATAAGCGCCCCGGTATTTTACGGCGACCGGCGTGGTGAAGCCCTCCGCCGTCAGCGTGCCGGGCTTTTCCGAAACGTAGTCCAGCTGGGCGGCGTCCAGGCGAAGCACCGGCAGGGCGCCGTCGCCCCGTGCGGATGCCGCGAAAACGCAGAATAAGGCGATAAATAGGAAGATTTTTTTCATGATTTTGCAAAATGAAGGCTGCGGACGGGGATGAACGGTTGACGATCTTCCGGGGAGAATGGTATAATGATCTTTGCGTTACCTTTGGTTTCGCGCCGATCATCACCCCACAAGGAGGTCAACATGAAATACATGAAGCGTTTGGCCGCGCTGGCGCTGGCGCTGTGCATTGCCCTGTCCTGCGTTCCGGCGCTGGGCGACACCCTGTACAGGGAAGGCGATGCCGGCAGCGACGTGATGGCCATCAAGGAGCGCATGAAGGACCTGGGCTATTATACCGGCAACATCAGCCACAACCGCTTTAATGATATCATGACTGAGCGCGTAAAGCAACTTCAAAAGATGAACGGCCTGGCTGAAACAGGCGTTATCGACGACGCGCTCTATGCGCTGATTTTTTCGGACGCCGTGATCAAAAAGGACGGAAAACCCGTCAATCCCGCCGCGGCGCAGCCCGCTGCGGCCGCCGTCCAGTCGATCACGGTGCAGGCGGCCGAGCCGGCGCAGCAGACCCAGGCCGCGCCCGCCGCCGCCAACGATAAGGTGCTTTACCGCGAAGGCGCCAGCGGCAACGACGTGATGAAAATCAAGGAGCGCATGTTTGAGCTGGGCTATTACAATACGCTGCCCACGGTGAGCAGCTTCAACGCCACCATGACTGAGCGCGTAAAGCAGCTGCAGGAGAGCAACGGCCTGGAGCAGACCGGCGTGATTACCCAATCGCTGTACGATCTGCTGTTTTCCGATCAGGTCAAGGGCCCCGGCGGCACCATCGCCGGCGTGCTCAAGCAGGGCGATAGCGGCCAGAAGGTGGGTATCATCCGCAAGCGCCTGGCCGAGCTCGGCTACTATGAAAACCAGGGCGGCAACACCTTTGACGCCACCATGACCGCCCGCATCAAGGTGCTGCAGCGGCTCAACGGCTTTGAGCAGACCGGCGAAATCACCCCCGAGCTCTACGAGTATATCCTCAGCGACAAGTGCACCTACTGCGGCGAGAGCGTCAACCCCATGTATAACGCCGGCATGCGCCTGTTCTACGAGCTGGACGGCGAAAAGCTGTACAGTCTGAGCTCCAGCGGCAATATCGTGATCTTCATCGTGGATTACTTTGCCAATAACTACCTCAATAACTGGGTGAAGAGCAACCTGAAAACGCTGGGCACCTTTGAGGATTTTACCTATTATAACAACTGCGATCCCCGCTACATCGGCACCTATCCTTCGATCACCCATATGCTGACGGGCAACGAGTACGACCCCAGCCTGCTGGTGGGCGAATACTTTGAACAGTCCTGGAACAGCGAGACCTGCAATTATATTTTCAATACCATCCATGAAAAGGGCTACGAGTTCCGCTATTACTATTATACCTCCATCTCGGACGGCGCCATGGCCTGGGCCCTGGGCAAGGTGGACAACCTGGTGGACGTGTACACCAACCCCGATCACAAGATCACGCCCATCTATTCCTATACGGACTTCGGCGACCACCTGAAGCAGAACGGCCTGCAGCTGGATAAAACCGATAAAAAGTATATCCAGATGATCCACCTGCGCGGCGCCCACGCCCCCTATTCTTCGGACGCCAACGGCCGCTACAAGGCCGACGCCACCCGGGATGAAAACGTGGTGGGCTACATGAGCATGGTGGCCAATTACATCCAGTATATGAAGGCGCTGGGCGTGTACGACGATTCCACCATCATCATCACCGCCGACCACGGCGATAAGGCCAACAACATGCAGGTGGTATACTGGATCAAGCAGCCCGGAGAGCACCATGACCAGTGGGTGGAAAACGACGCGCCCATCTCCCATGATGATTTCCCGGGCACCATCCTCAGCCTGATCGGGGCCGATTATCCCTATGCCGACAGCATTTTCGACTGGTATCCCGGCGAGACCCGCCAGCGCACCTGCGGCGTGGTGGGACAGGATCTGGATCTGTATCCCAGGGTTTCCTGCTACAGCGATCTTGGTATGGGCTCCCATAATCTGTGGAAAACCTACGTATACGAGGGCGACGGCCAGGAGCTGACCAAGCAGGTCAAGCGCAACAATTTCTATTATGAGCCGCTGGCCCAGTCCTTCAACTGATATATAACGATTGAATCGGGTGAAACAACGGGGATGTGAATTGCGTTCGCATCCCCTTCGCCGCGAAAGGATGTACCAAAGCACATGAGCACGGTTATCTCACTGCTGGGGGTTCCCCTGGGGCATGTGATGCGCTTTTGCTACGGGCTGGTGAACAGCTATGGCGTCGCCATCCTGCTCTTTACGCTGATCACCAAAATCATCCTGCTGCCGGTGGGCGTCTGGGTGCATAAAAATAGCATCAAGGTGGTGCGCATCCAGCCTGAAATCAACCAGGTGAAGGCGCGCTTCTTCGGCGACCGGGACGCGATCGCCGAGGAGCAGAGCAAGCTGTACAAACGGGAAGGCTACCATCCCCTGGCCAGCCTGATCCCCCTGTTTCTCCAGATCGTCCTGCTCATGGGCCTGGTCAATGTGATCTATCATCCCTTCGATCATCTGCTCAGGCTGCCGGGCGATACCATCCGGACGCTGGTGGATACCGCCTGCCGTCTGACCGGGGATAATCCGGAGGCTTCCAGCATCCAGCTGCGGGTGGTGAGCGCCATCCATTCGGGGCTGTACGCCGCCGATTTTGACGCGCTGGGCATGCCGGAGGTGATCGGCAGGGTGCAGGCGCTCAAAACCACCTTCCTGGGCATTGACCTGGGCGCCGTTCCCGCCTATACCGGCGGCATCCTGTGGCTGATGCCGGCGCTGGCTGGCCTGGCGGCCTATGCGCTTTGCGTGGCGCAGAACCGCTCCAACGTGCTGCAGAGCGAGCAGGGCGCGCTGAACAAATACGGCACCATGGCGCTAAGCGTGGGGCTGAGCCTGTATCTTGGCGCTTTTGTTCCGGCGGGCGTGGCGGTGTACTGGATCGCCAGCAACCTGCTGGCCATCGTGCAGCTGTACGCCCTCAACGCCGTCATCAGCCCGGCGAAGTACGTGGATTATGAGGCGCTGGAGGAAAGCAAAAAGCAATTGGCCGCCCTTCAAAGCGTGGGCGGCAAGCGCACAAGGGAGGAGAAAGCCCGGGAAAAGGCCGATTACAAGCGCTTTTTCTCCATCGCCAACAAGCACCTGGTGTTCTACAGCGAGGGCAGCGGTTTTTATAAGTACTTTGAAAAGACCATCGACGAGCTGCTGGCTCACAGCAACGTGGTGATCCATTACGTCACCAGCGACCCAAACGACCAGATCTTTGAGATCGCAAAGGCCAACGACCGCATCCAGCCCTACTATATCGGCGATAAAAAGCTGATCACGCTGTTTATGAAGATGGATGCCGACGTGGTGGTCATGACCATGAGCGACCTGGAAAACTACCACTACAAGCGCAGCTATGTCCGCAAGGATATCACCTATATCTATATGTTCCATTATCCGCTCAGCACCCATATGGTGCTGCATACCGGAGCGCTGAACCATTATGATGAGATCCTGTGCGTGGGCGAATTCCAGTACGCCGAGATCCGCGCCGCGGAAAAGCTTTACGGCACCAGGGAGAAAAAGCTGATCGCCTGCGGCTACGGCCAGCTGGAAAAGCTCTACGACGATTATCTCAGCATGGACAGATCGGGCCGCGATATGCCGCAGGTATTGATCGCACCCTCCTGGCAGGCCGATAATATACTGGACACATGCATCGATGATATGTTAAAATATCTGTTGGGCCAGGGCTGGCGCGTCATCGTGCGGCCCCATCCCGAGTACAAGAAGCGCTACCGGGCGCGGCTGGACGCGCTGGTGAACCGCTGGCAGGGGTATCAGGGGAACGATCTGGCGTTTGAAACCGATTTTTCGGGCAACGACACCATTTACGGCTCGGACGCCGTGATCACCGACTGGTCTGGCACAGCCTATGAGTTCTCCCTGGTGACCCTGAAACCCAGCATTTTCATCAATACGCCGCCCAAGATCAACAACCCCGATTACGATAAGATCGGCATCGAGCCGCTGGAGTTTTCGCTGCGCTCCCGGGTGGGCGTTAGCGTGGATCCGGACAGGCTGGATACGCTGCCGGCGGTCGTGCGGGAAGCCCTTTCCCAGGGCGGACGCTATGAAAAGGAGATCCTGGCGATCCGCGATCAGTACATCGCCAATTTCGGATCGTCGGGCAAAGCGTGCTACCGCGCCATCATGGACGCAATCAAAAGCTACGGCAAAAAATAAAGGAGAAAACAAAATGAAAAAGTCTGAACGCCTCTTTCTGATCCTCGCGCTGGTTCTTTCCCTGAACATCGCCTTTATGGCGCACGCCTTCGCCTATGTCGATCCTTCGGTGACCACCTACGCCATCCAGGCCATCGTGGGCGTGGTGGTGGCCGTGGGCGCCGTGGCCGCCATCTGGTGGCGCAAGGCCAAGAAAAAGGTGGCCGATAAGCTGGGCATCGATGAGAACGCCAAGAAGGCCACCGAAGCCGACGTGGTTGAGGACGAGGACGACGATGAGTAACGCGCAGCGCGTCGTTTGCGGAAACGGACGTCAAAATCTGAATATGCTGCTGGAGGAAGCGGGCGTCAGTCGCCCCTTCCTCCTTTGTGGAAAATCCTTCCGTCATTTGCCCTGCGCAGCGTGGGAGATCGCCGCCGCGCCGCGGTTTGACGATATCGCGCCCAATCCCGAGATCGCCGATGTGCGCAGGGCTGTCGCCGCTTTCGCGGCTTCGGGCTGCAACGGCATCGTAGCTATAGGCGGCGGGAGCGTGATGGATACCGCCAAGGGCGTTAAAGCCTTCTGGAAGACCGCGCCCGGAAACGAGCTGCACGGTGAGATCACCGATACCGGATTGCCTCTGATTGCCGTACCTACCACGGCGGGCAGCGGCAGCGAAAGCACGGCGGGCGCCGTGCTCTATGAAAACGGCGTCAAGTATTCGGCCTCCCATCCAAGCCTTTTGCCGGGCTGGGTGCTGCTGGATGGGACGCTGCTGAAAACGCTGCCTGACTATCAGAAAAAGTGCACGCTGCTGGACGCCCTGTGCCAGGCCATCGAAAGCCATTGGAGCCGCAAGGCTACCGAGGAAAGCCGCGCCCTGGCAGAGGCCGCCATCCGCGGCATCCTGCCGGAGATAGACCCCTATCTTGCGGGGGACGCCGAGGCCGCCCAGCGCATGCTGGAGGCCGCCAACCTGGCGGGCCAGGCCATCTGCCTGACGGCCACCACCGCGCCCCATGCCATGAGCTATAAGCTCACCAAGCTGTACGGCCTTCCCCACGGCCACGCCGTGGCGGTGTGCCTGCCCCGGGTATGGCGGCATATGTCCGCCCATGGGGACGGGGCCATCCAGGAGGAGCTGGCCGCTTTGTCCCGGCTGCTGGGGGCGGAAGATGGCGCGGATGCCTTTGAAAGCCTGTTAAAAAAGCTTGGGATCGCCCCGTCGGCCGTGCGTCCTGAGGATGTCGATATTTTGGCGGCTTCGGTCAATCCCCAGCGGCTGAGCAATCATCCGCTGACGCTGGAGCTGGACGATCTGCGGGCGCTGTACGTCTCGCTGAACGGTTGAAGGAGAAAGCCATGAGCATTGTAATGAATCTGTATTATCAGGGCGAAAACGGGAGCGCCCAGGCATTTGCCCGGGAGATGGAGCGCACGGGCGTGGCCGAGCGCATCCGCCGGGAGGATGGCAACGAGCGCTACGCGTATTTTCTTCCCCTGAGCGATCCCGAAACCGTGCTGCTCATCGATATTTGGCGGGATCAGGCCGCGCTGGACGCGCATCACGCCTCGCCCATGATGGCTGAAATCGCCCGCCTGCGGGAAAAATACGCTCTGCACGTGCGGGCCGAGCGTTATATGGACGATCCGGCGGGGCTGCCCGCCGGGGACAGCGCTTTCCTGCGCCCCTGAGGCGCTGCTTGCCAGACACGCCTGAACATGCTATAATAATTTGTTCAATCCCTTCAAGGAGCTTGATTCCATGGAACTGATCAAGAAACTGCTTACGCCCAGCCCCGAAAAGCAATTGAAGCCGCTGTACAAGCTGGCGGACGCCATCGACGCGCTGGAGCCTGCATATGAAAAGCTGACCGATGATCAGCTGCGTGAAAAGACAAAGGAATTGCAGCAAAGGGCCCAGGGCGGGACCAAGCTGGACGATCTGCTGACCGAAGCCTTCGCCGTGGTGCGCGAGGGCAGCAAGCGCGTGCTGGGCATGCGCCCCTTCCGGGTGCAGATGATCGGCGGCATCGTGCTGCATCAGGGCCGCATCGCCGAAATGAAGACCGGCGAGGGCAAAACGCTGACCGCCGCCATGCCCGCTTACCTGAACGCCCTGGAGGGCAAGGGCGTGCATATTGTGACCGTCAACGATTACCTGGCCAAGTTCCAGGGCGAGGAAATGGGCAAGCTGTACCGTTTCCTGGGCCTGTCCGTGGGTATCATCCTCACCGGCATGACGCCCGAGCAGCGCCAGGCGGCCTATAACTGCGATATCACCTACGGCACCAATAATGAATTGGGCTTTGATTACCTGCGCGACAACATGGTGGTCTACAAGCAGAATATGGTGCAGCGGGGCCATCATTTCGCCATCGTGGACGAGGTGGACTCCATCCTGATCGACGAGGCCAGAACGCCCTTGATCATCTCCGGTCAGGGCGAAAAATCCACCGATATGTACGAGCGGGCCGACCGCTTTGTCTGCCGCTTGGAAAAGGGCGAAAAGATCGAGGATCCCGAGACCGCGGGCCAGAGCAGCACGGTAAAGCGCCTGATGGGCAGCGACGCCCAGTACACGGGCGATTACTGGGTGGATGAAAAGGATAAGGCCGCCCAGCTCACCGAGCAGGGCGTGAACAAGGCTGAAAAATATTTCGGCGTGGAAAACCTGTCCGATCCCGAAAATAACGAATTGTACCACCATATCATTCAGGCGCTCAAGGCCAACGCCATCATGAAGCGCGACGTTGACTATGTGGTGCAGGACAACCAGGTCATGATCGTGGACGAGTTCACCGGCCGCATCATGGTGGGCCGCCGTTTCTCCGACGGCCTTCACCAGGCGCTGGAGGCCAAGGAGCACGTCAAGGTGGAGCGCGAGAGCCGCACGCTGGCCACCATCACCTACCAGAATTTCTTCCGCATGTACGATAAGCTGTCCGGCATGACCGGTACGGCCAAAACCGAGGAGGCCGAGTTCCAGGGCATCTACCGGCTGGACGTGGTGGTGATCCCCACCAATAAGCCCATGATCCGCAAGGACATGAACGATATGATCTATACCACCAAGAAGGGCAAATACAAGGCCGTGGTGGAGGAGATCATCCGCCGCCATGCCACCGGCCAGCCCGTGCTGGTGGGCACCATTTCGGTGGAGGTCAGCGAGCTGCTTTCCCATATGCTGGATATGAACGGCGTGGAGCATGAAGTGCTCAACGCCAAGCACCATGCCCGTGAGGCCACCATCGTCGCCCAGGCCGGACATTACGGCGCCGTGACCATCGCCACCAACATGGCGGGCCGCGGCACCGATATCCTGCTGGGCGGCAACCCCGATTATATGGCCCGCCGCACTATGCGCCAGGAGGAGTACAGCGAGGATCTGATCGAGCTGGCCACCGGGCATAACGAGGACGTGGACGAAGAGGTGCTGGCCGCCCGCAAACATTTTAACGAGCTCAAGGCCGGGTATAAAAAGCAGACCGACGCCGAGCACGACCGCGTGGTGGCGCTGGGCGGACTGCATATCCTGGGCACCGAGCGTCATGAGAGCCGCCGCATCGATAACCAGCTGCGCGGCCGCGCCGGACGCCAGGGCGACCCCGGCAGCAGCCAGTTCTTTATCTCCATGGAGGACGATCTGCTGCGCGTGTTCGGCGGAGAACGCATGCAGGCCATCACCAGCCGCCTGGGCATGGACGAAAATACGCCGCTGGACGCCAACCTGCTTACGAAACAGATCGAAAACGCCCAGAAGCGCATGGAAAGCCGCAACTATGAGATCCGCAAGCACGTGCTGCAGTATGACGACGTGATGAACCAGCAGCGCGAATTGATCTACCAGCAGCGCAAGCAGGTGCTGGAGGGCGAGAACGTGCACGGCAACATCGTGGGCATGATCACCGAGCTGATTTCAGCCGCCGTGGATCATGACTGCGCCGATCAGAACGCCGAAAACTGGCAGCTGGATCAATTGACCGATTATCTGAACCGCCTGTGCGTGCCCGCCGACGTGATCCGCGGCCACGAGGAGGAGTTCAGAAAGCTTGGCAAGGAGCAGATCAAGGAGCGGCTCAAAAACGCCGCGCTGGAGCTTTACGACAAGCGCGAAGCCCAGATCACGGCATACGGCCATGATATGCGCGAGCTGGAGCGCGCCTTCCTGCTGCACAGCGTGGATCGCCGCTGGATGGATCACATCGACGCCATGGATCAGCTGCGCGACGGCATCGGCCTGCGCGCCTACGCTCAGCGCGACCCCATCAACGAATATAAGATGGAATCCTACGACATGTTTGAGGATATGGTGCGCCTGATCCGCGAGGATACCGTGCGATTGGTCTTCCTGGCTCAGATCGCCGACCGCAACGCGCCTCAGCGCCGCGTGGTGGCCCAGGCCACCAGCACCAACGATGTGAAGAACAATTCCGCCCATGAAAAGGCCGCCGCGGCCAGCCGGGCTAACGGCGCGGGGCCGATCCATGTGGATAAAAAGCCGGGCCGCAACGATCCCTGCCCCTGCGGCAGCGGACTCAAATATAAAAACTGCCACGGGCGAAACGTGGGATAGCATCATCCCCTGCCGTGAAGCTGCTATAACATGAATAATACGACAGGAGCTGAACAGTATGATTCTTGAATTTGAAAAATTCCGTACCGATTTGGAAGATCTTCGCCGCCGCCTGAAGGACGTGGGCGAGGGCCTGCATATCGATCATATGCAGGAGGAGATGGAGGAGCTGCGGGAGGAGCAGAACGCAGACGGATTCTGGGACAATCTGGACCGCAGTACCCACGTGACCCG
>JAFUDW010000098.1 GCA_017464225.1 Clostridia bacterium | reverse complement strand
GACAAGGTGAAGTACCACCAGGATGACGAAATGTGGGAGAAGGCTGAAAGCGCCCTGCGCGAGGTGCTGACCGAATTGGGCATCCACTTTACCGAGGAAATCGGCGAGGCCGCCTTCTACGGCCCCAAGCTGGATGTCAATGTGAAGCCCGCCGTGGGCGCCGAGTATACCCTGAGCACCTGCCAGCTGGACTTCTGCCTGCCCGCCAAGTTTGACCTCAAATACATCGATAAGGACGGCGTTGAAAAGACCCCCGTGGTGCTGCATCGCGCCATCCTGGGCAGCCTGGACCGCTTTATGGCCTATCTGATCGAGGAAACCAAGGGCGTGTTCCCCGTATGGCTGGCCCCCGTGCAGGTCAAGGGGCTGCCGGTGTCCGACAAGAGCATGGATTACGCCGAAAAGGTGTACGAGCAGCTGCGCCAGCTGCGCGTGCGCGTGGAGCTGGACGATCGCAATGAAAAGATCGGCTACAAGATCCGCTACGCCCGCCAGGTGGATAAGGTGCCCTATATGATCATCCTGGGCGAAAAAGAGATCGCCGAGGGCAATATCTCGGTGCGCGACCGCGCTACCGACCAGACCACTGTGTATACCGTGGAAGAATTTGCCGATAAGATCAGGCAGGAAATCGCCGACCGCAAGTGATCGCCTGTCCGCCGCCCCTTGGGATCCCTCGCGTTTTGCCGCGTGGGATCTCTTTTTTTCTCTTGTTGTTGTTATACATTTATAGTAAGACGCGACTTGTCAAGGGTGAATTAAGATTTTCTTGAGATTTCCCTGCTAAGTTCTATTGCCGTGTGTACACAAAGCACAGTAGATCATTTCCACCCATGCAGTTCTCTACTCTGTCAGAATCAATCATTGCTTCCTTGCTATAGGCTTTATCAGATTTACCCGTTATTATTCTTTTTCTCCCAGAATTAACACATTTTGTATAATTAATGTGTGCCTGATTCCATGTGGTGGCTCAGATTTTCTGTGGTATTTCTAATCTCCTGCCTACACTACACACCCTTTGGTTATCAAATTGTTATCAGACTGATAACCAGTGGCCGAACTGCTGGTGAGAATGGATTGTTTCCTCACAATTATTACACAATGAGATGTGCTTATTTTCAATAGCAGACCTATATCTTGATTACTATTTTATGATCCGTTTTGCTCCCGGTGTAATCGCCCGCTGTGGGCAAACCAAAATACATAGATGGCAGCCCACACAATTTTGTCCGTTCAGCTTTGGATGGCGGCTTTCATCCAGATGGATCGCCTGATGCCCGCCGTCCGCGCAGGAAATCTGGCAGCGCCCGCAGCCGATGCAGCGTTCCCGGTTGAACTGCGGGAAGATCACCGTATCCCGCTCCAGCGTATCGGTGGTGGGGCTGAGGGCGTCAAGGGCCAGGCCCATGGCTTCTTTGACGCTAAGGAAGCCCTTTTCCGCCAGATACAGGTTCAAGCCCGCTTTCAGATCGTCGATGATCCGATAGCCGTACTGCATCACGGCGGTGGTCACCTGGATCGATCCCGCCCCCAGCAGGATGAATTCCAGCGCGTCCCGCCAGGTTTCGATGCCGCCCATGGCACTTAGGTGCATCCCCCGCAAGGCCGGATTCTGGCCCAGCTCTGCGATGAAGCGCAGGGCGATGGGCTTCACCGCGTTGCCGCTGTAGCCGCCCACGGCGCTGTGTCCATGCACGGAAGGAGCAGAAACATAAGTATGCGGATTGATGCCCACGATGGATTTGATGGTGTTGATGGCGGCGATGCCGTCCGCGCCGCCGCGCCTGGCGGCCTCGGCGGCGGGGCTCATGTTCGCCACGTTGGGCGTCAGCTTCGCCAGTACGGGAATGGAACAGGCTTGCTTTGCCGCGCGGGTAAAGCGCTCCACCAGCTCCGGAACCTGGCCAATATCCGATCCCAGGCCGCCCTCCGCCATGTTGGGGCAGGAGAAGTTGAGCTCCACCGCGTCCGCCCCGTTCTCCTGGCAGAGCCGCGCCAGCTCGCCCCACTCCTGCTCGTTCTGGCCCATGATGGAGGCTAAGATGAATTTTGTGGGGTACTTGGCCTTCAGACGGCGGAATATCTCCATGTTTTCCGCCACGCTGTGGTCGGAAAGCTGCTCGATGTTCTTAAACCCGATGATCCCACCGTCGCTGCCGCTGATGGCGGAAAAGCGTGGCGAGGCCTCGTGGATATCCAGGGTGCAGATGGTTTTGAAGCAGGCTCCCGCCCAGCCCGCTTCAAAGGCTCGGGCGCACATATCGTAGGTGCTGGCCACCACGGAGGAGGACAGCAGGAAGGGATTTTCCAGCGGGATGCCGCACAGATCGCATTGCAAGCAATCCTCGTTTTCGGGCAGCGGCGTTTCGCATTCGGGCTTCACCTGGTAATACAGCCGATTGATCAGGTCTTTGATCGGCACTTCTCCTGCCCGGACGCAGGCCCGCTCGCAGGGCGCAGGGCAGGTGATGCAGTGATTCGTTTCCGGCAGCCTTTGGACGGCGCATTGCTCGTTCTGAAACCAGACGCTCCGCAGCAAACCGGCAGGCTTCACCTTTTCACAGACTGCGTCGCAGGGAGCGTTCTGGCACAAAGCGCAGCGGATTATGTCTGCTCTTTGAACGCTGGATTCAATGGGAATCATGCGCTCACTCCTTTCCTTCCCCGTGCAGCGGCGGGAGCTCGTGAATATCATAGGTTTCGTAGTAGATTTCAAACGCCGTTTTCACATCCCCGGATAGCTCGATCAGCGCACCGGCCTGGAACATGGCGGAAAGCGTTCCGCTGGGAGCGCGCCAGGAAGCGTTGCTGACGACCGTGACCGGGCTGTCCCGGAGGATAGCCTCCGCGCCGAACAGCAGCGTGCCGGTGGCGATATGATAGTCGCTGGAAATAACGGCGATCTGCTGAATCTGCGGGCAATGCGCTTCCAGAATATCGAAGGTAAAAATGGCGTTCTGCGCCGTGGTGACGGATTTGTCCTCCACATAGATGCGGGATGGATCGACGCCCTGAGCGTAAAGCCATTCTGCCATTCTTCCGGCCTCCGTGGCGGTGGGATCTTCGGCCGCGGTGCCGCCGCCCGTGCAGACGATGACGGCCTGCGGATATTGTTCCGAAGCCGTCAGCAGGACTTTTAGCCGTTCGATCAGCTCGTTTCGCAGGGTCCCGTCCGGATTCAGCTGAAAGCCCAGCGCAACCAGACAGAGCGTATCGTCTTTAGGTAGATCGTCCGGGAGCGTTTCGTTCACCGAAACGGGCGCTTCCCAGAGATCCATGATTTGGCTCCATTTCTCAGCCAGCGCAGGGTCGGCTGCGGCAAGGGCTTCTATCGCCTGCGTATCCCTGTCACCGTAGGCGGCAAAAGAAATCGCCATTCGTTCGATGATCGTCTGGGAGGGGGCCTTCTCCTCCGCGAATCCGTTCAGGCAGACGCAGAGGAGCAGCAGCACGGCGCAAACACCCCGCAGTATACGGCGGAACCTGTATTTTCGGAGGGTGCTTTGTTTATCGTGAGTCATGATGCGTACCCCTTCTCTTGCTATTATTCCAGGATCAACGAATCCACTTGATCCAGTAGGCGTTCAATGTTTTCTCGCGTATGCCGGATGCGGGCAGACTTCAGCTCATTCGCCGCAGCATCAGGCGCGCCGATCAACTGGAGGAAACGAACAGCCGCCACGAGGCGGATTTTGTTTTCAAGTTCCGTCAGCTTTTCCGTATCTTCCGTGTCAAAGTAGTATGCCATCGTCCTGCGCCATACGAAACCGCTGAGCGCGTCGTCGATCCCCAGGAAGGCCAGATTATTGCCCGGCTCATCCTCCAGGAATTCCTGATAAGCTACATACACGCCCTGAAGGTCAAAGATCGGGCTGCCCTGGGTCAGCGTATCCATGTCGATCAGCAGTGGCTCCCCATCCGCCACCATGACGTTTTTCATGTGGAAATCTCCATGGACGACCCCGCAGGATTCCGGCTGGTCATTCAGCAGCTTTCTGATACGGTCATACTGCGCAGGACTGATATATTCCCGTTGCAGGTCCGTTTCCAGGTATCGAAGCCATGTTTCTTTGGCGGAGGGCAGCGTACCGGGATCAAGCTCAACGGCATGAACCGTTTTCATCACGTCAACGAATTTCCGGATCAGTTCATCCGCCCTGTCCGGCTGGGCTGCCAGCAGATCGTTCATGGTCTGCGCCTTCAGCAGCTCAAACATGGAGCCATAGGTATCCCCGACCTTTACGATGTCGTAGGAGATGGCCGTAGGGATGCCATGCACAAAGGCCATCTTCGCCATCTTCCGCTCGTTCTCGATCAGCGGCAGGCTGTCCGGCGAAGCGTACACCTTCACGATGGTATCCGGATCGAGGCGGTACACCGTGCCGTAAAAGCCGCGTCCGATGATCTCACAGCCCTCCACGGAAATCTCGCGCATCCGTTTTTTCACTCGAAAAAGCTCCGCAAACCCCGTCGTATCCAGGATCTCATAGACCTCCGGGGATACGTTCCGAATTTCCATCTCCTGACCGACGGCCTTTCGCACCTTCATCAAAACGCGAAGCCCGGCGCTGGCGATGTAAACCAGATCGGAAGCGTCAAAGACGGGGATGCCGTCCGGCTGTGCCTGCATCAGCGTCAGAATATGACGTTCTGTTTCAGGCGCGTTGGTGGAATCGATTCTACCTGTAAGCGGGATAAAGAATGTATTGTTGCTCATGATTCACCGGCTTTCTTGACTGAGCTTCATGTTTCGGTCAGCTTGATCGTTAGGTTGTTGAGATTCAGAGAATAAGTGTAGCGGATATCTTCCGCCATAGTCATCACCAGCCGGATGCCCAAAGCATCCTGATTGCCTCCGGGTACATAACTTACTGGGTCAAAGGCTCGGCAGTCGTCCCGGAAGCGCAGTATCCAGCGGTTGCCTTTATGCTGGATGCGGATGGACAGATGATTGTTTTTGTCCTTCTCAAAGCCATGCAGCACTGTATTGCTGGCCATTTCCTCCACGCACAGGGCGATGTGATTGGCCGTTTTTTCGCTCTGCCCATGCTGTCGGCAGAAGCTTTGCGCCTGTTCCGCGGCAGATACGACCTCATCAATGGAGTGAATATCCATCTCCAGCAGATTTTCCTTCTGCACGCCGAAATCCTGACGCAGCAGCAAAAAGGGCGGAGTTTTCAGAGTTACGCTGCCGTTTTTCCGCCATACGTAGAGGGCGGTCAGCAGCAGTGCCAGGCTTTCGCCCAGCGCGAAGTACAGCCATACGCCGGTGACGCCCCACATGAGGCTGCACAGCCACGCGCACAGGGACGGCATCACAGCGCCCTCTAGCACGGAGATGATCTCGGTCAGCAGCACCTTTTCCGTGCCCTGATACAGGCTCTTGAGGGCGTTGTTCACGCAGCAGAAAATCAGCCCCAGGGCAAACAGCCGCACGCCCTGGACGGCCATATCCTGCGCCGCGCCCGTCTCCGGGATGAAGACGCGCACCAGGATCGGCGCCAAGGCAATGAGCAACACCCCAACGGCTGCACCAAGCATCACCGCATAGCGGACGAGCAGCCGCAGCAGTTCCCGCAGCCCCGTCCGGTCCTCCTCGTTGTGCAGGATGCCGGACAGCGTAAGCGCCACGCCGCCAACGCCCGTGGAAATGCAGTTGCTGGCGTTGCCGATGGTCATCAGTACGGAATAGGCCGCCACAGCCTCGCTGCCGCTTACGTTCAGCAGGATTTTATTCAGGATGAAAACACATACAACGGAGGCGGCCATGCCCACAACTGTGGGCACGCCGCCTACAAACAGTTCATTGATCTTCTTCCAGGAGATGAACTTCAAAGAGAACGTGAACACACATTTCTTGGATAGGAAATACCCCAGGGCGATGACCATGGCGACGTAATAGCTGAGCGAGGAGGCCAGCCCCATGCCGAACATGCCGCCATGAAATACCAGCACGTTCAGCAGATCGAAGCCCACGTCCGCTACCGTCATGCCCAGCACCGCCACGATCAGCAGATTGCTTTGCCCAGCCATCTGCAAAAACGGCACCAGCACCAGCGCACCCATGGAGCCGGGCGCACCGATGATGAAGCCCGCCAGGTAATCCCTTGTCTGGTCGTACAATTCTCCTTCGCTGCCTGCGCCCATGGCGGTCGCCAGGGGATTGCGCAGGAGCAGCACCACCAGCATGAACATCAGCGATATCCCCAGCATCAGCCCGATGGCGGAGGAATAGCCCCTGTCGGTTTCCGCCTTAGAGCCGCTGCCCAGGGACTTGCTGCACGCCACCTGCACGCCGGCCGCCAGCATGCTGCCAATGGCCCCGATCACAAGCAGGATTGGGTTTGCCAAGCCGTAAGCGGCGATGGCCTGCACGCCTAAAAAGCGCCCGATCATAATGTTGTCGATGAGCAGGCACAGGGACACCGTCAGTGCGGACAGCGTTTGGGCGGCCAGCATTTGCCGGATCAGCTTTCGGATCATGCTTCATCATCCTGACGCATTTGATATTAACAGCGAATCAACCGGAGCGTATGGATCAAATCAAGCGCAAGTTTTATTTCTTCGTGACGCCATCGCCATAGATGGTCGTCCAGTCGTCCCGCATGGAAATCGGCACCCAGCCGAAGCTTTCGCACAGGGTGAACATCTTGGCCGCCTTGTTTTCGTCGCCGTTTTCCCGCACGGTATCGTCGCAGCAGAGCATGAAGGCCATGCTGGCGTAAGGGTTATTGCTGGTTACGTATTCCGCCATGCTGGCATCGCCGGTGCTGTTGCCGAAGGACAGTACGGGCTGCTGGCCGATTTCCTGAATGATTACGGCCACCTTGTTCATTT
>JAFUDW010000097.1 GCA_017464225.1 Clostridia bacterium | reverse complement strand
TGATGCCGAATACGGGCTTGGGCATAAAGGTGGCGTGCAGGCCGTTTTTCTGGGCCAGCGATTTAACGGCCAGCTTGAAGGTCATGATGTTGTCCGCCGCCGTCAGGGCGTCGGCGTATTTGAAATCGATCTCATGCTGTCCGGCCGCCACCTCGTGGTGGCTGGCTTCGATCTCAAAGCCCATCTGCTCCAGCGTCATACAGATTTCGCGCCGGGTGCTTTCGCCGTGATCCAGCGGGCCCAGGTCAAAGTAGCCCGCCTCGTCTGAGGTCGTGGTGGTGGGACGCCCCTGGCCGTCGGTCTGGAACAGGAAAAACTCCATTTCCGGACCAACGTTGAAGGAATAACCCAGATCGGCTGCTCTTTTGAGCACCCGCTTGAGCACGCCCCGGGGATCGCCCGCAAAGGGCGTGCCGTCCGGGTTGTACACGTCGCATATCAGCCGAGCCACTTTGCCGTGCTGGGGCCGCCAGGGCAGAATGGCGAAGGTGTTAAGGTCGGGCCGCAGGTACTGGTCGCTCTCGTTGATGCGCACAAAGCCTTCAATGCTGCTGCCGTCGATCATGATCTCGTTATTGACGGCCTTTTCGATCTGGCTGGCGGTGATGGCCACGTTTTTGAGCTGGCCGAAAATATCGGTGAACTGCATACGGATAAATTCAACGTCGTCCTCCCGGACCATGCGGATGATGTCTTCCTTGCTGTACTTGCTCATGAAAAGGCCTCCTTCAAAATAAAAAGGGCGAGGGAACCGCGTAACACGGCTCCCTTGCCTTGCTGGGGTCATTGTACAACCGCGCACGGCCATAAGTCAAGGGGGCGGATTGTTTTCGCTCTGTATTGTTTTTTGCCTGTACTTCGCTTGACAATTTTCGTTCTGCGGTGCTATACTTCCCGCAAATTTCAAACCCAAAGCGATGCGGAAGCTGAGTAACCTGGACGCTGTGCCTTTCAGAGAGCGGTAGACGCTGAAAATCCCGCAGGACAGCCCAAGCGAAGAACCCTTCCAAGCCCAAACCCAACGCCTTCGGGCCAGTAGGAGCGGCGGGACAGACGGCCCGTTACAGCCGTCAGGGCTTGATGGAGCCCGGAAAGAGAAGCAAATCAGGTGGCACCACGGAGCGGCGGCCTTCGTCCTGAAATATCAGAGCGATTGCCGACCACAAACGGAGGTGCCATTTATGTGTTCCATTTTCGGCGTGACCAGTAAGACAGTTGACGTTGATACCCTGAAAGCGTGCTTTGACAGAACGGTTTCCCGAGGGCCGGATATGAGCCGGTTTGAGGAGATCCCCATCGGGTATCTGGGCTTTCACCGCCTGGCCATCATGGGCCTGGACGAGCGGGGCATGCAGCCCTTCCGTCTGGACGAGGACGCCGTGGTGTGCAACGGCGAGCTGTATGGCTTTCGGCCCCTCCGGGATCGGCTGCTATGCAAGTATGAACTGCGGAGCCAGTCCGACTGCGAGATCCTGCTGCCGCTGTATCATGAATACGGCGTGGAGATGTTCAAGACCCTGGACGCTGAATTCGCCCTGCTGCTCTACGACGGAGAACGGAACAAGCTGATCGCGGCCCGCGATCCCATCGGCATCCGGCCCCTTTATTACGGCCGGCTTTCCGATGGCGAATGGGCTTTTGCCAGCGAACCCAAAAACCTGATGGGCCTTTGCGATCAGATTTTGCCCTTCCCGCCGGGGCATTACTGGATGGACGGCCAGTTTATCCAATACGCCGATCCGGCGTACGTGGGGTATTTCACCATGAAAACCGAAGAAGAAGTGTGCCAAAAGCTTCGCCGTCTGCTGATGGACGGGGTGGAAAAGCGACTGGACGCCGACGCGCCCATCGGCTTTTTGCTCTCCGGCGGGCTGGATTCCTCACTGGTTTGCGCCATCGCCCAGAAGATGCTGAAAAAGCCTATCCGCACCTTCGCCATCGGCATGGACGTGGACGCCATCGATCTCAAATATGCCCGAAAGGCCGCCGATTTTATCGGCAGCGATCATACCGAGGTCATCATCAGCGAAAAGGATGTGATCAAAGCCCTGCCCGACGTGGTGGAATTGCTTGGCACCTGGGATATCACCACCATCCGCGCGTCCATCGGCATGTATCTGGTTTGCAAATGGATCCATGAAAACACCGATATCCGCGTGCTGCTGACGGGCGAGATCTCCGACGAGCTGTTCGGCTATAAATATACCGATTTTGCGCCCAGCGCCGCCGACTTTCAGGAGGAGGCCGAAAAGCGCATCCGGGAGCTGCACGTATACGATGTGCTGCGGGCTGACCGCTGCATATCGGTCAACAGCCTGGAGGCGCGGGTGCCCTTCGGCGATCTCAAATTTGTGCGCTACGCCATGAGCGTTGATCCGGAGCTCAAAATGAACACCCATAACATGGGCAAGTACCTGATCCGTAAGGCTTTTGCCGACGACCATATCCTGCCCGACGAGATCCTCTGGCGGCAGAAAGCGGCTTTTTCGGACGCCGTGGGCCACAGCATGGTGGGCGATCTGAAAGCTCTGGCTGAAAGGAGTTATACCGATCGGGAATTCGCTGAAAAAGCGGCCGGATATGATTATCGCCCGCCCTTTACCAAGGAAAGCCTGCTGTATCGGGAGCTGTTTGAGCGGTTCTATCCCGGCCAGGCGCGGATGATCCCCGATTACTGGATGCCCAACAAGACCTGGCCCGGCTGTGACGTGGATGATCCCTCGGCTCGGGTGCTGAGCAATTACGGGGCAAGCGGCATATGATTGTTTTTTGATTGTTCTGCCCCTTGACAAAAGCAAAAACCCGCTCTAAAATGCCATCATTCCAACAAGGCGCAAGGGTGTGCTTGATGCACCCGGCGCCTTTTTTGTTGGTGATTTTATGGAAACGGAAGTGAGAAGCATGACGTATTCTCCCGCCAACACGATCTGGGTTCTGCTGGGCGCGGCCCTGGTTTTCTTCATGCAGGCAGGCTTTGCCATGTGCGAGGCCGGGTTCACCCGGGCCAAGAATACCGGCAATATCCTGATGAAAAACCTGATGGATTTCTGCATCGGCACGCCCCTTTACTGGCTCATCGGCTTTGGCATCATGTTTGGCAGCGGTACGGCGCTGTTCGGATGGATCGATCCCTTTATCATGGGGGATTACAGCGCGGTTTTGCCCGCCGGAGTGCCGCTGTGGGCCTACGCTATTTTTCAAACGGTGTTTTGCGCCACCTCCGCCACCATCGTTTCCGGCGCCATGGCGGAGCGCACCAAGTTTTCCGCTTACTGCGTGTATTCCGCAGCCATTTCCCTGTTCATCTACCCCGTCAGCGGCCATTGGATCTGGGGCGGCGGATGGCTGGCGGAGATGGGCTTCCATGATTTTGCCGGCTCCACCGCGGTGCACATGGTGGGCGGCGTATGCGCCTTGATCGGCGCGAAGATGCTGGGCCCCCGGATCGGCAAGTACGGCAAGGACGGTAAGCCCAAGGCCATCCTGGGCCACAATCTGTCCATCGCCGCGCTGGGCGTGTTCATCCTGTGGTTCTGCTGGTTTGGTTTCAATGGCGCCTCCACTGTGGGCATGGACAGCGATGATCTGATCGTGTCTGCTGGGCTGGTATTCTTTAACACCAACCTGGCTGCCGCCCTGGCGACCCTTGTCGCCATGATCTTTACCTGGATACGCTATGGAAAGCCTGACGTATCGATGACCTTTAACGCCGCTTTGGCCGGATTGGTGGGCATTACTGCGGGGTGCGACGCGGTGAATCCCTTCGGCGCGGCGGTGATTGGCATTTGCTGCGGTTTCGCGGTGGTGCTTGCCGTGGAGTTCTTCGATAAGGCGGTCAGGATCGACGACCCGGTAGGCGCGATCTCCGTTCACGGCGTATGCGGCGCGCTGGGCACTGTCCTGACGGGCTTTTTTGCCACCGGGGTCTCCACCATGAAGGGCGTTTTTTACGGCGGCGGCTTCAAATTCTTGGGCATCCAGGCCCTGGGCGTGCTTTGCACCATTGCCTGGACGGCCGTGGTCATCACCGTCGTATTCACGCTCATCCGAAAAACCATCGGTCTCAGGGCGGACGCCGAGGACGAGATCTTGGGCTTGGATCGTTCCGAGCACGGTTTGACGACGGCCTATTCGGGCTTTTCCATCCTGCCGGATGGCAGCGTGATGGAGGATGAGCCCGTGATGATGCCTGCGGCTGATGAAAAGGGCGAGCCTGTACGGAAGCCCAGGGAAAAGGCGCCCGCCGAACCGGTCTATACCCGCGTGCAGATCATCTGCCGCCCCGGCAGCCTGGAAAGCCTGAAGACCGCCATGAACAGGATCGGCATCACCGGCATGACCGTTACCAACGTGATGGGCTACGGAATGCAGAAGGGCAAGCCTGAATACTACCGCGGCACGCCTGTGGAAGTGACCCTGCTGCCCAAGGCGCAGGTTGATATCGTGGTCAGTAAAGTCCCCGTCCGCCAGGTGATCGAAACCGCCCGCAGCGTGCTCTGCACCGGGCATATCGGCGATGGCAAGATCTTTGTGCAGGATGTGGAAAACGTGGTGCGCGTCCGCACGGGCGAGGAGGGATACGACGCGCTGCAGGCGGATTAATGGAGTAAACGGCGTATAAACTTTCCTTAAAATGTGTTTTTATTGTATTTGGGTTGACAGTCGGGCGGCGAACCGGTATAATAAATCAAACCTTTGAAAAAGAGGAGTAATTTCCGATCAGCAGGTTCAAGAGAGCCGCAGGCGGTGAGATTGCGGTACACGGCGCGGAAATGAATGGACTTTTGAGGGCAAACCGAACGGGCCGGCGGCCTCAGTAGGGGCGACGGAGCTTTCTCTCCGTTATCAAAAGAGGCCGTATGATAGTACGGAGCAAAGGTGGGCGCGCAAGCGCCAAGCCGGGTGGCACCGCAGGGAAGAAAATATTCGCCCTGTCCCAGCAATCAGCATTGCGGGACGGGGTTTTTTGTATGAAAGAACCGCCCCGGACAGAATGGAGGTGGTTGGTTGTCAACAAAAGTGGTCATTCTTGGCGCCGGGCATGTGGGCTCTCACGTAGCCATGTCCCTGGCGGTCGGGCGCGTTTGCGATCAGATCATACTGGTGGATAAGCTGCCCGACAAGGCGGCGGCCCAGGCTGCCGATATCGCGGACAGCCTCAGCTGTTCCCGGGATATTCCGGCAGTGCGCGCCGGCGTTTACGCCGATTGCGCCGATGCCGATATCACGGTCTGCGCTATTGGCAAACCGCGGGAAGCTGGGCAGACGCGCCTTGATCTGCTGGGCGATTCGGTCCGCATGGTGCGGGAGCTGGCGGAAAGCCTGCGGCCTGCGCCGCCCTGCGGGCTGGTGATCAGCATCACCAATCCCTGCGATATCATTGCGGACTGCCTGCGGCAAGCCCTGGAGATGGATCGCGCACGCTGCTTTGGTACCGGTACGCTGCTTGATACGTTCAGGCTGCAGCGCATCCTCAGCGAGCAAACGGGTTTGCCCCGTTCAGCCATCCAGGCGCTTGTGATGGGGGAACACGGCGATTCCTCCATGATCCCCTTCGGCGCCCTGCTGGCGGATGGAAAACCGGCGGATCAAGCGCCCGGCTTTGACGCCGGGGAAGCGCTGCGGCGCACCCATAGCACGGGCATGGAAATCATTGAGGGCAAGGGCTCCACGGAGTTTGGGATCGGTCAGGCCGCGGCCTATCTGATTGACGGTATCCTGCGGGGAGAGCGGCGCACGCTGCCTCTTTCGGTGGTGCTGGAGGGGGAATACGGCGTGCATGGCGTCCCCTGCGGCGTTCCCTGCGTTGTGGGACGTCAGGGAATAGAATCGGTCGTTGAAATACCGATGGCCAAGGACGAGAGGATCGCCTTTGACCAAAGTGTCCGGGTGCTTGAAACCCATTGTAAATTGGCTCAAACGCTTTAATAAAATAACAGGAGGAAAAACCCATGAAAAACAGTTCTGTGATTCGTTTTGTGATCTGCCTTATGCTGTCCGCGGCGCTGCTCATGTCCTGCGCTTTGGCCGAGCCCATCCGGGTGGCGGTGGTGCAGCCTTTGACCCATACTTCTCTGAATCAGATCCGAGATACGATCGTGTCCGCGCTGGAGAGCAGCGATTTGGAGTTTGAAATCGTGACCCGGAACGCCGAGGGCGATACCGCCGCGCTGGCGACCATCCTGGAAAACGTGAAAATGGATGGCGTTGATATCCTGGTGCCCATCGCCACCAATACCGCCCAGAGCGCAAAGGTGATTTATGAGGATGGCGCTGTGCCCGTGGTGTTTGCCGCCGTTTCCGATCCCGTGGCCGCGGGCCTCACCGGCGACGACAGCTTTTTCATTACCGGCGTTTCCAATAACATCCCCGCTGGGGAGATCGTGCGGCTGATTTCCGATTTCCAGCCTGATTACCAGAAGATCGGCTTCCTGTATACCTCCAGCGAGACCAATTCCGTTTCCACGATCAACGCGGCCAAAACCTATTGCGACGCCAACGGCATCGCCTATGAGGAGGTTTCCATCGCCAACCTTTCCGAGCTGCAGACCGCCATGGAAACGCTGATTTCCAAGGGCATCGACGCACTGTATACCGGCAACGATAATTCCATCGCTTCCGCCATGTCAACCTATACCGACGTGGCTTACGGATACGGTATCCCCGTATACTGCGGCGCTGATTCCATGGTGGCGGACGGCGGCTTTGCCACCATCGGCGTGGACTATGTGCAGTTGGGCAATCAGGTGGCCGATCTGGTGGTCCGTTTGGCCCAGGGCGAGATGCCCGAGGATATTCCCTATCAGACGCTGAGCGATTACGCGCGTTTCGTCAATTTGCAGGCGGCGGAGCGTATCGACATGGAGATCGGCGAAGAGATCTTGAGCGCGTATCAGGTGCTGGTGGAGGCTGACGGCACCAGCCATTTCGGTAAGTGATACATAACGCCTGGGAACAGGCGCGCCTGTTCCCAGGACAGTTTTTTTGAAGGAAGCGATGGAGCATGAACCTGATGACCCTTCTGATTTCCGCCCTCAGCCAGGGGATGATTTACGTGCCCATGGCGCTGGGGGTGTTTATCGCCTTCCGGGTGCTGAACATGCCAGATTTGACCATTGACGGCAGCTTTGTGGTGGGTATGTGCGTATGCGCCGTGGTCACGATTGCCGGATATCCGGTTCTGGGGCTGCTGTGCGGCATGCTGGCGGGGGCGCTGGCGGGACTGTGCACCGGGCTGCTGCAAACAAAGCTCAGGATCAACCCGATCCTTTCCGGCATCCTGACCATGACCGGACTGTACACCGTAAATTTCATGATCCTGGGCGGCCAGTCCAATCTGTACCTGCAGCGGGCGGAGCTGAACAGCGCGGGCGTGGAAACGCAGGTGGCCTGCGATACGCTATACAAATCCTTTCGCGCCTTTTTGGTGGGGCTGACCGGCAATAAGCGGCTGGATGCCAATCTGAGCGGCTTGATCCTGACGGGGCTCATTGTGCTTTTGCTTCTGACGGTCCTTTCGGTATTCTTTTATACCCGCGGCGGCATGGCCATCCGCGCCACGGGCGACAATGAGGAAATGGTTCGCTCCTCCTCCATCAACGCCGATCGATCCCGGGTCAACGGCATCATGATCTCCAATGCGCTGGTGGCTTTTTCCGGCGCGCTTCTGTGCCAGCAGCAGCGTTACGCCGATCTGAATTTTGGCAGCGGCATGCTGGTGGTGGGGCTGGCGTCGGTGATCATCGGACAAGTGTTTTTCGGCAAGCGTTCGGTCACAGTCGGTTTGATCTCGGCTGCTGTGGGCTCTCTGATCTATCGGGTCATCCTGCAGCTCGCCTATAAAATCGATATGCCCAGCTATGCGGTCAAGCTGCTGTCCGCGGCCATCGTCGTCGCCGCGCTTACGCTGCCCATGCTTCGCCGGGCCCTGCTGGAAAGACGGGCGGAAAAGGAGGAAGCGGAATGAGCGGACTTTCGCTGATCGGCCTGAAAAAGACCTTTGAAAAGGGCACTATCAATGAAAAGCTGGCGCTGGATAACCTTTCGCTGAAGGTGGAAAAGGGCGATTTCATCACGATCCTCGGCTCCAACGGCGCGGGAAAATCCACCCTGTTCAACGCCATCCTGGGCAAATTCCGCCTGGATAAAGGCCGGGTGATCCTGGATGAGGAGGATATCACGGGATTGCGGGATTACCAGCGCGCGTTCAATATTGGCTGCCTGTATCAGGATCCCCTGCGGGGTACCGCGCCGCATATGACCATTGAGGAGAACCTGGCCCTGGCCTATACGCGCAAGGCGAGGAAGACTTTTTTTGCCTTGAACCGGCGGGACAGCGCTTATTTCCGCGATCTGCTCGCGACGCTGGATCTGGGGCTGGAAAACCGGATGAAAACCCAGATGGGCATGCTCTCCGGCGGCCAGCGACAGGCGGCCTCCCTTCTGATGGCCACGATTGCCGAGCCCAAGCTGCTGCTGCTGGACGAGCATACCGCGGCGCTTGATCCGGCTACCGCCGCGAAGGTGCTGGAGCTGACCCGCCGCCTGGTGGCGGAAAAGCGGCTGACCTGCCTGATGATCACCCACAATATGCAGTCCGCCCTGGAAATGGGCACGCGAACGGTGGTGATGGATCGGGGGAGGATCGCTCTGGATATTTCAGGGGAAACCAGAAAAAGCCTCACGGTATCCGATCTGCTGCAGCGCTTCCAGGCCACCTCCGGCCACGGGCTGGACGACGACCGCATCCTGCTGAGCGGACAGAACGGGTAAACGGAAAATGCGCCGCCGTTGCGGATGCTTATTCTTATAATGACATGAAAAAGCCGCCGTTTTTCGGCGACTTTTTTCATGTTTGAATTTTAAAAGAGCAAAGGTTGTTTATTCCGCAAGCTCAAACGTGATGCTTACCGGGTTATGGTCGGACATGGCGAAGCCAGTATCGATCACCTCATGGGACAGCACGTTCACGTTGTCAGACACGATGAAGCCGTCGATGGTGAGCACGAATTGGCTGGGATTGTAAGGGCCGTCGGCTGTACGGCAGCTGGGTGCGTTGCTGGAGGCTACCAGCGACAGCGGCACTTGATCAAAGGTACCCTCCGGGAGCGGCTGGGTCCAGGTGTAGGCCTCGCCCGGAACGCCGAAATACTGGCTGGAGTCGCCCAGCAGGTCTTTGTTGAAATCGCCGCCGCAGACCACGTAATTGCCGCGCTCCACTTCGCCCTTCATATCGGTGAGCAGCAGGCGAAGCTGGTCGTTGGCGATGGCGCCGTCCGAGGTATATGCCGACAGATGCATGTTATACAGCACCAGCTCGCGGCCGTTGTCCACGGGGATGCGGGAGGCGCTGTAACAGCGGTCCAGATCGGCCACCTTCATCAGCGTATTTTCCACAGGCAGGCTTTGACGGATGGAGGAGGCGATATCAAAACGGCTGAAGGTCATGATGCCGCAGCGGGTCTTGCCGTGGGGCTGAGTCAGCGGATAGAACAGGAAGGGGCTGTTCCAGTTCTGGGCGTATACGATTTCATAGCCGATCATCGCCTTCTCCAGCAGTTCCCGCTCGTTTACGTGATAGGTGCGGGTGGCGTTTTCATCCACCTCCTGCACGCAGTAAAAATCGGCGCTTTGCGTCTGGAGAAAATCAGCGATGGCGGCCATGTTGGTAAGCAGCCGATCCTTCGACCAGGCCCAGCTCTGGGTACCGCCGTCCATAAAGAAGCCGTAATCGGGTTCATAGGCGCCAAAGCCGGTATTGAAGGAAATCAGCTTATAGGGCCTGCCGGTTTGCACGCTGCCTACGCCATTGCCCTTCACCTCCAGCGCCGTCACCTCGGGCAGGCGGTTGTATGCGATAAACACATAGGCGACGTATGCGCCCACGATCAGGATCAGCGCCGCCAGGACGCACAGGATGATTTTGAGCGCTTTATTCATTTTGCGCTTTTTCATTTGCATATTCCTTTCTTTTAACGCGCCAGCTGCAAGTATTCCTCCAGGCAGAGGTTTTTATCCCGCATCACGGTGCTGTGCGCCGTGCCCACATAGCGGATATGCCAGGCTTCGGCCAGGAAGCCGGTAATATCCTCCTTATCCTTCTGGTATCGCACGATGAAGCCGTAATCCCAGCAGTGCTCGTGCAGCCATTTGCACTGCTTGGTGCTGATGAAGGATTCGGTATTGGGCACCGTCATATCAAAGGCCAGACCGGTATGGTGCTCGCTGGTGCCCGGATCAGCCACCGTTTTTCGGGTGGCGCTGATCGCGTTTGTCCGGCTCATGCCGTTGTTGTTCATATAGCTTTTAACGCTGGCGTCAAAGATCGCCTGCTGATCCTTTACGCTGCGGTAGGCAGCGCTGACCTGCCAGTTGACAATGCCGTCGGTTTTGGCGGCCTCCAGCATTTCAATCAGCGCGTCCACTGCCTCGTATACGCCCTGGGTATCCTTGTATTTGATCTTCACCAGATCAGGATCGCAGTATTCGGACATGTTCACCAGATCCGATGGCACAAAGTCCTCGGCAATGGGATGCTCCTTGTTGACCAGCAGCGGTAGGCCGCCGGAAAGCACCGGAATAGCCTCGGGCGTCGGCGTTACCGCCATCGGCTTCGCGCTGTCGGAATAGAGCGCGTTCAGCGTTTTCTCCCCAGCGATCCCATCGGCGCTCAGTCCATGCTGCTGCTGGAAAAGGGTGACGGCGCTCCTGGTGCCCTTGCCGTAATCTCCGTCGATCTTCCCGCTGTAGAAGCCAAGCTCCTGCAGCCGCTGCTGGAGCTTTTTGACCTGCTCGCCCTGGCTGCCGCTGGACAGGGTGGAGGTTTCGGGCGTGGGCGAGGGCGTTGGCGTGGGCCGGAAAGCCAGCGCCCCGGCCGAATAGAGCAGCGTCAGCGTGCTTTCCCCGGCAATGCCGTCGGCGTCCAGCCCGTGCTGGCGCTGGAAGGCTTCCACTGCCGCCTTTGTGCCCGCGCCATACTGGCCGTCCGCTTGTCCGCTGTAATAGCCCAGCTCCATCAAGCGCTGCTGCATCTGACGGACCTCAACGCCCACGGCGTTCATCTGAAAAAGCCTTGGCGTTGGCGTTGAGGTGGGCAACGCGGGATCCTCTGTGATGCGCACGGTGCGCGGCGTGATGGAGGGTGTAGGCGTGATGGCCGCCTCCCGCAGGTATTCCTGCCGGTTGGCCAGCGCCGCCGCGCCCACCAGGCAGATAGCGCCCAGCAGCGCGATGATCAGCACAATCCCAAGCGGCGATACGCCGCCTTTTTTCTTCATTGAATCGGTACCTCCCGCGCCTTGCGGCGCTACATGCAGTATACCTTTTCATGGGCGTTATGTCAACTTTCCAGCGTTTCCAGCCAGCTTTCTATTTCGGCGTCGCTGACAAAGGCCACGCCCAGATAGATCGTTTCGCGCAGGCTTTCCGGCAGATCGGCAATGGGGATATCCAGCTGAGCGCGCAGGGCGTAGCCGTCGCCGTATTTGTTTTCATATACGCCCAGCACGCCCGCGCCGTCTGGCAGCACCACCAGATGATCGGGGCAGTAAATGGAAAGCGTCTGGCTCATTTCGATCTCCGCCGGGGAAAAGCAGGTGATATCCCATTCGGCGAAGGCCTGCTGCATCTGCTGCAGCGTGCAGCCCTTGTATTCCTTGTCCACCTTTACCCGCCGCACCACCTCGTGGCCGCAGCGGTCATAGCGCAGCGTTTGGATCAGCTGGCAGTTTTCTTCCACGGTTTCCCGGGCGCGGCTCACGGCGCTGACGCCGCCGCCAAGGCTAACGACGGCCGCGGCGATCAGCGCGGCTGCCAGCAGGCCGATCACGGCGGTCAGGCCGATGCGGCGCGTTTTATCATGCTGATTGGATTCCATCCAAAGTTCACCTCCCCGGCCAGTATGCGCCATTTCGGGTTGCTTCATTCGCCCGCATATGGTAAAATCTGGAAAAGGAGTGAGAAGCATGACCAATAAAAAAGCCGTGCTGTTCGATCTGGACGGCACGCTGATCAATTCGCTGCCCGATATTTCGGCTTGCATGAATCAGGCGCTCGAGATGCACGGGCTTCCCACGCATCCCATCGGGGCATACTGTTATTTTACGGGCGACGGCGCAGTCAATCTGACCCGCCGGGCTGTGGGGGAGGCGCATGCCGAGCTTGCGGAGGCTGTGTTTCGGGATTACCGGATGCTGTACGCGGAGCACTGCAACGATACCTCCCACGTGTATGAGGGCATCCCCGCGCTGCTGAATGGGCTGCGGAAGGAGGGCCTGCGGCTGGCGGTGCTCAGCAATAAGGACGATCGGGATGTAGCCAGCGTGGTGGGGCATTATTTTCCGGACGATCTCTTTGAGATCATCCGCGGCCGCAGGCCGGAGGTGCCCATCAAGCCCGACCCGGCAGCGGCGCTGCAGATCGCCGCGGATATGGGGCTTTCTCCTGACGCGTTTTGGTATTTGGGCGATACGCCCACCGATTTAAAAACCTGCCGGAACGCGGGCATGCACTTTATCGCCGCGGGCTGGGGCTTCCGCACCGAGGCTGAATTGCGGGAAGCCGGCGCGCTCTGCGTGGCGGCGACGCCGCTGGACGCGCTTGAATTGATGCGGGAATGAGGGACGTTTTCCGACGCAGATACCGATGAAGTGAAAAAACGCGCGCTTCCCCATGTAAAGAAGCGCGCGCCTGTCTGTTTTTATAATACGCTGATCCTTTTGTTTTCCGCCGCGGCGTCCTCAAACACCCGGCGCAGTTTTTGTGCGTAAGCGCCCATATCGCCGCCCTCGGGCAGGCGAAGGACAAACGAAACGGGTTGATCCCAGGCGGTCAGCATATCATAGAGCGCGTCCAGGTTTTTGCCGTAATAATCGGGAAAAGCCAGGGCGCGTTTCAAATATTCCTGGGCTTCCATGGGGGTTTGCGCCTGTTTCAGGTTCAGGATGATCTTCATGGTTCCTCTCCTCCGTACAGCAGCTCAAAGGTTTTAAAGCCGTCATTGGTGTAATAGATCAGCCCATCGCTGGAGAACACCAAGCGCTCGTCGCTGCGCTTGCCGTTTTCGGCGTTCACATCGCATTCATACCAGGTGCGGGTAGCGGTGGATGGCAGCAGCCCTTCCCGGTTGCCGAACTCATCGCCGCCGATGGTATAACCGGGAGCGACGGCGTCCAGGTTATCCTTTTTATTGCTCCATCCCAGCGCGCGGGCATCCTCCTTGGTGATGTAGTTTTCAGGCAGCCACCAGAATTCATGGATGTACAGCGCCACGTGATCCCTGTCGGTATAGCGCCCATCCTCTTCCACTGCGATGGGCGCGGGGGAGGGGGAGGGCGACGCCTGCGGCGCGGGCGAGGGCGTGTCAAAGGATACTTTGATCTGGGTAAAGCTGTTGTAATGGTCGCCGGTGTAATAGATCAGCCAATCGCTGGAAAACACGATGCGCTGACCGTTGCGGTAGCCGCCGTCGTAGCCGATATCGCATTCCTTCCAGGTGCGGCCGCCTTTGTCGGGCAACTGGCCCTCGTAATTACCGAATCGGTCGCCGCCGATGGATTTGCCCCGGGCCACCTGCCACAGATTGCCCGCGCTGCTGCTCCAGCCCAGGTTTGACGCCTGGTTTTTGGTGATGTAATTGCCGGGCAGCTTGTGATAGGAGGCGAGATAAACCGCTACCTCCTCCATGGTATCGTACCAGCCGTCCTTTGCTACCGGATAATCGAGCGCCGAAAGGCTGATCACGGTATCAGCCAGCCCCAAAGCAGGCAGCAGGATCAGGATCAGCAGCAGCGCCGTCAAGCGCCTGAGCCGTTTCATAGGCATCCTCCCTTACTTTTTCTCATAGGTGATCGCCATGCGGGCGGAGGGCGAATCCGCGCCGTTTGGCGTAAAGGTCAAAAACCCGTCGGCCATTTTCAGCACGCCCGTGCTGCCCTTCACCTGGCCGTCCTTCAATAAAAGCTGAATGATCCTGGCGCTGAGCTGAGGCCCGCCCGAACGCGCCAGGCCGTCCTTCCACAGGGTGAAATGGCACCCCGCCTTCCAGTTAGAGCATCCGAACGCTTTGGCGTTTTCCTGCACCGGCTTGCCGCACAGCGGGCAGACCGCGCCTTCAATGGCCTTGACCGCCGATGCACGCTTGCCGCCTTTGCCCCTGCGCATTTCCTCGGGAAACTCGATCCCCGGCGCGCTGTCCCGGGCGTATTCCACCAGGAAAGCGCTCATGCGGCGTATGCCCTGCATGAAGCGGTCGGTATCCCGCTGGCTTTTGGCAATCTCATCCAGCGCCAGCTCCCATTTTCCGGTCATCTCGGGGGAGGCGATTTCCTCCGGCGCTACGGCGATCAGCTGCACGCCCTTATCGGTGGCGCTGATGGCGCGTCCCCGGCGTTGAGCGTACCCCACCTGCAGCAGACGCTCAATGATGGCCGCCCGGGTGGCGGGCGTGCCCAGCCCGGCGCCCTTCATGGATTCGCGCAGCGCCTCGTCTTCGATCTCCCGGCCCGCGTGCTCCATGGCGGCCAGCAGGCTGGCGTCCGTGTGCGGGGCGGGCGGCTTGGTGGCGCTTTGCTGTACGTCAGCCTTTTCCACCCTGCGCATATCGCCGGTGGAAAGGGGCGGCAGAGCGACGGCCTCTGTTTCATCCTCCGCTTTTTTGCGGCCGCGGGGCTTTTTCCCCTCCTGCTCCTTCTGATACAGCGCTTTCCAGCCCAGTACCTTTACGCTGCGGCCCGTGGAACGAAAGGCCTCGCCCTCGCAATCGGTGATCACCTTCAGCGCGTCGTAAACGTGGGCCGGATAGAAAGCCGCCAGCATGCGGCGCACTACCATGTCGTACAGGCTGCGCTCGTCGGGCGGCAGCTTGCTGAGATCGGCGGTTTTGGGCGTTGGCAGCAGGGCGTGGTGGTCGGATACCTTGCTGTTGTCAAAAATACGGCGGCTGATATAGAGCTTGCCGTCCTCTTTTCGTTCCATGCCCGCCTCCAGACTGCTGTATGGCTCGGGCAGCGCTTTCAGCGTTTGGTACAGCTTGGGGATCATGTCCATGGGCAGGTAACGGCTGTCGGTGCGGGGATAGGTGAGCAGCTTCCATTTTTCGTACAGCGCCTGGGCAATCTTCAGCGTTTTATCGGCGGTGAAGCCCAAAGTGCTGTTGGCGTCGCGCTGAAGGCTGGTCAGATCATACAGCTGGGGCGGAAGCTCCTTCTTTTCCTCGCTGGTCATGCTGCGCACCTGGGCTGGCTTGCCCTTGACCTTCGCGGCCAGCGCTTCGGCTTTTTCCTTTGTTGGGATACGGTTGGCGGTCTTTTCCTCCGGCGCTTTTTCGTCAAACCATTGGCCGGTATAATCGCCAAAGTTCGCCGTGAGGGTAAAATACTCCACCGGCTTGAAATCCTCTATTTCCTTCCGGCGCTTGACCAGTATGTTCAGCGTGGGCGTCTGCACCCGCCCAACGGACAGCAGGGCGTTGTAGCGCAGCGTAAAAGCCCGGCTGGCGTTCATGCCCACCAGCCAATCTGCCTCGCTGCGGCATACGGCGCTTTTGCGCAGGCCCTCGTATTCGCTGTCAGGCTTGATCTGCTCAAAGCCTTCCCGGATGGCTTCGTCGGTCATGGAGGAGATCCACAGCCGGTCGACGGGTTTTTTGCATTTGGCCTGATCGTAGATGTAGTGGAAAATCAGCTCGCCCTCGCGGCCGGCGTCGGTGGCGCAGATCACGCGCTCGGTATCCTTATCGTTGATCAGCTTTTTGATGACGCTAAATTGCTTTTTTGTTTTGCTGATCACCTTTGTGGGGATATCCTCCGGCAGGATGGGAAGATCAGCCATGCGCCATTTTTTGTATTTTTCATCGATCTCATCGGGCTCGCACAGTGTTACCAAATGTCCCACCGCCCAGGTGACGGTATATTTTTCGCCCGCGATACAGCCCTCGCCGTTTTGCCTGCAGCCCAGCACCCGGGCGATATCGCGGCCCACGCTGGGTTTTTCGGCTACGATCACGATCATATATGTTCTCCTGTTTGCAGAATGAATTCAATTTCGCTCAGCGTATCGCTCAGCGGATGGCGGCGGCCTGTGGCGCGGAAACCGCGGCGCTCATAGAGCCTCCGAGCGCCGTCGTTATTGTTCAGGATCCACAGCACGGGCGTTCCGACGCACCGCTCTATGGCAAAATTCAGCAGCATGCTTCCGTAGCCGCGGTTTTGGAATGGCGGCAAAACGTACAAATCTTCGATCAGGTTTTCCGTGACTGATACAATGCCCACGGGTTGGCCGTCAGTCAGCAGGTACACCGCCGCGCCTTTCCGCATTTTATCCAGTAAATACCCAGTCTGCCGCTCGGGCGTATGCCGGGCGATAAATTCCGCGGAACAAAAGGCGCGGTGCGAAGCCTGCCACGCGGCCGAATGGATATACCCGGCGGTCTGCACGCTGTCTTCGGTAACGATCGTTATTTCCATGTTATTCCAGCGCTTTCAGCTTTTCGGCCTGATCCTCCACCGTGAGCGCGTCGATGATCTCGTCCAGATCGCCGTCCACAATGGCGTCTATTTTGTACAGCGTCAGGCCGATGCGGTGATCGGTCACCCGACCCTGGGGAAAATTATAGGTGCGGATGCGCTCGTTGCGCTCGCCGGTGCCCACCTGGGCGCGGCGGTTTTCGGCATACGCGCTGTCGGCCTGGGTGCGGTACAGATCATAAAGACGGCTGGCCAGCACCTTCATGGCCTTTTCCTTGTTTTTCAGCTGGCTTTTTTCATCCTGGCAGGTCACCACCAGCCCCGAGGGCATATGGGTGATGCGCACAGCGCTGTCGGTGCGGTTGATATACTGGCCGCCGTGGCCGCTGGCGCGGTAAGTATCGACGCGGATATCCTCGGGGCGGATATCCACCTCCACGTCTTCGGCCTCGGGCAGCACGGCCACGGTGGCGGTGCTGGTATGGATACGCCCTCCGGCCTCGGTCACGGGCACGCGCTGGATGCGGTGCACGCCGCTTTCAAACTTCAGACGGCTGAAAGCGCCTCGGCCCGCAATGGTGACCACGGCCTCCTTGACGCCGCCCAGCTCGGTATCGCTGACGCTGGTGACCGACGCTTGCCAGCCCCTGCGCTCGGCATAGCGCATATACATGCGCAGCAGCAGCGCGGCGAATAGGCTGGCCTCGTCGCCGCCCGCCCCGGCGCGCACCTCCAGGATGACGCTGCGCTGATCGTTTGGATCCTGGGGGATCAGGAACAGCTTGAGCTTTTCGGCTTCCTCCCGCTCGCGTTCGGCCAGCTGCCGCGCTTCCTCCTTGGCGATCTCGCCCATATCGGGATCGTTCAGCAGTTCCTTTGCCTCCTCCAGCTGGGTGCACAGCCGCCGGTATCCCTGCCATGCCATGACGGCGGGCTCCAGCTGCGCCCGTTCCCGGTTGAGCTTTTGCCAGCGCGGGATATCGGCCATTACGTCCGGCTGTCCCACCGCCTCGGATAGCTCCTCCAGGCGTTCCCGCATCCATTCAAATTTTTCACAGTATTTTTCTTCCATGCGAACCTTTCAGCCTGCGGCTCCCGGCCGCGGCGGCAAAAAGATTATACCATAAGTTGGGGACGCTTGCAAAGGTCGAAGGAAAAGGACGAACAGGCGTCGTGACCGGAACAAAAGGAAAGGGGATCGTCAAGGCCTGCGGTTCAGTGGAGTATGATAAAACGCGGAGCCGCCGTGCTATGATAAGCGCAGCGGCTCCGCATTGATCGAAAAACAGCTTTAAAGGAAGGGCCGCATCGTATGGGCCAGATGTTCCTCTTCGCCGATCAGCCGGTTGGCGATATCCTTGGCGTCCTGACGGGCGGCAGGATATTGGTTCAGGTATTTGCACAGCGATTTGACGCCCATGTTGCAGCCGTCCGTGATCAGATCGGCAGCCTGCTGATCAGGGTTGCCCAGCATCATTTTCATGCCGATCTTCATGCCGGACATGCCCTTGGCCATGACGCTGGGCTCCTTGCCCTCGCCGTTCAGTCCGGAAAGCAGCCGCGCCGTTTGGTCGCCCAGCTGCTCGTGCCGCTGCTTGCTGTTTTGCAGCAGGCTGTGCAGTTCTTCATTCTTTACGCTTTCGATCACGCCGTCGATGGAGGCGACGCCCATCTTGGCGCCGGCGTCGCATTCCCGCAGCAGACGTACGGTATCCTGGTCATTCACAAAAAAACATCCCCTTTCACGCTGTTAGCCTGCGCGAAAGGGGATACTTTTATGCCGTCTCTATATCGATGATGCTTTCGGTGGTTTCGGCGCATTCCGGGCAAACCACATCCATGCGGAAGGAGGAAAAAGCGTTTACCCAGTCCTCCTCGCGCAGCGGTTTGCCATCCTCGTCGCTCAGCTCGCTGTCCCGGATAAAATCCTCCTTGCCGTAGGAGGTAATGGTCATTTTGACGCCCAGCGGCGTGTGCGCCTGGCAGGCTGGGCAGGTTTCCAGGGCGTGCATTTTGGTGGGAAGATCGTACAGGTAATCGGCCTTGGCCACAAAGCCGTCCCAGCCGTGGCGGCCCGCGTGGAGCAGCAGGATCTTAGCGCCGCATTTGCGGCATTTGGCGGCGGCAATGGTGCCCGCCTCATTGGTATAGGGCGTGAACAGCGCGCCGCCGCATTTGCAGCGCAGCGCCCCGGTAACGCGCAATTCGCTGTTGTCTTCCCCGGTGGGGACAAAACAGGGTTTCAGATGGTCGGGTATCGGATACTGCATGTTGCCTCCAACTTATAAGCTGAGCAGTCCATGTGCCAGCAGGTAATCGTCAAATAAGGGCAGGAACGCGTCGATCAGCGCGCAGTACAGCCCGGCGCGGCGGTCGTCCGCCGGAAAACTGCGCAGCAGCGCGTCCAACAGGAATTCCACCGCTTCGTCCTCGTCATATTCGCCCTCGCCGGTGTCGCCATCGCCGTCCAGCGCGCCGCAGGCGTGCAGATAATCGACATGCGCCTGCACCAGCGCGGCGCAGAGGGCGTCCGCCTGAAGCTTTAGCCCCCCGCAGCGCTTCCAGTCCAATCGCTGCGCGGCCCAGGCGGCGCAGTCCGCGGCGTCCAGCCCCAGCATCTGCGCGGCCATCAGAGCAGCGCCTCCAGCTGATCCACGGTTTCGGCAAAGACCTTCAGGGCGTCCCGTACGGTGGCGGGATCGGCCATATCTACGCCGGCCAGCTTCAGCGCGTCGATGGGCGGTACGCTGCCGCCTGCGCTCAGGAATTTCATATAGTCGTCCACGGCGGGCTGTCCCTCGGTCAGGATGCGGTGGGAAAGGTATACCGCCGCCGAAAAGCTGGTGGCATATTTATACACGTAGAAGCTGCTGTAGAAATGGGGGATGCGCATCCACTCATAGCGTACGCAGTCGTCGATGGCGCAGCCGCCGCCGTAGTATTTTTCGTTCAAACGGTAATGCACTTCGCCCAGCGATTCGGCGGTCAGCGGGATGCCGGCTTCCTCCATGCGATGGGCTTCGCGCTCAAAGGCGGCGAACATGGTCTGGCGGAATACCGTGCCCCGGAATTCCTCCAGCAGCTGGTTCAGCAGGAAGGCGCTGGCCTTTTTATCCTCCTTGAAGGCGTCCAGCAGGTAACGCATCAGCAGCATTTCATTGCAGGTGCTGGCTACCTCGGCCACAAACAGGCTGTAGCCCGCCTTGGCGTAGGGCTGATTCTTGTTGCTGTGCCAGGTGTGCATGGCGTGGCCCAGTTCATGGGCCAGCGTCATGGCGCCGCTCAGATCGTCGGTATGGTTCAGCAGCACGTAGGGATGGCTGTCGTATACGCCCCAGCTGTACGCGCCGGTATGCTTGCCCTTGTTTTCGTATACGTCGATCCACCGACCGCTGTACGCCTCGTCCAGCAGCTCCCTGTAATGGCTGCCCAAAGGTGAAAGACCTTTCTTGACCAGTTCAAAGGCTTCCGGGTAGGTCAGGGGCATATCGTAATCGCTTACGATGGGCACGTACAGATCGTACAGATGCAGTTCGTCTACATTGAGCTGCTTTTTGCGCAGCGACAGGTATTTGTTCATGGCGGGCAGCGCCGCTTCCACGCTTTCCACCAGGTTGTCATATACCGCCACAGGCACCCGATCGGGATGCAGCGACGCCTCGATGGCGCTTCCGAAGCCCCGCACGCGGGCGCTGGCGACGTCGGCCTTTACATTGTAGCGATAGGTGGCGGCAAAGGTCTGGCGGTAGGTCCCGTAGGCGTTCATTTCGGTTTCATAGGCCGTTTTGCGGGCCTCCCGGTTCCGGCTGCGCAGCATGCGCATGTATACCGTGGAACTCAGGCTGGCATCCTGGCCCTTTTCATCGGTCACCTGGGGCAGCGGGCGATCAACGTCGCTGAGCATGGTATAAATATCGTCGGGGGCCTGCATGATCTCGCCCAGCTGAGCCAGCAGCTTTTCCTGCTCCGCGGGCAGGGTATGGGGCTGATCGCGCAGCAGGTTTTCCATGAACATGCTGTATTCGCTGAAATCAGCGTCGTTTTTCAGTTCTTCCAGCATCTGCGCCGGCAGGGAGAGCAGCTCCGGCCGCAAAAAGGCGGAAGCGCTGGAAGCCCGGGTGGCCAGGCTCTGGATACGGGCCAGCAGCGTCTGCGCCGCCGTATCGCCGCCGTCTTCATCCTGCCGCATGCGGGCGTAGGTGAACATGCGCTCCACCGCGCGGTCAATGGCAAAGTATCCGCGGATGGCCGCCCGGGGATTCTCCGCCACCTTGCCCTGGCATTTCTGCCAGGCGTCTATGTCCTTTTCGGTCTGGGCGTACAGGGCGTCAAACGCCTCCGCGCCGTTGATGATATCGTTTAAATCCCACGTCCAGCGGGCGTCCATTTCCTTGCGTGCCTTGGGCTGTTGCATGGTGTTTCCTCCGTTCAGAAATTTCGCTACACAGGAAATGTAGCACGCGCGGGCCATGCTGTCAAGCGCGAACCTGCGCGGAAAGGCAAAGATGCGGACGAATATGCGCGGATCGGAGGCCCCGGGCTTGAAAAAATGGCGGGTATGGGGTATAATTTATTTTGGTTCAGAAGAGGAACGGAGGAATGTATGTTTCCGGGATTCAATAACGATCTGCTTTCATTTTACGCCGATATCAGATTCAATAACGACAAAAGCTTTATGGACGCTCACCGGAAAGAGTATTATCAAAAGGTGCGCGACCCGTTTTACGCTTTTATAGAAGCCCTGGCGCCCACCATGCTGGAGATCGATGGGGATATGGAGGTGCGGCCCCATAAGTGCCTGAGCCGCATCAACCGCGATACCCGGTTCACCAAGGATAAATCGCCCTATCGGGATCACCATTGGGTGGCCTTCCGCGAGGCCGCCCGGGACAAGGACGGCGCGCCGTTTTACTGGTTTGAGATCAGGCTGGAGGAGGTCGGCTGGGGCCTGGGAGTATGGGGCGAAAATCAGGCGCTGTTTGACAGCCTGCGCCGCCGGATCCAGGCAAAGCCCCAGGAGGTCATGGCTGCCATGCGCACCGCCTGGGAAAACGGCTTTGTTCAGGGCGGCCAGGTATGGAAAAAGAACCTGCAGCCGCCTCCCCAGGTGCCTGAGATGCTCAAAAGTCTGTACCCGGCGCGGTCGCTGTATTTTGAAAAACAGGGGATCGATCCCGCCTGGATCTTTGACGCGGGAATTGTGGAGCGCGTGGCCGCCGATTTCAGGGCGATCAAGCCCGTATGGCGGCTGCTGCGCGGACTGAACGAGATTGAAGGGGAGAACGTATGATCAATTATCAGTCGCTGAAGAGCGGAACGGACGTGCGCGGCTGCGCCATGGGCGAAAAGGCCGTGCTTACCAATGAAGTGGCGCTGTGCATCGGCGGAGCCTTTATCACCTGGCTCAGCGAAAAAACCGGCAAGCATCCCGAGCAGCTCACCGTGGCCATCGGCCGGGACAGCCGCATCACAGGCCCTGAGATCCTGGCGGCCTGCGCCGAGGGCATGGCCCGCTGCGGCGCGCAGGTGTGGGATTTTGGCATGTGCACCACGCCCGCCATGTACATGAGCCTGCTCACCGAAGGCTTTGAGGCCGACGCCTCTGTGATGGTGACGGCGTCTCATCATCCGTCCGACCGCAACGGACTCAAGTTTTTCCTGCCCACGGGCGGCATCAACGGGACGGAGCTCAGCATGATTCTGTCCATTGCCCAGAGCACCGCGCCGGTGGCGAAGCCCCATAAACCCATTGAAAAGCGGGAATTTTTGCCCGTTTACAAGCGGCAGCTGATGGATCGCGTGCGCCGCGGCCTCGATACCGACGTGGCGTGCCCGCTGCTGGGCCTGCACGTGGTGGTGGACGCCGGCAACGGCGCTGGCGGCTTTTATGAGGAAATGCTGCGCGAGCTGGGCGCTTGGACGGAGGGCAGCCAGTTCCTGGAGCCCGACGGGCGTTTCCCCAACCATATCCCCAATCCCGAAAATCCCGAGGCCATGGATTCGGTGAGCAAGGCTGTGCTGCGGGCCGGAGCCGATCTGGGCCTGATTTTCGACACCGACTGCGACCGCGCCGCCATCGTGGACAGGGAGGGCCGGGAGATCAACCGCAATCGGCTCATTGCTCTGATCAGCGCTATCCTGTTGGACAAAACGCCCGGGGCCACCATCGTGACCGATTCGGTCACCTCCTCCGGCCTGGCCCAGTTTATCGCCGAATGGGGAGGCGTGCATTACCGCTTCAAGCGCGGTTACCGCAACGTGATCGACGAGGCCATCCGCCTGAATGAAGCGGGCATTGACTGTCCGCTGGCCATTGAAACCAGCGGCCATGCCGCGCTCAGGGAAAATCATTGGCTGGACGACGGTATGTATCTGACCACCGTACTGCTGGTGGAGGCGATGCGTCTCAAGCAGGAGGGCAAGGAGCTGAGCGACCTGCTGGACGGCCTGCGCGAGCCGGTGGAAAGCGTGGAACTTCGCCTGAAGATATTGGCGGAGGATTTCCGCGAAGCCGGGCGCGTCGCCATTGAAAAGGTGATGGATCACACCACCTTTGCCGAGGGCTGGCATATCGCTCCCGACAACCGGGAGGGCGTGCGCATCAATTTTGATCTGGAGGATGGGCTGGACAACGGCTGGTTCCTGCTGCGCCTGTCGGTACATGATCCCGTGCTGCCGCTCAACGCCGAAAGCGACGTGGAGGGCGGGCTGCGCACCATGCTTAGCAAGCTGCTGGACGTGCTTGAAAATACCGAAAATATCGATCTGGCGCCCCTCAGGGAGTTTGTGGGCCGGTAAACCGATCGTGTATTATCCGCGCCAGGGAACCAAACGTTTTCCCTGGCGCGCATTATCTATCGCTTTGGGGAGAGAAGGTTATGACGATACCGCATATTCGTGATTTCAAGGACAAGCATGTGCATATGATCGGCATTGGCGGCAGCAGCATGAGCGGCCTGGCCGAGATGCTTTTGAAGCAGGGCTACCATATCACCGGCTCTGACAACGCCCACAGCCATGCCGTGGAACGGCTGGAGGCACAGGGCGTACAGGTGTTCATCGGCCATGACGCCCGCAACGTGCAGGATGCCGACGTGCTGGTGTATTCGGCGGCCATCCATCCTGATAATCCGGAGCGCGCCTGGGCTTTTGCCCACGATATCCCGCAGATCGAGCGGGCGGCGCTGCTGGGTCAGCTGATGGAGGGGCACCGGGATGCTGTATGCGTCAGCGGTACCCATGGCAAAACCACCACCTCCTCCATGATCGGCCAGATGCTGCTGGACTGTGGTCTGGACCCGGCGGTGCATATCGGCGGCAGGTTGGACGCCCTGGGTGGCGGCACGCGCATCGGCTCGGAGCGGGTGTTCGTGGCCGAGGCCTGCGAGTACGCGGGCAGTTTTTTGCATATGCGTCCCACCGTGGCCGTGGTGCTCAATATCGAAGAGGATCATCTGGATTATTACAAGGACATCCAGCATATTGAGGAGGCCTTTTTCAATTTCTGTTCGCTGTTGCCCGAATCCGGTCTGGCGCTGGGATGCGGCGACGATCAGCGGGTCGTGCGCCTGCTGGCCAGGCTCCAGCGCCGCCATGAAACCTTTGGCTTTGGAGCGGATTGCGACTGGCGCGCCGAAAACGTGACGATCGGCGATCTGGGCAGGCCGGACTTTGACGTTTTATATCGGGAGCAAAAGCTCTGCCATGTAAAGCTGGGCGTCGCAGGCCGGTTCAACATCGTGAACGCCCTGGCCGCCCTGGCCGCCGTTCATGCCCTGGGAGCCGATATGACCGAGGCTGCCGCTTCGCTGAATCGTTTTGCCGGAGCGCACAGGCGGTTTGAGCATACCGGCGATATCGACGGCGTGCATATGTACCATGATTACGGCCATAATCCCACCGAAATGCGGGGAGCCATCAGCGTAGCCTGCCAGCAGCAGGCCAACCGCGTATGGGCGGTGATGCAACCCCATACCTACAGCCGGGTCAAAACGCTGTTTCAGGATTATCTGACCTGCACCGAGGCTGCCGATTTTACGCTGGTGACCGATATATTTGCCGCCCGGGAGACCGATCCCGGCGATATCAACAGCCAGATGCTGGTGGACGGCATGCGCGCCCATGGCGTTGACGCCGTGCTGACGCCCACTTTTGAGGATACGGAAGCATATCTTCGCGCCCATTGGCAGCCCGACGATTTGGTGCTGACCATGGGCTGCGGCAATATCAACCTGCTGAACGAGCAGATGCAGAAACACGGCGATACACCCAGATAAAAACGGAGGTGCGAACGATGTGGAAATGGCGGTCGGAAGGGATCGATCCTCAAACGGCGCAGCGCGAGGAAAGCCTGTTTGCGCTTTCCAACGGCATGCTGGGCTGGCGCGGCAACTATGAAGAAGGCACGGCGGCGGGCTATCCCACCATTCGGGGCTGTTATCTGAACGGCTTTTTTGAGCGGGAGAAGATCCGCTACGGTGAGATTGCCTACGGTTACGCCGAAAACAGCCAGACCATGCTCAACGTGACCGACAGCCAGGCCATCGGCCTTGTCTGCAACGGAAAGCAGCTTTTGTTTGGCGGACCGGAAACGCTGGAAAGCCGGCGGGAACTGGATATGCGCGCGGGCGCCGTGACCCGGGAAACGGTATACGCCATCCCGGGCGGCGGCAGATTGACCCTGTGTTCCGAACGGTTGGTGAGCCTGGCGCGCCCGGGCGTGGCGGCTGTTCGCTGGAGGCTGACCGCCGATACCGATTGCACACTGGAAATCAGCCCCATGCTGAACGGCGATGTGACCAACCGTGTGGTCGCCGATGATCCCCGGGTGGGCAGCGGGCTCAAGGGACGGGTGCTGTCCAAGCCCGAGCAGTGGATGAACGAGGATGAGGCGAGTCCGGCCTGGACCTTTGTGCAGCGCACGGGCAATTCGGGCCTGTCGCTGGGCGTTTCCATGGCCTGCCAAATGCCGGGCTGCGAGGCCGCTCTTTGGTATATGGACTGGAGCGCGGGCGCGGCGTACGAGCTGACGCTGCATGCGGGGCAAACGGCGGAGCTGGTCAAGACCTGCGCTTACGCCTGGGATAAGACCGGAGATGAGCAAGCGCTGGCCGACGCGGCGGAAAAGGCTGCGGCGGACGCGCTGAGCGCGGGCTTTGACGCGCTGGCGGCCGAACAGATGGACACGCTTGCGGACTTCTGGGAAAAGGCGGGACTGGAAATCGAGGGGGATGACGCGCTGCTGCTGGGCATGCGCTTTAATCTGTTCCATCTGTTCCAGGCGGCCGGCCGGGATGGACGCGCCAATGTATGCGCCAAAGGGCTGACCGGAGAAGGCTATGAGGGGCATTACTTCTGGGATACCGAAACCTATATGCTGCCGGTGTTTGACAGCGTACAGCCCGGCATCGCCCGCAAGCTGCTGGAATACCGCTACGGCATCCTGCCCCTGGCGCGCCAGCGGGCGCGGGAGATGGGTCACGCGGTGGGCGCGCTGTATCCCTGGCGCACCATTGACGGTCACGAGGCCAGCGCTTATTACCCTGCGGGCACGGCGCAGGTGCATATCAACGCCGATATCGCCATGGCGGTGCGGCGGTATGTGAACTGCACCGGGGATATCGCTTTCCTGGATGAAATGGGCGCTGAAATGCTGGCGGAAATCAGCCGTCTGTATTATGATCTGGGGTTTTACGACGCGAGCCGCGGCGGTGCGTTCTGCATTTGCGGCGTGACTGGCCCGGATGAGTACAACGCGCTGGTGGATAACAATACCTATACCAATCTGATGGCTGCTGAAACCATGCGCTATACCTGCCGGGTGCTGGAGGATATGGCGCGGCGGGATCCGGCGGGATACGCGGCGCTCAGGGATAAGCTTGATCTCAAAGAATATGAAATGGCCGATTGGAAATGCGCGGCGCGGCGCATGTTTGTGCCGCGGGACGGCAAAACCCCGCTGATCTGGCAGGACGACGCCTTTGAAAGTCGGGTGCCCTGGCCGCTGGAAAGCATTCCCAAGGAAAATTTCCCGCTGCTGCTGCATTACCATCCGCTGGTGATCTATCGTCATCAGGTGTGCAAGCAGGCTGATCTGGTACTGGCCATGCTGCTTTTGCCGCATCGGTTTACGCTGGAGGAAAAGCGCGCCGCCTTTGATTTCTACGATCGGGTGACCACCCACGATTCCTCGCTGTCCCACGCTGCGTTTTCCGCGCTGGCCAGCCGCATCGGCAAGCTGGATAAGGCGTATGATTACTTCCGGGATTCGGCGGTGCTTGATCTGGAGGATACCCACGGCAACACTGCCGACGGTCTGCACATGGCCAATATGGCGGGCTCCTGGTTCTGCCTGGCGACGGGCTTTGGCGGCCTGGATACCGACGGCGAATTGCTTTCGCTGGATCCCGTATTGCCTGAACGTCTCACCGCGTACGCCTTCCGCGTCACATGGCACGGAACCACCGTAGAGGTGCGCGTTACCCGGGAAGGCGCTGAATATGCCCGCGTATCCGGCCCGGAAATCACCATTCTGGCGAGCGGAGAAAGGGTTGTGCTGTAGTTTTCTGATACTGATCCCTAACTAAAAAATATTATAATGGAAATTAAAAGGGAAAGGGAGACGTTAAGGGGCTTTCAGCGTAGAGCGGGCCGGTGGGCCGCCCCGGATGCGGAGGCCCTTGTCGTACTCCCCCGTCAAATCTTTCCGCTTGTAGCATTTAAACAGGGTTCAGTATGATATTTGGACTTTGCATTAAGCTGCTGGGTTATATATGACAAAAACAGGGGAACGATGCCGTGCAAGCTTCATCGTTCCCCTGTTTTATTTGGTTTTGCGGCAGCGGTCAGGTCTGCACCCGGATGTGCAGCAGCTTTGCCAGCAGCAGGCTCAGGGCATAGCATACCGCGGCGCAGAGCACCACGGCGGCGCCCACGCTTGTGCCCAAGGGCACGGCGACGCACAGGCCCGCGATGCCGCTGACCAGCGATATGATCACGCTGAACAGCGCGTGTTGGGCTGCGCTGCGGGCGATGTTCCGGGCGGCTGCGGCGGGCAGGATCAGCAGCGCGTTGATCAGCAGCACGCCTACCCAGCGGATGGAGAGCATAACGGCTACGGCTACCAGAATCACAAAGCTGTATTCTACCGCTTTGGTATGGATGCCGCGGCTTTGGGCCAGCTGCGGATTGATGGCGGTGAGCAGCAGGCGGTTATAGAGGACGATCCAAAGGGCGACGCCCACGGCCAGGGCGATGGCAAGATACAGGATATCGTTCGGCGTGATGGCCAGGATATCGCCCACCAGGATGGAGGAATACTTATTATACTTGCTGCTGCCCGATAAGATCAGTAATCCCAGCGCGATGCCCGCCGAGGAGAATACGCTGATGGTGGTATCCGACGATGCGCCGCCCGCGCGGTTGATGCGGGTGATCAGCACGGCCCAGCAGATGCCGAATACAACCAGGATTAGCGTCACGTTGCTGACGCCCAGCAGCACGCCGATGCCCACGCCGGCCAGAGCGCTGTGCCCCAGGGCGTCGGAAAAGAAAGCCATGCGCTTGTTTACCGCCATGGTGCCCAGCAGCGCCAGCAGCGGCGTCAGCAGCAGCAGCGCCAGCAGGGCGTTTTTCATAAAGGCGTAGCGGAAAAAGTCAAAGGGCAGGATCACGTCCAGGATATGATAGATTGCCTGCATGCTTAATCCGCCTCCTTTGCCACGGCCGGAAAGGCTTCGCGGAAGGCGGCGCTGGAGAAGACCTCCTCGGGCGAGCCGTCGCTCAGCACGGTTTTATTGAGCAGTACCATTTCATCGGCATATTGCCTTACCAGCGACCAATCGTGGCTGATCAGCAGAATGGCGATATGATGCTTGCGCTTGAGCTGCTCCACGGTATCAAGAAACAGCGCCAGTCCGTTTTGATCCACGCCGCTCACCGGCTCGTCCAGGATCAGCAGGTCGGGCGTTGGGGTCAGCGCCATGGCCAGCAGCACGCGCTGCAGTTCACCGCCGCTGAGCTGACCCAGCACACGGTCTTGCAGGTGCCCGGCCTGAGCCAGCGACAGGGCGGTTTTTACGCTTTCCCGGGTTTTTTTGCCAACGCCAAGCCATACCGGCCTGCGGCTCAGCGACGCGGCGATCAGATCGTTTACCGTGACCGGCATCATCTTATCAAAGGGCAGCTGCTGAGGCACGTAGCCTATGCGCACGCTGCGAAGCGTGCGCTCCATATCGTCGATATGCCGGATGGCGCCCGTGTGGGGGATCTGATCCAGCAGCGATTTGACCAGCGTGGTTTTGCCCGCGCCGTTGGGCCCTACCAGGGCGGTGAGGCGTCCGCAATGCAGGTGCAGATTGATATCCTGCAGCAGCGTATCGCCCTGGGCTGTAACGGATACGTGATCCAGCTCGATCCGGCACAGGCCGCAGCGGTCGCCGTGCAGGTGTTCCCGGTTCCGGTGGGTAGGATCATAGGGATGCGGCGCTTGACTCATGGGGCATTTCCTTCCGAAGGTGATAGTCCTTGCAAAGCCCGTTCAGCGGGCAGGTTTCGCATTTGGGATTGCGGGCGCTGCAGACCCGGCGGCCATGGAAAATAAGCCAGTGGTGGGCGGCGCTCCAATCGCTTTCCGGAATGACCTCACGCAGCTGCATTTCGGTATCCAGCACGTTATCGGCCTTGGCCAGTCCCAGCCGGTTGCTCACGCGGAACACGTGGGTATCCACGGCAATGGCGGGCTTTCCGAAAGCGGTGCTCATGACCACGTTGGCGGTCTTGCGCCCCACGCCCGGCAGGCTGGTCAATTCCTCCATGGTGCTTGGCACCTGTCCGCCAAACTTTTCCATGATCAGGCGGCAGGCCGCCACGATGTTCTGGCTTTTGCTCTTGAAGCCGCAGCTTTTCACATAGGGGAACAGCGTATCGGCGTCGGTGGCGGCCATGGACGCCACCGTGGGAAAGTCCCGGAACACGGCGGGCGTCACCCTGTTGACCTGCTTGTCTGTGCACTGGGCCGAGAGCATAACGGCCACCAGCGTTTCCTAGGGATTGGAAAAATGCAGCTCCGGCCGGGCGTCAGGATAGGTTTCGGCAAGGATTTTCAGGATCTCCTGATGGTTGTTCATCGGTATTCAGCCTTCTTTCAGCCGTAAACGGTGTACAGGATCAGCGCCGCGGCGCCAAGCAGCGTCAGCACGATCAGCACCGCGACGTTCTTTTTGGTGAACTGCAGCTGATTCATGCCCCGGGGCAATTGCCCGGAATGGATCATGGGCGGCATCACCAGCCGCAGGAACAGGATCAGCAGCACCGATTCGATGGGGAACATGACCAGGTTTTTGATGATCCGCGGCAGATGGAACACCTTATAGCTCCTGCCCAGCATGATCTGATAATAGGCCATCATGATGGGCGTCTGCAATACGATGTTGACGAAAAAGTCAATGCAGAAGCGGGAAAGGATCACCCGCAGCGACGTGATCTCGGCGCGGTAGAAGAACAGCGCGAACACCAGCGAGCCCGCGATCTCGGTGATCAGGAACAGCGGAAAGTACGGCCCCGAGGGAAACAGCAGCGCGCCAAGGGTGTCGCAGATCGCCGCCCCGGCGATGGCCACCACCGGGCCGTACACCATGGAGCCGAAGGCATTCACAAAGAAGCCCACGCCGATCCGCAGGTCGGCCGCCACCGGGATGCTCACCGATTTGAGCGCGATCCGCAGCGCTACCATCAGCGCTGCGAACAAAAGCATTTTCAGGTTTTTGAATTCGTTTGCCGCCGCGCGCCAATACTCCCTGGAGAAAGGCGTTCGGAACAGCTTTGCGCTTTTTTCGGACATAAAAACAGCCTCCTCAGATGATGATCGATCCGCAGAGGCAGTCCTTTGCCGTAAAATTGTCTGTGCAGCGGGATGCGATGCAGTTACCGCGCCGGGTACCGGCTTCGTCTCATGACAACTCCCCGTCCATGAGCACTTAACGCGCCTGCTCTACTCTGCTCATACGAATCGTACGTGGGCATTGTAGCATGCCGGGAACATATTATGCAAGAGCAAACCGCGGCAAACGGCGTTTTTTTACAGTCAGCTTTCGGTGAAACGGCGGCACGCATACAAAAAGGGGAAAAGCGGAGGTTCGCCGCGCTTGACCGCTCAGTCCCATCCCTCGTCGTCGGCTTCCCGGATGGTGTAGCCGTTGCTGATAAAATCCCAAAGCGCCTGGCGGTTCGGCGCGTAATCGATCTGCTGGGTGGACATGTTCATATAGATCAGCTCCTCGCTGGTGCCGTTGATGGGCAGGCGGAACTGATCGATGGGCGCGCTGCGCAGCGTGAAGGCCAGGCCGGCGGCCTTGAGCATATCGGCCAGCGTCATGTTGGTGGCTGCAATGCTCTCCCAGATATCATGGGTGGCCAGCTGGCTGGCCTCCTTCCAGGTGATGCCGCGCAGTCCCTCGGCCAGCGACGCGATCACCGTGCGGGCGCGGGTGGTGCGCCGGTAATCATACATTTCGCCGCTCACCGGGATTTCGGAACGGATGCGCATATAGGTGACGGCGGCATAGCCCCGAAGCCTGTAGGTACCGCCCCGGTCCAGCTCGGGCACGGCCCAGTCCGATTTATAGGCCAGCTTGTCCCGCAGGCGCGTTACCTCGCCGTTGGTCAGCGTCAGTTCCACGCCGCCCAGGGTATCGATGATATCGGCCACGCCCTTCCAGTTGACCAGCACATAGCGCTCCACCGGAATGCCGAAATGGGAGCTGATGATGCGCATAGTATCTTCCAGCGAAAACCGCCGGCCAATGCCGTTGATCCGGCCTGGCTGGCCGTCCGGCCGCATCACCAGCAGGTCGCGTACGATGGATATCAGCATGATGCGGTTAGCCGCCGTGTCCAGGCCAACCAGCATGATGCCGTCGGTATTGCCCGGGGCGTCGTGACTGCTTTCGTTGCGGTCGGAGCACATGAGCAGGTAAAAGGTCACGCCGTCGGGCAGGGCGGGGATTTCCTCATCGCGCAGGGGGATGATGGGCCGGGGCGTTGGCAGCGCTTCGCCCAGGGCGCTGAATGGCAGCAGCAGGCAAAGCAGCAGAGCAAGCAGCTTTTTCAGCATGGCGCGCACTCTCCGGTTTCGGGATCGTAGCGCTCCAGCACCGTGGCGGACTCGTGAAACAGTTCCAGCGAAAAGTCGTCCGGGTATCCCTGCTCATATACCACTCGGCGGATCCCCGCGTTGATGATGATGCGCGTGCACATGGAGCAGGGCTGGTGGGTGCAGTAAAGCGTGCCGCCGTCAATGGAAATGCCAAGCTTTGCGGCCTGGATGATGGCGTTTTGCTCGGCGTGGATGGCAAAGCAGAGCTCGGCATGGGTGCCGCTTTTGACGCCCAGCCTGCGGCGCATGCATTCGCCGCGTTCCCGGCAGGTTTTCAGCCCGGCCGGCGCGCCGTTATAGCCGGTGGCCAGCACGCGCTTATCCTTTACGATGACCGCGCCGATGGCCCGGCCTTCTGTAAAGCAGCTTGTCCATGTGGATACAAGATGCGCCATTTCCATAAAGCGGCGATCCCATTTGTTCATGCTGCGCCTCCTGCGTGACGATTGATTCAGCCTCATTGTAGCGCCATATTGCCGCGCTTGTCAATGTGTCCGGAATATAATTGAAATAAAATATTGGATTGTTCGTAATTATTGCGCTCCGGCCCCTTGACAAAGGCGGGATGATGCGGTTACAATAGCTATGACCGGCTGTAAAGCGGGCGCGCCTGCGCGCGTCTGCGATGCTGTTTTTCGATACACATGTTTCTGTGTCCTTTATGTTCGGGGGAAATGCCCTTTTTCCATGATAAAGCAAGCGCAGTGGCTGCCCTTGTTTGTTTCGTGATATGTGGGTGTCATGTTCATGATGTGGCTGAACAGCAGCGTATGGCCGTGCAGGTTGTTTCCTGTACGGTTTTTTGTGCTGGTCACTGAAAAATAAGAGGAAGAATGAAAAAATCTGAAAGGAAAGAGAGGGGAGAGAACGGGTGAAAATAGGGCTTGCAATCGTATTGATCGTAGTCTTCGCGCTCCTGGGCGCGCTGGCAGGCTACGTATTCGGCTATAACCGCCGTAAAAAAGAAGCCGAGCAAAAAATCGGCAGCGCCGAGGATCACGCCAAAAAGCTGGTGGACGACGCCGCCCGCAAAGCCGGCGAAATCAAAAAGGAAATGGAGCTGGAAGCCAAGGAAGAGGTGCTCCGGCTCAAGACCAAGCTGGACGATGAGATCCGCAGCCGCCGCGCTGAAATGCAGCGCAACGAGCGCCGCGTGATCCAGCGCGAGGAAACCCTGGATAAAAAAACCGATAACCTGGAAAAGCGCGAGGAGGCCATCAACCAGAAGGCCGAGCAGACCCAGGCGCTCTATGATGAAGCCGAGCAGCTGCGCGACAAGCAGGTCAAGGAGCTGGAGCGCATTGCCGGCATGACCCAGGACGAGGCTGAGCAGATGATCATCAGCCGCGTGCAGAAGGAAGCCTATCACGACGCCGCCGCCATGGTGCGCGAGATCGAGGCCAAGGCTAAGGACGAGGGTGAAAAGAAAGCCCGCAATATCATCGCGCTGGCCATTCAGAAGTGCGCCGCCGATCATGTGGCCGAAACCACGGTATCGGTGATCAACCTGCCCAATGACGATATGAAGGGCCGCATCATCGGCCGCGAGGGCCGCAATATCCGAGCCCTGGAGACTGCCACGGGCGTTGATCTGATCATTGACGATACGCCTGAGGCCGTGATCGTTTCGGCCTTTGATCCCGTTCGCCGCGAGATCGCCCGCATTGCCATCGAAAAGCTGATCCAGGATGGCCGCATTCATCCCGCCCGCATCGAGGAAATGGTGGATAAGGCCAAAAAGGAAGTGGACAACCAGATCCGCGAGGCCGGCGAGCAGGCCATCTTCGAGACCGGCCAGCATGGCCTGCATCCCGAATTGGTCAAGCTGCTGGGCCGCATGCGGTACCGCACCTCCTACGGACAGAACGTGCTCAAGCACTCCATTGAGGTCAGCCATCTGGCCGGGCTCATGGCCGCCGAGCTGGGTGCCGACGTTCAGCTTGCCAAGCGCGCCGGTCTGCTCCATGATATCGGTAAAGCGGTCGATCATGAGCAGGAGGGCACCCACGTGCAGCTGGGCGCTGAGCTGGCCCGCAAGTATCATGAAAATAACGATGTGATCCACTGCATCATGGCGCACCATAACGACGTGGAGCCTCAGACTGTGGAAGCTGTGCTGGTGCAGGCCGCCGACGCCATCAGCGCCGCCCGTCCCGGCGCCCGCCGCGAGAGCCTGGAGAACTACATCAAGCGACTGGAGAAGCTGGAAGCTATCGCCAATGAGTTTGCCGGCGTGGAAAAATCCTATGCGATCCAGTCCGGCCGCGAGGTCCGCATCATGGTCAAGCCCGAGGATATCACCGACGAGGGCACCAAGGTCATGGCTAAGGAGATCGCCAAGCGCATCGAGCATGAGCTGGAGTATCCCGGCCAGATCCGCGTCAATGTGATCCGCGAGACGCGCTGCACCGAGTACGCCAAATAACATAGACAAACCGTACAGATCCCGCGCGCATCGAAGAAGCTTTGCTCAGGTGCGCGCGGGATTATCTGTATCCGTCGGGACGAAAACGGCGCCCGCCGGTATTGTTCTTTTTCCGATTTATGGTATAATATGCAAAAACATGAAAGGATGAACGCTCTATGGAGATGATGGATTTCAGGGAAATGCCCTATGCCCGCCCCGATATGGAGGCACTGGCCGTCTGTTATCGGAAGACCATTGAGGCGCTGAAGACGCCCGCCGCCTACGCCGACGCCAGGGAGGCGTTTTTCGCCCTGCAGGAGCAGGAAAAGCAGGCTGCAACCATGTTTTCGCTGTGCTCGGTGCGCAATACCATCGATACCGGCGACGCTTATTACGACGGCGAAATGAAATGGCTTCGGGAGCAGAACGCCGCGCTGATCCCGCTGCGCAAGCAGTATCAGCAGGCCATGGCGGCTTGCTCTTTCCGCGCTGATTTTGAAAAGGAATTCGGCCCCCAGATGCTGCGCATCATCGATGCCCAGCTCAAAACCACCGACGAGGCCATCATTGACGATACTATCCGGGAAGGAGAGATTCGCCAGCAGTACCAGAAGGACAGCGCCATGGCGGTCACCGATTTCCGGGGCGAAAAGTGCAATTTCTACGGTTTGCTCAAACATATGGAGAGCACCGACCGCCAGGAACGCAAGGAAGCCTTTGAGGCCTGGGCTGCCCTTTACGAGCAGATCAGCCCCAAGCTGGACGCCCAGTTTGACGAATTGGTGCATCTGCGGGACGGCATGGCCAAAAAGCTGGGCTTTGGCAGCTATACCGATCTGGCCTATCTGGAGCGCCGCCGGTTTGATTATACCCAGGAGGACGCCGCCGCCTTCCGCGCGCAGATCAAGGCGGTGGTTACGCCCGCGGTGGCCGAGATCAGGGAAAAGCAGCGCCAACGTTTGGGCGTAGATACCCTGCGTTATTACGACGAGGCGCTGATCTTCCCCGAGGGCAACGCCGATCCCATCGGCACCATGGAGGAGCTGGTGGCGAAGGCTCAGCGCATGTACCGGGAAATGAGCCCCGAAACCGGAGAGTTTTTTGACTTCATGGTGAAGTATCACCTGTTTGATCTCGAAACCCGTCCCGGCAAGCGCATGGGCGGCTATATGACCCGGTTCCCGGCTTACAAGGCGCCCTTCATTTTCAGCAATTTCAACGGAACCAGCGCCGATGTGGACGTGCTGACCCATGAGGCAGGCCATGCCTTCCAGGGATACCTGGCCATGCGTTCCATCCCGGTGAGCAGTCTTTCAGGTTCCACGTCGGAGATCAATGAAATCCATTCCATGACCATGGAGCATTTTGCGTATCCATGGATGGAGAGCTTCTTTGGCGAAAACAGCGAAAAATACCTGACCGCGCATCTGATCGGCGCCATCAGCGTGATCCCCTATATGGCCTGCGTGGACGAGTATCAGCACCGCGTTTACGAAAAGCCCGATATGACGGCCCATGAGCGCCGCCAGGTATGGCGCGGCATTGAAAAGGAGTATATGCCCTGGCGCGATTATGATGGCAACGCTTTCCTGGAGGAGGGCGGCTTCTGGATGCAGAAGCAGCATATTTTCCTGTATCCCTTCTATTATATCGATTACGCACTGGCCCAGATGTGCGCCTTCCAGTATTATGGCCGGATGAAGGAAAACCGTCCCCAGGCCTGGCAAGATTATCTGCGCCTGTGCCGCGCCGGAGGCACCAAGGGATACTTTGAGCTGCTCCAGGTGGGCGATCTGCTGAATCCCTTCCGGGACGGCACGGTGGAAAAGAGCGTGGGGCATGTCATTGAGGAGCTGCGCGGCAGATACTGATCCCGCGGTTATTTACAGAATAATACATTGTATCCTGTTACAGAATGTGCTATAATACATCCGGATTTCGACCGAAAAGAGGTGCGGGTATGCGAAAAAAGAAGGTGCTGCTCAGCGTGACGGGCATTGTTCAGGACGCCGGGATGGAGGATTGCGCCGACGAAATGCGCCTGGTGACCACCGGTGAATTGAGCGGCGAGCCCGAGCAGGGCGCCTGGAAGCTTCGCTATACCGAAACGCAGCCCGATACCTCAGAGACCGACCGGGTGACCTTTACCATGAAGGACGGCGTGGTCACCATGCTTCGGGAGGGAGAATTCAATACCAGCATGATCTTTTCCCAGGGCAATCGTTATGAGGGCAGCTATAATACGCCCTATGGCGCGCTGGAGATGGGCGTTTTTCCCACCCATGTGCGCTATAACGTAAACGATGCCAAGGGCGAGGTGGTGCTCAAATACCAGCTGGACATCCAGGGGCAATACGCCTCCATGCGTGAAATGCGCATTCGTTTTGCGCCAAGCCATCGCGCATGAGCGCGCTGGATCCATTTCGTGACGAGCTGCGCGCCTTGCTCGGTTCCCGCGTGCTTTTGCGGCGGGATCGGGCAATGCGCGCGCTTTTTGTGTGTGACGCGCCCAGACGGCTGGATGATCCGGATGAAGCCCGCAAGCGCATGGAGAGGCGCGGTTATACGGCGGAAACAGAGGAAACGCTTTGGCGTATCGATTTATCGCCCGCCCGCAGGGAGGACTTTATCGCCGCTTTGCGTCCCGGGAATCCGCCGGCTGATCTGCGCCTCAGGAGCCTTTGCCGCAGCCTGCGAGCCCAGGGAGAGGTGCCACCCGGCAGCCAGCCTTGGCCGCCCATCCGGCAGACGCTGATCCTGCTGGACGCGGGACAGAGCGATTCCCTGGCGGAGGCGCTCAGCGCGCAGCTTGCCGTGATCAAGCGGACCCATGCGCCGCTGCCCCTGGCGGCGGCATATCTTATAGAAGCAGCAGAAGGAGGAGATTTATGCTGATTTATCATCACGCCCATAGCGAGTTTCTGATCGAGACCGCCCAGGGCTTCCGCATCCTCACCGATCCCTTTGACGCCCATGTGGGCTATCCAATGCACGAGGTACAGTGCGATGCTGTTACCGTGAGTCACGGACACGGCGATCACAGCTATATCGAAAAAGCCAAAGGCGCGCAGGTGATCGCCGATCAGGCGGGCAAAATCACCCTGGCCACCGGCATTACGGCCACCGGCATCCCTTGTTATCACGACGACCGGCAGGGCGCGCTGCGGGGAAACAACTTGATTTTCATCCTGGAGGCCGACGGCCTGCGGCTGGCGCATTTTGGCGATCTGGGCGCATGGGATGAGGCACTGGTCGAGAAACTGGAAAATATCGATATTGCCCTGATCCCCGTGGGCGGGCATTTTACCATGGACGCGGCCACGGCGGCCCAGCTGATGGACCGCATCAAGCCCCGCGTCGTGATCCCCATGCATTACAGCACGGCCGCCAACAGCGATTGGCCCATCAAGCCGCTGGACGTATGTCTGGCCGCCCTTGGCGCGCAGGACGCTCCCCGTATGCCGCTGCTGCGGGTCACAAAGGAGGATCTGAGCGAGCAGCCCCGGATGCTGGTGCTGGAGGATGGGGTATAAGCCGCCGCGCGGCTTTGATCAGGCAATGAAAGAACCGCCGACCGGATATCCTTCCGATCGGCGGTTCTTTGCGCGAGGCTGAAATCGCGTCAGTCCACGACGCGGATGGCGGTGATCACGGGCTGATCTTCGGCCAGAACGGTGCCGTTGCTGTCCTGCACGGGGGTGTTTTCACAGATGGCGTCCACGATCTCCATTCCCTCGGTCACCTTGCCGAAGGCGGCGTAATTGCCGTCCAGCCAGGCGGCGTCGTCATGCATGATGAAGAACTGGCTGCTGGCGCTGTCCGGCAGACTGGAGCGGGCCATGGAGAGCACACCGCGGGTATGTTGCAGGGCGTTGGCCACGCCGTTGCTGCTGAATTCGCCCTTGATGGTCTGGCTGGAACCGCCGGTGCCGTTGCCCAGCGGATCGCCGCCCTGGATCATAAAGCCGGATATGATGCGGTGGAAGGTGAGCCCGTCATAAAAGCCCTCTTTGGCGAGGCTGACAAAATTATTCACGGTGATCGGAGCCAGGTTGCCGTACAGCTCGGCCTTGATGGTGCCGTAATCGGCCACTTCAATTTCTACATGGCTGGTGGGCGTCAGATCGGTGCCGTCTCCGCCGGATTTTTTGCCGCCGGCGGCGATCACGATGCCCACGATGGCGGCGATCACAACGACGGCAATGGCGGCGATCAGCGCCCAGGGCGTTTTCTTTTTGGGCGCGGTCTTGGCGTAGGGATTGGGATTCTTGGCTTTCTTTTTGCTCATGGGTTCCTCCTTGACAACATATAAATCGAATGATTATAATAAAGTGTTAGCGCTTGAACGCTATTCCTTATTGTACGCAAATCATGGCGCAAAAGCAAGAGGAGGCTGCCCACATGCGTCATATTTTCATTGTAAATCCCCATTCCGGGCCTCAGGATGCCACCGGAACGATCCGTAGCGCCGTTGCAGGCAGGACAGACTGCGAGGTCTATGTGACAAAGGGCCCTCAGGACGCCACGCGGTATATCAAAAGCCTGTGCCAGACTGCGCGGGAGCAGCTCCGCTTTTACGCCTGCGGCGGCGACGGAACGCTCAATGAAGTCGTCAATGGCGCGGTGGGTTTCTCCCATGCGGCTGTGGGCTGCTATCCCAGCGGCAGCGGCAACGATTTTGTCAAGTATTTTGGCGGCAAGCGGGCGTTTCTGGATATTGATGCCCAGCTGCTTGCGCCGGAGCGCTCCGTTGATCTGATCCGGGTCAACGACCGTTACGCCATCAATGTGGTCAACATCGGCTTTGAGGCAACGGCAGCCGCCCGCATGGTCAATTTCCGCAGGTTCCCGCTTTTTCAGGGGCCGCGCTCCTATTATCCCGCCGTGGTGACCACGCTGATCGACAGCATGAAGCATCCCTTCCGCCTGACTGCCGATGGGGAAAAGCTGTGCGATGGAAAGATCCTGCTGTGCACCTTTGCCAACGGCGAATATGTTGGCGGAAGCTTCCGCTGCGCTCCCCGGGCCAGCGTGGAGGACGGGCTGCTGGAGGTCTGCATGGTGACGCCCCTTTCCAGGCTGAATTTTGCCGGGATGATCGGCATGTATCAGCGCGGCGATCACCTGGACAGCCCTAAAATGCAGAAATATATTACATACCGGCGCGCACAAAGGATCGAAATCGAATCCCCCAGGGAAACGCTGATCTGCCTGGACGGAGAAATCACGAAGGGCAGCCGCTTTACCGTGGAGGCCATGCCCGGCGCGCTACGCTTTATTCTGCCTGAGTCCGCCTTCCACAGCGGAAAGGGCGTGGATATGGCGCTGGAGAAGGCCGTTTGAGCCTTTGCGACAAGTAAGTTTCAGCACAGGAGTTCAATGATATGAGGATCGTCGTTAAAGTGGGCACCTCCACCCTGACGCACAGCACCGGGCGGCTGAATATCCGCCGGGTGGAGGAATTATGCAAGGTGCTCAGCGATATCAAAAACGCCGGGCATGAGATCGTGCTGGTATCCTCGGGCGCCATCGGCATGGGCGTGGGCAAGTTAAAGCTCCGGGAACGCCCCCAGGATATGCCCTCCAAGCAAGCTGCCGCCGCCGTGGGCCAGTGTGAGCTGATGTATGTATACGATAAGCTGTTTTCGGAGTATAACCATACCGCCGCCCAGATCCTGCTGACCGGCGAGGATATGCGGGACGAGACCCGTCACCGCAATTTTGCCAATACCATGCTGCGGCTGCTGCATTGGGGCGCCATTCCTGTGATCAACGAAAACGATACCGTGGCGACAGACGAGATCGCCGTGGGCGATAATGATACATTGAGCGCTTTGGTCGCCGTCAGCGTCAAGGCTGACCTGCTGATCCTTTTATCCGATATCAACGGCCTGTATACCGCCGACCCGCATACCCATCCCGACGCGCAGCTGATCAGCGAGGTACGTGAGCTGACGCCAGAGCTCATGGCGGCCGCCGGAGGCAGCGGATCAGCCCTGGGAACGGGCGGGATGACCACAAAGCTCACCGCCGCCCGGCTGTGCATGGAGGCGGGCTCCGATATGCTGATCCTGAACGGCGCACGGCCTGATATCCTGTACAGCGTGATGGACGGGGAAAAACTGGGAACGAGATTTATCGGGAGGGAATGACGATGCGCACCACTCTGGAGATCCTGCGCCAAACAAAGGCTGCCGCGCCGATGCTGGCCAATGCCTCCGCCGAGGAGAAAAACGCGCTGCTGCGCGCCGCCGCCGCGCATCTGCTCAGTGAACAGGAGGAGATCCTGGAAGCCAACAGCGCCGACGTGGCTGACGCGCGGGAAGCGCTGGGCCCTGTGATGGTGGACAGGCTGACGCTGACTGAGGCGCGTATCAAGGCCATGGCTCAGGGCATCCTGGATGTGGCTGCGCTGCCCGATCCCGTAGGCCGGATACTGCGCAGCGAGCAGCGCCCCAACGGGCTGACCATCCAGCGCGTTTCGGTTCCCATGGGCGTGATCGCCATGATCTATGAGAGCCGTCCCAACGTGACCTCCGACGCGGCGGCGCTGGCGCTCAAGGCGGGCAGCGCCGTGGTGCTGCGGGGCGGAAAAGAGGCCTGGCGCTCCAATGCCGCTATCGTGAACGCGCTGCATCACGGGCTGGAGGAAGCGGGCTTTCCCGCCGCGCTGGTGGGGCATGTGGAGGATCGCTCCCGGCAAAGCGCGCTGGAGCTCATGAAAGCCGAAGGGCTCGTTGATCTGCTGATCCCCCGGGGCAACGCCGGGCTGATCCGCAGCTGTATGGAAAACGCCAAAGTGCCCTGCATACAGACCGGTACCGGCATTTGCCACATATACGCCGATGCCTCCGCCGATATCGATATGGCGCTCGATATCATCGATAACGCCAAAACCAGCCGTCCTTCGGTGTGCAACGCCGCGGAGGTGCTGCTGGTGCATCGGGAAATCGCCCCGGCGCTGCTGCCCAGGCTGCATAAGCGGCTGACGGAGGATCGCGCGGCCCGCGGCTTGACGCCGGTGGAATTGCGGCTGGACGATCGCGCAGCTGCGCTGATCCCCGGCACGCCCGCTGGCGAGAACGATTATGACACCGAGTTTTTGGATTATATCCTGGCCGTGGCTGTGGTGGACGGCGTGGACGAGGCCATCGCGCATATCGCCCGGCATTCCACCGGCCACAGCGAGGCCATCCTGACCCGGGATGCGGCTGCCGCCGACGCCTTTACCCGGCGGGTGGACAGCGCAGCGGTATATGTGAACGCCTCCACGCGTTTTACCGACGGCGGCGAATTCGGTTTGGGCTGCGAAATGGGCATTTCCACCCAGAAGCTCCACGCCCGCGGCCCCATGGGCTTAGAGGAGCTGACGGCTTACAAATACGTGGTGCGCGGAAACGGACAGATCAGGTAAAGGGCGCTTTGACGGATAAAGGAAACGCTGGGAAACAAACAAGCTTCCCAGCGTTTTTTATTATCATTTGCGGCGTCAATCGTCGTTCATCTTGAGCACCTTCATGAAGGCCTCGCTGGGCACCTCCACGGTGCCGAACTGGCGCATGCGCTTTTTGCCTTCCTTTTGCTTTTCCAGCAGCTTCTTTTTGCGGGTGATATCGCCGCCGTAGCATTTGGCCAGCACGTCCTTGCGGACGGCCTTAACGGTTTCCCGGGCGATGACCTTGCCGCCAATGGCGGCTTGGATGGGGATATCAAACTGCTGGCGCGGAATGACGTCCGCCAGCTTTTCGGCGATGCTGCGGCCCCGGGCGTAGGCGCGCTCGCGGTGCACGATCATGGTAAAGGCGTCGCAGATATCGCCGTTGAGCAGGAAGTCCAGCTTTACCAGATCGCTGGTCATGTAGCCTTTGAGCTCATAATCCATGCTGGCGTAGCCCCGGCTCCGGCTTTTGAGTGAATCGAAGAAATCGAAAATGACCTCGTTGAGCGGGATATCGTAGGTCAGCTTCACGCGCCCGCCTTCATACTGCATATCCTTGAATACGCCGCGCTTATCCTGGCACAGATCCATCAGCGTGCCCACATAATCCTGGGGCGTATAGATGGTGACCAGCACGAAGGGCTCCTTCATTTCAGCGATCTCGGTAATGGGCGGCAGGCTGGTGGGGTTGTCGATCATCAGCGTTTCGCCGTTGGTTTTGATCACCTCGTAGATCACGCTGGGCACGGTGGTCACCAGATCCAGGTCAAACTCCCGCTCCAGGCGCATTTGGATGATCTCCATGTGCAAAAGACCCAGAAAACCGCAGCGGAACCCATAGCCCAGGGCGACGCTGGTTTCGGGCTCGTAGCTGAGCGCGGCGTCGTTCATGCGCAGCTTTTCCAGAGCGTCCTTCAGGTTTTCATAGTCCGCGCCGTCGGCCGGGTAAATGCCGCAGTACACCATGGGCGTCACCTCGCGGTAGCCCGGCAGGGCTTCCGCCGCGGGAGAGGCGGCGTCGGTGATGGTGTCGCCCACCCGGGTGTCCCGAAGATCCTTGATGCTGGCGGCAATATAGCCCACCTCGCCCGCAAGCAGCTCGCTCGCCGGTTCTGGGCCGGGGGACAGGTAGCCCGTTTCCACCACGTCAAATTCCGCGCCTGTCTGCATCATGCGCATGCGCATGCCGGGATACACCCGGCCCTCCATCACGCGCACATAGCAGATAGCGCCGCGGTAATTATCGTATTTGGCGTCGAATACCAGCGCTTTTAAAGGCTTGCTTTCATCGCCTTCGGGCGGCGGCATATGAGTCACCACCGCCTCCAGCACGTCCTCGATGCCGATGCCCTGTTTGGCGCTGGTCAGCGGCGCGAAGGAGGCGTCAAGGCCAATGACCTCCTCGATCTCATGGCGCACCGCTTCGGGCTCGGCGGAAGGCAGGTCAATTTTGTTGATCACCGGAATGGTTTCCAGATCGTGCTCCAGCGCCATATATACGTTGGCCAGCGTCTGGGCTTCAATGCCCTGGGTGGCGTCCACCACCAGCAGCGCGCCTTCACAGGCGGCCAGCGCGCGGCTGACCTCATAGGTAAAGTCCACATGGCCTGGGGTATCGATCAGGTTGAGCACGTAGGTCTGTCCGTCCCGAGCTTTATAGTTCATTCGTACGGCCTTGCTCTTGATGGTGATGCCGCGCTCGCGCTCCAGTTCCATGGAATCGAGCACCTGATCGGTCATATCCCGCTTCTGCATTACGCCGGTTAGCTCCAGTATACGGTCCGCCAGCGTGGACTTGCCGTGGT
>JAFUDW010000096.1 GCA_017464225.1 Clostridia bacterium | reverse complement strand
GAACCAGGAAGGCTTGAAGCAGATGGATGCCTTCGTAACGCTCACCGACAGGGATGAGGAAAACCTGATGACCGGCCTTTACGCCGTAAAACAGGGCGTTCCCAAAGTCATCGTAAAAAACAATCGGGTAGCCTATGCCGATTTGATCAATGCCCTCGGCTTGGACAGCGTGGTCAGCCCCCGTTCCATTACCTGCGCCAATATCCTGCGTTATGTCCGCGCCCGCGCCAACAGCGAGGGCACAAGGGTAGAAAAGCTGCACAGGCTGGTTGGGGGCAAGGCCGAGGCGCTTGAATTTATCGCCCGTGCGAACGATCCATATATCGGCATCCCGCTCAAGGACCTGCATATGCGAAAAAATACGCTGGTCGCCGTTATCGTGCGCAGCCGTCAGGTGATCGTGCCTTTCGGTAACGATTATATCGAGGCCGGCGATACGGTGATCATCATCGCCTGCGAAAGCGGGATCAGCGATTTGAACGAGGTCATCCGCAAATGAATAAACGATTGGTAATCAAAGTGTTGGGAGCCATTTTACTGATCGAGGCGCTTGCGATGATCCCCTCGCTCATGATCGGATTTGCTCACCGCGACCCAAACGACGCCATGTCGCTGCTCTTTTCAGCCCTGGTGCTGGTTGCGCTGGGAATGCCCATGTGGCTGCTTGCGAAGCCGCAGGAAAAGGATATGCGGGCCAAGGAGGGTTTTGTGATCGTCGCGCTGGCCTGGCTGCTGCTCAGCGCCTTTGGCGCGCTGCCCTTTGTGCTCAGCGGGATGATCCCCAATTATATCGACGCGCTTTTTGAATCTGTTTCGGGCTTCACCACCACAGGCGCCACGGTGCTCGTGCGTTTTGAACGCCTTCCCCACGGCGTTATGTTCTGGCGCGCGTTTACCCATTGGATCGGCGGTATGGGTGTGCTGGTATTCATGCTTGCGCTTCTGCCGCAGATGACCGGGCGCACATCGCACCTCGTCCGCGCGGAAAGCCCCGGGCCCAGCATGAGCAAGATCGTGCCTAAGATGGGCGATTCCGCCAAGATTCTGTATCTGATCTATGCGGCGCTGACGCTGCTGGAATTCATATCGCTGATGCTTGCGGGGATGAACGTATATGACGCGGCGATCCACGCGCTGAGCACAGCGGGCACGGGCGGGTTCAGTACCTACGGCGAAAGCATTGCGGCATTCCACAGCGTTGCTATTGAGATCATCATCACCGTTTTTATGATCCTTTACGGCGTTAATTTTGCTCTGTATTATCATATGCTGATCGGTGATTGGCGGTCGGTCAAAAAAAGCGAAGAGCTGCGCTGGTATCTTGGTATCTATATTTTCTCTGTCGTCTTTATCACAATTGTCATTTCGCCTATGTACGGCTCTGTGGCCCAGGGGCTGCGATACAGTACCTTTGAGGTGGCAAGCATCGTTTCCACCACCGGCTTTGGCGTTGTGGATTTCAATACCTGGCCCCAAGCGGCTAAGGCGCTGGTGCTGGTGCTGATGTTCCTGGGCTCCTGCGCAGGCTCCACGGCGGGCGGCATGAAAACTGTTCGCGTGGCGCTGCTTTGCAAAATGGGGTTGCGCGAGGTAAGGCGCACCTTCCAGCCCAGAAAGGTGCAGGTGGTTCGCTTTGAAGGAAAGGGCGTAGAGGAGAGCCAGCTTTCACAGATCAGCATCTTCTTCTTTGTCTATCTCGCGCTGATCCTGGTAGGTATGTTCCTGATATCGCTGGAAAACAAGTTTGACGTTCAGGCCAACTTCTCGGCGGCGCTGACCTGCGTAAGCAACGTTGGCCCGGGCTTTGGCGCCATTGCCAGCGATTTTGCCGGGTACGGACCCTTTGCAAAATTCGTGCTGAGCCTGCTGATGCTGGCAGGCAGGTTGGAAATGTTCCCGATCCTGGTGCTGTTCCATCCAGCCATCTGGAGGAAAAACTGAAAAACGCCGAATTATCATGTAAAATTAATTTGATAAGACGATGCGTGTGTGGTATAATTCGGCTGTTGAACAACAAAATGGATGATTTGCGCGTGAAAATGTATTTTTGAAGCGAGGAACGCTTGTAAAAATGCAAAAGCGCGATAGAATTGTGGCATATCAATCAAACGAGGAGGGCAAAAATGCCGCAGAAAAAGTCTTACCGCCGTCAGAAAAGAGGCTTGTCGGGCGCTTTTATTGCAGTCGGCGTGCTCAGTCTGCTGTACAGCGGCTTTTTCCCGCTGTTCAGGGTATTTGATTACGCCGTGCTGGCCGTTATTCTTGGGCTGGCGTGCAAGGTGTGGCGCAGCGTAAGCCAAAAAGCGCACCAGAAAGAGGATGAAGCCTTTGAAAAGGCAGAAGAAGAGCGGGAACAGGCAGAAGCCGAGCGCCTGGAGCGTGAGCGCAAAGCAAAGGAAGAAGCCGCTCGGCGCGAAGCTGAACGGGCAAAGGCCACAACCGGCGATGCCGCTGTGGACAGCCTGATCCTCAGAGGTCAGCAAATGCTCCAGCAGGTGCGTTCCGAAAACGACCGTCTGCCTGATCCGGAGATTTCCGCTCAGATCGACTCCATAGAGAGCATAGCCAACCAGATATTCAAAGCGGTGATCGAACAGCCGCAGAAGGCCAATCAGATCAAGCGGTTTATGGATTATTACCTGCCCACGACGCTGAAGATGCTGGTGGCTTACCGTCGGATGGAAGAGGGCAACGTAAAAGGTGAAACAGCGGACAATGCCCGCGCGCGGATCCGGGATTCGCTGGATCTGGTGATCCAGGCGTTCAATAAACAGCTCGCCAAGCTTTATGAGCATGACGCGCTGGATATAACCACCGATATTGATGTAATGGAAACGATGCTGAAGCAGGATGGATTGATCGACAGCGGTCTGCATGTGAGAACATCGACCGGGGAGGAGAAG
>JAFUDW010000095.1 GCA_017464225.1 Clostridia bacterium | reverse complement strand
ACCGCGGCCCTGAAACCATCCGCACCGCCGTGATGAAGAGCGACAACACGGCGGCGGCCTACGCGCTGATGAATTACGTGGGCCTGGACAACAGCTATAACTTCCTGCGCCTGCTGGGCGTCAGCGAAAAGCACATCAACAAAACGCCCTTCGGCCTGGCGCTGGGCTCCAGCGGCATATCGCCGGTGGAGATGGCCGTGGGCTACGGCACGCTGGCCAACAGCGGCGTATACCAGGAGCCCATCACCTTCCTGGGCATCGCCGACAGCACCGGCCGTGTGATCTACGATTCCCACGCCAACCAGCGGCGCTACCAGGCGTTCAGCCCCTCCACCGCCTGGCTCATGGTGGATATTTTGAAGGACACCGTCAAAAACGGCACGGCCTCCAAGGCCAACATCAAGGGCCAGACCGTGGCGGGCAAAACCGGCACCAACAGCGACCAGAAGGGCGTTTTCTTCGCCGGCATGACGGGCTGGTACGCGGGCACGGTATGGATCGGCCATGACAATTACAAGGCGCTCTCCAGCAAGACCACCGGCGGCAACAGCGCCGCCACGCTGTGGAACGTGTTCATGAACCGCATCCACATGCAGAAGAACCTGGCCAACCGCGATATCATAGAGGGCACCGCCGAGGAGTACGGCCTGGTCAGGGTGACCACCTGCGCCGTCAGCGGCCAATTGGCCACCGAGGCCTGCCGCAAGGATGCCAACGGCTACGGCGTGGTCACCGATTACTGGCCGGCGGGCAGCGCCCCCACCCATGAATGCCAGATGCACACGCTGGTCAACCTGTGCGCCGAATCAGGCATGCTGGCGGGCGAATACTGCCCCCATGTGACCCAAGCGGGCATCATCACCATTCCCGCCGGGCATCCGCTGTACAATTTCATCGGCGCCGAGTACGACAGCGTGCTCAGCCGTTATCTGGGCCGCTACGCAACGCTGCGTATGAGCTCCAGCGTATACCAGAACCAGGCCATACTGTCCACCCTGTCCTGCACGCTGCACAGCTACGGCGCGGGGTACGACGGCTCCGTCTACTCGGCCGATCCCCTGGTGCGAGATCAACTGCTGCCCGACGCGCAATCCATCCTGGCCGCCGCCCGGGCGCGGCTTAGCGCTCTGCCCGAGGGGCATCCGGCCTACGCCGCGCTGTTCAGCGCCATCAGCAACCTGGAGGCCGTGGCCGGAGGCGCTCCCACCGCCGCCGACCTCACCGCCGCCATGGCCCTGCTGACCCAGGCCATGGCCCAGGCGCAGTAAGCGCGGAAAACTGTTTTTGCGGTCCCGCGTAAAAGTGGAAATGATTGCGCTTTGGGCCGCAATATAGTATAATGGATAAGGAAAAGTGTTTTTCCGCCTGTATTTTGGTGAAAAGGAGGCGCTGACCATGAAACTGGTGATCGCCATCATTCAGGATGAGGACGCCAACCGCCTGGTATCGGAGCTGATGAACGAAGGCTACAGCGTGACCAAACTGGCCACCACCGGCGGCTTCCTGCGGGCAGGCAACACCACGCTGCTGATCGGCGTGGAGGACGACAGGCTTGACGGCAGCCTGCACATCATTGAAAAGGTTTGCAAGAGCCGCAAACAGATGACGGCCTCGCCCATGGCGGCGGGCGGCATCGCGGGCATGTACGCCCATATGCCCATCGAGGTCACCGTAGGCGGCGCCACAGTGTTCGTGCTGGACGTGGAGCAGTTCCGCAAATACTGACCGAAATTCCCCGTCGGCACGTTTTCAGGGCTTACAAGTCCTTTTGCGCGTTCCGCAACGATGATTTTTTGTTGGAAGGGCTTTCCTTTTGATCGAGCTGGATGATTTTCTTACCCGCGGCGAGGCGGTGGCGGCGCTGATCGGCGACGTGCGGTCGGGCCGCGCCTCCCACGCCACGGCGCTCATGGGCATGGCCGGGGTCGGCAAGCGCACGCTGGCCCGGCTGATTGCCTGCGCCTATTTATGCGTGGGCCCGGGCGTCAAGCCCTGTATGCAGTGCAAGGGCTGCAAGCGCGCGATGAACGGCACGCATCCCGATCTTTTGACGCCCTCGGCGGGTGAAAAGGAACGCTCCATCAAGGTGGATCACCTGCGGGAGATCATCCACGCCTTGTCCATGCACGCCGTGGAGGGCGGCCAACGGGTGGTGCTGCTGGAAAATGCCCAGCGCATGACGCCTCAGGCCCAGAACGCCCTGCTTAAATCGCTGGAGGAGCCCGACGGCAGCACGCGGTTCATCCTGACGGCCTCGGGCGACGCCGGGCTGCTGTCCACCGTGCGCTCCCGCTGCCGGGTGGTGCGCGTGCCGCCCTGGCCCCGGCAGGAGATCGAGGACGCGCTCAAGGAGCGCGGCGCCGACGCGGCGCAGGCCCGGGAGCTGTCCATCCTCTGCGGCGGCAGCCTGGGACTGGCGCTCTCCATGCGGGAGGATCCCGCTTTTTTGCAGGTGCGCACGCTGTGCGAGCAGACCTTTTTTTCGCTCCGTTCGGCCCGGGATGTGCCCGGGGCCTCGGCCATGCTCAAGGACAAACGGGAGGACGCCGGGGAGCTTTTATCCATTTTGGAGCAGCGTGTCCGGGAATATCTGCTGTTCAGCATGGGGGCCAGGCCGGCGCCTCAGGCCGCGGCTGAAACGGCCTGCCACGAAAGCTGGCTGCACGCCTCGCCCCGGGCGCTGGAGAACGTATTGACCGCGATCATCGAAGCCAACCGCTATCGGGCCAGCAACGTATCCTGGCAGGCGGTGGCCGAGAGATTATTATATATTATTTCGGAGGAAATCATTTTATGGCAACCATAATCGGCGTGCGCTTTCACAACGCAGGCAAGCTGTATTATTTTGATCCCGGCAAGCTGTGGCCCACGGCGGGCGACGCCGTGATCGTGGAGACCGCCCGCGGCATCGAATACGGCGAGGTGGTCACCGGCGTTCACGAGGTGCCGGACAGCGAGATCACCCCGCCCTTAAAGCCCGTGGTGCGCATCGCCACCGTGGAGGACGCCCAGCGCCAGCAGGAAAACCGCCGCAAGGAAAAAGAGGCCTACGCCATCTGCCAGAAAAAAATCATCGAGCATAAGCTGGAGATGAAGCTGGTCAGCGTGGAGTACACCTTTGACAACAGCAAGATCCTGTTTTACTTTACCGCCAACGGCCGGGTGGATTTCCGCGCTCTGGTCAAAAACCTGGCCTCTGTGTTCAAGACCCGCATCGAGCTCAAGCAGATCGGCGTGCGCGACGAGGCCAAAATGCTGGGCGGCCTGGGTCTGTGCGGCAGGCCGGTATGCTGCGCCCAGTTCATGGGCGATTTCCAGCCGGTATCCATCAAAATGGCCAAGGAGCAAAACCTGAGCCTCAACCCCACCAAGATCAGCGGCGTATGCGGCCGGCTCATGTGCTGCCTCAAATACGAGCAGGATCACTACGAGGCCACCCGCAAGCGCATGCCCCGGGTGGGCCGGGATGTGATGACCCCGGACGGCATCGGCACGGTGCAGGAGGTCAATATCCTCAAAGAGACCGTGCGCGTGCGCATCACAAACGGCGACAGCAGCGAGCTGAGGGATTATCCCGCCGAAAACGTGAAGCGCCTGGGCAGCCGCCGCAGCGAGAACGAGTCCGCCGACATGGATGAGGAGTTCATCGAGACCTCGGTGGAAGCCATTGAGGACGAGAGCGTCATGCTGGACGATGAGTAAAATCTACTTTGACGACGGTCCATTACTGATCCGTTCCATGCTGCCGGAGGACGCCGATATCCTGTATGATACCTACTTTTCCTACGGCTGGCATCCGCGGCGCGATACCTACACCGGTTATTGGCGGGAGCAGGAAGCCGGCCGGCGGCTGGTATTCATCCCGGTCTATCAAGGCGCGATAGCCGGGCAGTGCACGCTTCGGCTGGACCCGGACGGCGGTCCCTGGGCCCATCGCGGCATCCCGGAAATCGACGATTTAACGGTGTTTTTCCATCTGCACCACCAGGGCATCGGCAGTCGGCTGCTGGATGCCGCCGAGCGCGAAGCCGCGAAGCTTTGCGATACCGTATGCCTGGCGGTGGGCTTGCATTCGGGCTATGGGCCCGCGCAGCGGCTGTACGCGCGGCGGGGCTATCTGCCCGATGGCAGCGGCGTGTGGTATCAGGGCAAGCCGCTGGCGCAGTACGCGCCCTGCAGTAACGATGACGATTTACTGCTGTACCTGTCCAAAGCACTCAAATAATTCACATAAAGGAGCTTTCCCATGAGCACCAGCAGAAAAGACGAGATCATCAAGCTTCAAAACGAGATCATCCAGTCCATGGCCCGGCGCAACCTGACCAGCGTGTATAACGACTTTTTCCCGGCCAGCCGCGTGGATATCCCCAGCCTGGAAAAGGAAAAGGATCAGCCCCTGCGCCCCAGCGATCAGATCCTGGCGGGCAGCGACGGCACGGCGGCCAGCACGGGCAACGGCAAAACCACCAGCGACGCCAAGGCGGAAGAGGTGCCTAAGGAAAAGCTGGAGGATCTTTTGGCCGAGCTCAACGCCTACATTGGCCTGGATACCGTGAAGGAAGAGATCGACACGCTGGTGCACTGGATCCAGATGCAGCAGCTCAGGAAGGAGCATGATCTGCCCACCAGCGATTTGAGCCTGCACATGGTGTTCAGCGGCAATCCCGGCACCGGCAAGACTACCATCGCCCGCTTCCTCAGCAAAATTTTCCATTCGCTGGGCATATTGAGCAAGGGGCAGCTGGTGGAGGTGGACCGCGGCGATCTGGTGGCGGGCTACGTGGGCCAGACTGCCATCAAAACCAAGGACTGCATCAACAAAGCCATGGGCGGCGTGCTGTTCATCGACGAGGCCTACGCCCTGACCAACCGCGGCGAAAACGATTACGGCGCCGAAGCCGTGGATACGCTGCTCAAGGCCATGGAGGATCACCGGGACGATCTGATCGTTATCGTGGCGGGATACATTGAGCCCATGGAAAAATTTCTGCACAGCAATCCCGGCCTGGAGAGCCGCTTCAACCGCTTCATTGACTTCCCGGACTATACGCTGGACGAGCTCATGGGCATCTTTGATCTGCGCATGAACAAGGCGGGCTATACCATGGACGACGAGGCCCGGGCCGCCCTGCGCCAGCTCATCGATATCGAGCGCGTGGACGTCAAGGGCTTTGGCAACGCCCGCGGCGTGCGCAATCTGTTTGAAACCATCATTGCCCGGCAGGCTGACCGGCTGGGCGAAACCGAGGGCGAGATCACCCGGGAGATGCTGATGCAGCTCACCGTGGCCGACGTGACCGGCATCCGGGAGCAGGCGCAGCCCGAGGAAGAAAGCGCCGAAGAACAAAAGCAGGATGAATAAACGGCATATCAAACGGCCGGCGTTTTCCGCAAGCGTTTGATCGCCGCCGAAAAATCCATATTTTCAGCCGGGCAAGTTGCATTTGTCCGGCTGCTTTGTTATAATAAAGTAGTATATGCCGCTTTGAATCCGTCAAAGGGAGGCGCAGTTTCCGTGAATCTGCTGGACCGGCTTTCCGCGTGGAATAAAAAAATGAATGATATTCCCCGCCGTCTGGGGATCATTGTTGTTGTGCTGCTGCTGTTCCTGGGCTCGCTGCGCCTTCTTCCCTATGTTTGGCCCTTTGTGCTGGCGCTGCTGCTGGCCGCCGTCCTGGAGCCGGTGGCAAAGCTGCTGCGCAAAGCGCTCAAACGGCTCAAGGCCGCCCGCATCATCGCCACGCTGCTGTGCATGCTGCTGCTGTTTGGCCTTTTGACGGCGACGGTGATGCTGGTATCCAACCGGGTGCTGCGCGAGGGCGTCAACCTGCTGCGGGCCACGCCCGACCTGGCGCGCTCGCTGTACAGCGCTTTGACCCGGCTGGTCAACCAACTGTATCAGGATTACCAGCACCTGCTTCCCGAGGATTTTCTGACCACGGTCAACAGCGCGCTGAATAACCTGCTGTCCAACGTGGTCTCCTTCGCCGGCAACCTTTCCACCCGCATCGCGGGCTTTACCATCAATACCGCCACCTCGCTGCCCATCATCATTCTTTCCATCATCTTTACCATCATGGGCACCTTCTATTTCAGCTATGATAAGGACCGCATCATCGGATATTTTCAGAATACGCTGCCTGCCCATGTCATGAAGCGTTTCCTGCTGATCAGGGACGGCGTATTCGCGGCCTTCTTCGGGCAGATCAAGGCGCAAATTTTCATTTCCTTTGTGCTCATGCTGATCATCATCGCGGGACTGATGATCCTGGGCGAATCCTATGCCCTGCTGCTGGGCGTGCTCATCGGCATCGCAGACGTGCTGCCGGTAATCGGCGCTGGCCTGTTCCTGAATACATGGGCCATCGTGGCGCTGATCATGGGCAATTATTACAGGGCCATCGGGTTGTTCGTCATCTATCTGGTCACCGTTACCGTGCGCCAGATCATTGAGCCCCGCATCGTGGGCAAGCAGCTGGGCCTGTACCCGCTGATTACCATGATATCGATGTTCGCAGGCTTCCAGATGATCGGCACGCTGGGCCTGATCATCGGGCCTTTGGCCGCCAACGTCTGCCGCGTGGTGCTGGACGCCGACGCCGGACGGCTGGCCCCGCAAAAAGCAAAACCGCTGTTTGAAAACTGGCGCAGGGAAACCAATGAAAAGCGCCAGGCAAAAAAACGATAAAAAACAGAAAAAGTGAGGAGCATCTGACATGTGCGGAATCGTAGGCTTCAACGGCAATCATCAGGCGGCCCCCATCCTGCTGGAGGGGCTGAGCAAGCTGGAATACCGCGGGTATGACTCCGCAGGACTGGCCGTGCGGAACGGCGACGCGCCCACCCAGAACGTAAAGGCCAAGGGCCGCCTGCGCGTGCTGTATGAAAAAACCAACGGCGGCCAGGCCCTGGAGGGCTGCTGCGGCATCGGGCATACGCGCTGGGCCACCCACGGCGAGCCCAGCACAGAAAACGCCCATCCCCACTGCAGCGACGATATGCTGGTGGTGGGCGTGCACAACGGCATCATCGAAAACTATCAGGAGCTGCGCGACAAGCTGCTGCGCAAGGGCTATACCTTCATTTCCCAGACCGATACCGAAGTGGCCATCAAGCTGGTGCACTACTATTATCTGAAATATGACCGCGATCCCATCGGCGCGCTGAGCCGCGCCATGGTGCGCATCCGCGGCAGTTATGCCCTGGCGGTGCTGTTTGGCGACCGCTCCGGCCTGATCTACGCCGCCCGCAAGGACAGCCCCATGATCCTGGGCGTCAGCGGCGGCGAAAGCTACCTGGCCAGCGACGTGCCCGCCATATTGAAGTACACCCGGAACGTTTATTACATCGGCAATCTGGAGATCGGCGTATTGGCCCCCGGCAGCGTGGAGTTTTACAATATCGACGGCGACCGCGTGGAAAAAGAGCCGGTGGAGATCAAATGGGACGCCGAGGCTGCCGAGAAGGCGGGCTATGAGCATTTCATGATCAAGGAGATCCATGAACAGCCCAAGGCCGTGCGCGATACGCTGAACGCCGTCATCCACGACGGGCGCATCGATCTGAGTGAAACCGGGCTGACCGACGATATCCTGCGGGAGATCAGGGAAATCTGCATCGTAGCCTGCGGCTCGGCCTATCATGTGGCGGTGGCCGCCAAATATGTGATCGAGGATCTGGCCCGCGTGCCCGTCCAGGTGGACCTGGCCAGCGAGTTCCGCTACCGCGATCCCATCCTGAACGAGGGCACGCTGGTGATCGTGGTGAGCCAGTCCGGCGAGACCGCCGACAGCCTGGCCGCCCTGCGGGAGGCCAAGGGCCGGGGCGTCCGCACGCTGGGCATTGTCAACGTGGTGGGCTCCTCCATCGCCCGGGAGGCCGACAACGTATTCTATACCCTGGCCGGGCCCGAGATCGCCGTGGCCACAACCAAAGCCTACAGCACTCAGCTGGCGGCCTGTTATCTGCTGGCGGTGCAGCTGGCCTTCGCCCGGGGCAAGATCGACGAGGCCGCCTGCCAGGCGCTCATCGCCGAGCTGGAAACGCTGCCCGATAAGATCCAGCGCGTGCTGGAGGACAAGGAGCGCATCCAATGGTTTGCCTCCAAGTTCGCATCGGCCCGGGATATCTTCTTCATTGGACGGGGCATCGATTACGCCATCAGCCTGGAGGGCAGCCTGAAAATGAAGGAGATCAGCTATATTCACAGCGAGGCCTATGCCGCGGGCGAGCTCAAGCATGGCACCATCAGCCTCATCGAGGACGGTACGATGGTGATCGGCGTCACCACCCAGCAGCGCCTATACGAAAAGACGCTGAGCAACATGGTGGAGGTCAAGAGCCGCGGCGCATACCTGATGGGTCTGACCAGCTATGGCAATTACAGCATGGAGGACACCGCTGACTTTACGGTGTATGTCCCCCGCACTGACCCGCGCTTCGCCACCAGCCTGGCCGTGGTGCCTCTGCAGCTGCTGGGCTACTACGTCAGCGTGGCTAAGGGCCTGGACGTGGATAAGCCGCGCAACCTGGCCAAGAGCGTCACGGTGGAATGATCCGTGGTAAGAAACGCTGATATGGGGATGGGGATACGATAAGGGCCTCCGCGGCCCTTATGATCCTGCGGGGGCTGTTGCACTAACAAAAAGTGCAGCAGCCTCTTTTACATTAGAAAAAGAGAGAAATAGAGACCAATATCTTTCACATAACCATGGAAAATGGGCATACAAATAAGACTGTCATGATTTTGGATTGGACTTTT
>JAFUDW010000094.1 GCA_017464225.1 Clostridia bacterium | reverse complement strand
TCACCGCCGATCACGGCTGCGATCCCACCTACAGCGGCACCGATCATACCCGGGAGCGCGTGCCCATCCTGGCCTGGCACCGGGGAATGCGCGGCGCCGTCGACCTGGGCACCAGGGACAGCTATGCCGATATCGCCGCCACGGTGTGCGAGGGCTTCGGCCTGCCCGAGCGCTTTGGGGCCAAATCATTCTGGCAGGAATTGGGGTTGAATAAAAATGAGTGAACTGCAGCGGATCGATCAGGCGGCGGCATACGTCCGCGAGGTGCTGGGAGACGCGGACATCGGCATCGTGCTGGGCAGCGGACTGGGCGACTATGTGGAATCGCTCAGCGACGCCGCCATGATCCCCTATGGCGAGATCCCGGGCTTCCCCCAGGCCACCGTGCCCGGCCACGCGGGCGAACTGTGGGCGGGCACGCTGCATGGCCGCAGGGTGCTGATGATGCGCGGACGCTTTCACAGCTATGAGGGGCATCCCTTGGACGACGTGGTGCTGCCCGTCCGCATGATGGCGCGGCTTCATGTAAAAACGCTGATCCTCACCAACGCCGCCGGAGCGGTAAACCTGGATTACCGCCCGGGCGATCTGATGCTGATCACGGATTTTATTAACTTTTCCGGCAAAAACCCGCTGACCGGCCCCAACATAGACGAGCTGGGCCCCCGTTTTCCCGATATGAGCCGGGCGTATGACAGGCGCCTCAGGGCCATCGCCGCCCAAACGGCCCTGGAAAAGGGCATCACGCTGCGGGAAGGCGTATACGCCTGGTTCAACGGCCCCACCTATGAAACGCCCGCCGAGATCCGTATGGCCCGGGTGCTGGGCGCCGACGCCGTGGGCATGAGCACGGTGCCCGAAACCATCGCGGCCGTGCATGCCGGCATGCAGGTGCTGGGGATCAGCTGCCTGACCAATATGGCGGCAGGCATCCTGGAGGCGCCGCTTTCCCACCAGGAGGTCACCGGAACGGCCGAACGCGTCCGCGGTACATTCCGGGCGCTGCTGGACGGCGTGATCGAAAAAATAGACTGAAGGATCAATCACCTATGCGAAAGATGACCGAGGGCTCCATCGCCCGCCACCTGACGGCCTATGCGCTGCCGCTGATCCTGGGCAACCTGTTTCAGCTGATGTACAACGCGGTGGATTCGGTGGTGATCGGCCGCTACGCCGGGGAGGCGGCTGTGGCGGCGGTCAGCGCTTCCAACCCCGTGATGACCATCGCCGTATTAGGCGTCAGCGGCCTGACCATCGGCGCTTCCGTGCTGATGAGCCGCCATTTTGGCGCGGAGGATCATGCCAGCCTGCGCCGGGAGGTATCCACCATCTGCCTGTTCGGCCTGGCGATGTCCCTCGCGATCCTGCTGCTGGGCATGCCGCTTTCGGTGCCCTTTCTTCGCCTGCTGCGCACGCCGGAGGAGGTCATGGGCAGGGCCTCCGGCTATCTTCGGGTGGTGCTGCTGGGCTTCCCCTTTACCTTTCAATACAACGCCCTGGCCTCGGCCATGCGCTCTGTGGGCGACTCCAAGGGGCCCGTTTGGTGCCTGGCTATGTCCTCCGTGCTGAACACCGTATTGGATATCCTGGCGGTGGGCGTGCTAAAAATGGACGTGATGGGCGCCGCCCTGGCCACTGTGATCGCCCAGGCGGCGTCGGCGGGCATGTGTTTGTACCTGATCCGCCGCATCCCGCTTTTGCGTCTGTCCCGGCGGGAGATGAAGATCGATCCCGCCCTTCTGCGCGAAACGCTCCGGATCGGGTCTGTCACGGCCCTGCAGCAGGTATGCCTGCCCCTGGGCAAGGTGCTGATCCAAAGCGTGATCAACGCCCAGGGCGTGGCCATGATCGCCGCCTTCAACGCCTGCGCCCGCATGGATGATTTTGCCATCGTGCCAGAGCAGAGCATTTCCTCGGCGCTGATGACCTGCATGGCTCAGAACCTGGGCGCGGGAAAAAAGGATAGAGCGCGGCAGTCCTTCCGGGTGGGCCTGACCATTGAATTGTGCTACGGCCTGTGCGTCTGCCTGGCGGTATATCTGCTGCGCCGGCCCATCATGGTGCTTTTCGCGCCTTCTCCCGAGGCCGATATGGTGGCGCTTGGCGTCACCTATCTGGGCATCCTGGCGCCTTTCTACATCCTGCCCGCCTTTAACAATACCATGCAGGGCTCTTTCCGCGCCATCAAGCGCATGGAGGTCACGCTGGCCGCCACAGTGCTGCAAATGGGCATCCGCGTGATCATGATTTCCATCCTGGTGCCGCGGGTCGGCATTTCGGGCGCGGCATGGGCCACGGTCATGGGCTGGATCCCCATGTCCACGCTGGAGGGCCTGTATTTCGCGCACGTGTGGAAAAAGCGCTTCCAGTAAACCCGGCTTTCCGTTTTTCGTTGGTATGATCAATCTATCAAGAGCGCCCAAACAGAATGTCGCGGCAAAATAATAAACACATTTCACACAGGCGCAAAGGGGATGAACCAATGAACGCGCACAAAAGATCGATCGCGGCCGTGTCCGTCGCTGCGGGCGTCATACTGGCGCTGATCCTGATCCTGGGTACGGTATGGATGGGCCAGAGCGGCAAGCGTGATTCCGAAAAGGCCGTGCGCTCGGTCAGCCTGCTCTATCTGGATGAGCTGGCCGGGCGGCGCGAACAGGTGGTTGCCAACAACCTGCAGGACAAGATCGGCGTGATCAGGACCGCTCTGGAGCTGATGACCGATGAGGACTTGAGCGACAGAGCGCATCTGCAGGCTTACCAGGCCAGGATCAAGCGCCTTTTTGTGCTGGAAAAATTTGCCTTTGTGGATACCGACGGGCAAATCTATACTTCTTTGGGCATGCAGACCGATATCGATCAGTATCAGTTTGACCATCTCACGCTGAACGGCCCGGAGATTTCCATCAAAAACGTACAAAGCGCGGATAAAAAGGTCATCATCGCCCTGCCCGTGCAGATTTCCTTTGAGGGCAAAACGCTGGTCGTCTGCTTCATGGAAATCGATATGCAGGAAATGCTTTCCGGCGTTTCCATGAACGCGCAGGCAAACGGAGCCACCTTCTGCAACATCTACACCAACGACGGCATCCCGCTGAGCACCCAGGTGCTGGGCGGACTGGCGGCGGAAAGCAACCTGCTGGAGGCCATGCGGCAGGCCAGCTTTGAGGCGGGCTACAGCTATGATGCGATGGCGGCCGATTTTGCGGAAGGCCGCAGAGGCGAGGTATGCTTTGCCTATCGCGGCGTCACCGAAACGCTGAGCTATGTGCCCGTGGAGGGCACCAACTGGCTGTTGACCTATCTGATCCGCGAGAGCGTGATCAGCGAAAATATCAGCGCTATTTCCAACGGCATCATCACCCGCAGCGTGATCCAGTCCATCCTCACGATCCTGGTGCTCTCCGCCCTGTTTGCCTACATCATCAGCCAAAGCAGAAAAACGGCGCGCCTGCGCATTGAAAAAGAGACCTCGGAAGCCGAAAACCGTGTCAAGCAAGCCGATCTGGAGCAGCGCCTGGCACTGCAGGAGCAGCTGCTTGAACAGAAGGCCCGTCAGGAACAGCAGGAAAAGATGATCACAGCGCTGGCCTCCGATTACCGCAGCGTGTATTACATTGAGCTGGATAAGGATGCCGGCATATGTTACCAGGCCAGGAACGACCTGCCCGGCTTCCATGCGGGCGATCGCTTCCGCTATCTGCAGGCGGTCACCGACTACTGCAACACCTACGTGCTGGAGCAATACCGCGCCGAGTTCCTGCGCTTCATCCAGCCCGATGCCATCCGGAACGCGCTGCGGGAAAGCCGGGTCATCTCCTACCGGTATATGGTGCGCATCAATGGCAAGGAATCCTATGAAATGGTTCGCTTCGCCGGCGTGCGCCGTCCCGAGGATCGCGAGGATCACACGGTGCGCAACGTGGGCGCCTGCTTTACCGACGTGGACGCCGAAACGCGCATGGCGCTGGAGCAGCAGCAGGCGCTCAGCGAAGCGCTGGCCGGCGCGGAGCAGGCCAACAAGGCCAAAACGGCTTTCCTTTCCAATATGAGCCACGAGATCCGCACGCCCATGAACGCCATCATCGGCCTCAACAACATCGCCGTCAACGATCCCTCCGCTTCCGACAAAATGAAGGAATACCTGGGCAAGATCGGCGCCTCGGCCCAGCATCTGCTGGGTATCATCAACGATATCCTGGATATGAGCCGCATTGAATCGGGCCGTATGGTGATCAAAAACGAGGAATTCTCCTTTGCCAAGAGCCTGGAGCAGGTGAACACCATCATCAGCGGCCAATGCCGGGAAAAGGGGCTGGATTACGAATGCCGCCTGGTGGGCAAGATCGATAATTACTACATTGGCGACGATATGAAGCTCAAGCAGGTAATGATCAACATCCTGGGCAACGCCGTCAAGTTCACGCCCGAGGGCGGAAAGGTGCGCTTCGTCATAGAGGAGGGCACCCGGTTTGACCAGAAGGCCGTGTTGAAATTCACTATCAGCGATACCGGCATCGGCATGAGCAAGGAATACCTGCCCCATCTGTTTGACGCGTTCAGCCAGGAGGATTCCTCCTCCACCAACCGCTACGGCAGCACCGGCCTGGGCATGCCCATCACCAAGAGCATCGTGGAACTGATGAACGGCCGCATCGACGTGGAAAGCGAAAAGGGCAAAGGCACCACCTTTACCGTCACCGTAACGCTGGGCGAATCCGAGCGCAAGGATCTGGAAACCGGGGATGGCGATCTGAATCCCCGCGAAATGAGCGTGCTGGTGATCGACGACGATCCCATCGCGCTGGAGCATGCCCATATCACCCTGAGCCAGGTGGGGATCAGCTGCGAGGTGGCGCAATCCGGCGCCATCGGCCTGGATATGGTCAAGCTGCGCCACGCGCGCAGAAACGATTACGATCTGATCCTGATCGATTGGCGCATGCCTGATATGGACGGCGTGGAAACCACCCGGCAGATACGCGCCATTGTAGGGCACGATACGCCCATCATCATTCTGACTTCTTTCAATTGGGACGATATTGTTGACGAAGCCAAGGCGGCCGGCGTGGATACCTTTGTTTCCAAACCGCTGTTCGCCGGGAGCGTGCTGGATGAATTCAGAGAGGCCTTCAAGCGCAAGAACGCTGCGCTTGTGGTCAACCGCGCCAATTTAAAAGGCCGCCGCATCCTGCTGGCCGAGGATGTGGCGGTAAACGCTGAAATCATGGTTATGGTGCTGAGCATGCGTGAAATCGACGTGGATGTGGCCGAAAACGGCCGCATCGCGGTGGAAAAGTTCTCCGCCAACCCCGCGGGTTATTACGACGCCATCCTGATGGATATGCGCATGCCCGAAATGGACGGGCTGGAGGCCACCCGAGTCATCCGCGCCATGGAGCGGCAGGACGCGAAGGAAATCCCCATCATCGCCTTGACCGCCAACGCTTTTGACGAGGACGTGCAGCGCAGCATGCAGGCCGGCCTCAATGCCCACCTGAGCAAGCCCGTGGAACCCGAGGCGCTGTTTGACACGCTGGAAAGCCTGATCAAAAGCTGATTCTCATGCAGCAGGCGAATGCTCAGTCGGATAAAGACATGTGGCAAAATAGGAATTTGACGAGAGAACGATACGGGCCTCCGCGGCCAATGAAAAAGGCAAGAGCAGTCAGATCGGAGCAAGCTCCATCTGCTGTCCCTTGCCTTTTTCGGGATTGCTGCGCAATCCACGGCCCGCTTCGCGTGCCTGCCTCAGACTGGGGTTTGATATTGAAAGTTCCAACGCATCATCCGCACCGGAAATGACGGCGGCTTGCCGACGTCAATGACGCGTCAGCGTCATAGCGATCATACAGAAATGCCCAGACCGAGCTTGCTCGAGTCTGGGTTATTTTTGTTGATCGCGTATTTCTGGTGCGCTCTTTGCGACAACCCCATTCCAATCAGCTGCGGGAAATTGTTTGAAAGAGCACGCAAGTAACATCCGCAACTGGCGGGTCTGGGGGCTTCGAGCGCCCGGAAAACCTTCCCTTGGGATGATTTTCAGCGAGAAGCGGGCCGGAAGGCCCCGGACAGCCTCCCACCCTGGCGGGGTTTTTAAGGGGCAGCGCCCCTTAACGTTTCCCCTCCCCCACAATCTGCTCGCTGCACATCCAAGCGGCGAATCCTGTCCGAAAGCGCAGACGCTTACAGCACCGCAACGTCCTTCATGAGCAGCCTGTCCGGTCCCTCATAAGCGCCGTCCACGCAGGCTGCCTGGGAAAGGCGCAAGCCTTTGAGCGTTTCGCTGAGCCGCGCGCTCATGGAAATACCGGTGACGGGGATTTTTCTTTCGCCGTCAAAATAATAGGCCAAGCGGATCTCGCCGCCAATGTAATCATTGTACAGGTCCACCTGCAGGCCGGACAGCGAAACGCACTCAATGTAAGGCGCTTGTTTGATTTCCTCCGCCGTCAGCGTGCCGGGCTCCAGACTGATGCAGGGCAGCACGCCGCTGGGCTTGGCAACGCCCAGGTATTGGCCGTGGCGATTGGAGCCGAAATAGTTTTTCACCACCCCGTTTTCGATCACGCAGGTATCGCGCAGGGCTGTGCCATCCTCGTCAAAGTACGCGCTGCGCTCGCTGCCGCTCATTACGCCCCGCAGCGTCACGGTCAGCTTATCCCCGTCGCCGCCCTGCTGCAGATCGTCTCCCAGTTTGTGCAGATTGGCATGGCTGTATACAGCACCGTAACTCAGATCATGGGCCAATTCCCATGCCAGACGCCCGATCTCATGGGGCCGCAGCAGCACGTTTACCTTAAGGGGCGTTTGCGGCTTGACGGCCAGGGCGCGATCCCGCACCTCGGCCATGCGGGCGGCGATCTCAGCGGTGACCCGGGCGGGATCAAAGTCGGTGAAACGATAATCCTCATAGAGCTCCACCGATTCCCGATCGGTGGTATAGGTGGGAATAGCCTCGATCATCACCCGCCACAGCCGCTGGGTTTTATCAACGCCCTCGCTGTTCCGCACCCGCAGGGTATCCCGGTACAAAAAGATCTCGCAGGCGTTGATGGATCCGCCCTCCACGGTATCGGCGGCAAAAACGGCGTCGGCAATTTTGCGGGCCAATGTCTTGGGCTCCTCGTCCTTCATATTGGTGGGCAGCTCGGCGTCCATCTCTCCCGCGCCGGGCAGCGAATAAGGCTCGTTGAATACCAGCCTCGCGCGGCGGGCCGCGGCGTCGATCTTTTTTTCAATATCGCCCTCGTCCATGGAGCGGTACACCGCAAAGGTGGAATCACCCATTTTACCGTCGTGGTTCACGTATACCGTTACGCTGGTATCCAAGGTATCGGTGGCGCGCACCGTTTCCAGGCTTTTATGCACAAAGAACAGCTCATAGGAAGCCGTGGCCTTTTCGATGATCCGCCAGCCGTCCACATGCTGATTGCGCGTCAGCAGCGCTTTGATATCGCTCATCCCAGCTTCACCCTCACTTTCAGATTGGGGCCGCCGTCCGAAACGCGCACCCATTCCTTGTATCCCTTGCCGCACATGCCCGCGCCGATCACCTTGAAGTCATCGGAGACCATGCTGATGGATTTGAGCAGATCAGGCACCGAGCCGCTCATGACCACCGGCGACACGTAATGATCGGTGAGCTTGCCATCCACGATCTCGATGCCGTATTCCGCCGTGCACTGGATCTGCCAGTTTTTGGGATCCTCCATGCCGTTATTGGTTTCAAACAGCATGTAACCGTGCTTCACCGATTTGATCATATCCTCCAGCTTGTCCTTGCCCGCCTCAAAAAAGGTATTGGTCATGCGGGAATAGGCCTTGCGCTTATAGCTGTCCCGGCGTCCGTTGCCCGTGGGCGCGGACCCAAGCTGCGCGGCGCTGCCCAGATCGCTGAGCCCGGCCACAAGGATGCCGTCTTTGATGATCTGGGTGTCCTGGGCCAGCACGCCGTCGTCGTCAAAGAAATAGCTGGCCACGCTGTGGACGGCGGCCGCGCCGTCATGCATATTGGTGATAGGGCTGGCCACGTACTGCCCCATGAATTGCTTGGCCAGCGCGCGATCCTTGACAAACTGGTCCATTTCCACGCCGTGGCCGAAGGCTTCATGGGCGATCAGACCGCTGATGGAGCTGTCGGTGATCACATCGTACACGCCGGGCTCGATGGGCGTGGCCTTGACCAGATGCCTCGCCAGATCGATGACGTCGTCGGTATGCTTTTGCAGGTTATCAATGATCAGGCTCAGCTTGTCCTCACCCGCCACATGGCGGGCCTGCACCAGCTTGCCGTCATTGTATACCACGATCAAGTATCCGTTGGCCCAGCCGTAATGCTGGCTGAGCTGGCGGTTTTGGGTGACGAACAGCTTGGAAACCGTAAAGGGCTGGAGCATGCAGGCGGCGTTGAGCACGCGCTCGTCCTTTTGCAGCAGCTCCTGGGACAGCGCCTTGCAGGTTTCCAGCAGCTGGCCGTCATCATACCGGTCAAAATCGGTTTCCCGCACAAAATCCTGCCGAAGCGGCTCATCCTTCAGCGCGCCGGGGCTGATCATGCGCCCCTGCAAGCCTTCATCGGCCTGCACCGCCTGAGCGATCCGCTTCGCCAGCGCCTCGGGCTCCTCCGAAATATCGTCCAGCGCATACTCAAAAAAGCTGCGCCCATCATGCATTTTGATCACAAATCCGCACTCGCCCCGGCCATCCTGAATGGCCGAGCTCTTGCGGTCGACGCGAAACATCGTGGCCCGCACGTCGGTGCCCAAAACGCTCACATATTGAAAGCGTTTGCCCAGGGCGTCCACCAGCGCGGCGCAGCGATCGCGCCGGCCGTTCAAAAAAGCTGAAAAGGGCATGTTCCTTCTCCCCCTTTAATCCATTTTGATGATGGCCTCCCGCTGAGCGCCCACCGAAACATATTTGATGGGGCAGCGCACGGCCTGTTCGATATAGCGTACGTACTGCAGCGCCTCCCGGGGCAGATCGTCCTTGGAGCGGCAGCCGCCGATATCGCAATGAAAGCCCGGCAGATACTCGTACACCGGCTTGGCGGCGTTCAGCAGATCGATGCTGGCGGGGAAAACGTCGGTGCGCTGCCCATTGATCTCATAGGCCACGCAGACCGGGATTTGATCCATATAGCTCAGCACATCCAGCTTGGTGAGCGCGATATAGGTACAGCCCTGCATCCTGGCGCCGTAGCGGCTGGCCACCACGTCAAAGCCGCCCACACGGCGGGGCCGCCCGGTGGCCGCTCCGTATTCGCCGCCGGCCTCCCGCAGAGCGTGGGCCGCGTCGCCAAACAGCTCGCAGGTAAAGGGGCCCTCGCCCACGCAGCTGGAATACGCCTTCATGATGCCCGCGCTCTCGTCCAGCCGGGCGAAGGGGATGCCCGCGCCGATGGGCGCGTAGGCCGCCAGCGTGGTGGAAGCGCTGGTATAGGGATAAATGCCAAAATCGATATCGCGCAGCGCGCCCAGCTGGGCCTCAAACATCACGTTTTTGCCCGCCTGCATGGCATGGTCCAGATATTCGGTGGTGTCGCAGATATAGGGCAAAAGCGGCTTGCCGTACTTTTCCAGCCAGTCCATGATATCATCCAGCAGGATGGCGGCATGACCGTATCCCTTCTCCACAAAGAGGTTCTTCCATTCCAGCAGATCGCCCAGCCTATCCCGCAGGCTGTCCCAATGCAGCAGATCGCCCATGCGCAGGGCTTTTTTCATATATTTATCGGAATAGACCGGGCTGATGCCCCTGCGGGTGGAGCCGAACTTCTTATCCCCCAGCCGATCCTCCTCCAGGATATCCAGCAGCTTGTGATAGGGCATGCAGATGGTGGCGCGGTCGCTGATCAGCAGCTGCCCCGGGGCGATACCAATGCCGGCCTCCCTGAGGCGGCCCATTTCGCCGCACAGATGCTCCAGGTCAATGACGATGCCCGTGCCCAGGATATTGGCGGTCTGCTCCCGCAGGATGCCCGAGGGCAGCAGGTTCAGCACGAATTTGCCCTTGTCGTTGATCACGGTATGCCCGGCGTTGTTGCCGCCCTGATAGCGCACCACGATATCATAATCGGCGCTGAGCAAATCGACCATGCGGCCCTTGCCCTCATCGCCCCAGTTGGTTCCCACGATGGCTGTAAGCATATTATCCTCCTGTTATCAAACGTCGATCCGCGCTTCCGCGCCCAGCAGGGCGCGGTTTTCGGCCAGGATCGGCTGAATTTGTTCCTGCAAATACCGTTCGCACTGGCGCCGCGCCATGCCGGTAAAGGCGGCGGGATCCAGCAGCGCGTCCAATTCTTCATCGTCGAGCCCAAAGGCCTCGTCCCCGCGGATGCGCTCAAGCAGGTCGTTGGGCCTGCCGTACAGCTTGACCTGCTCCGCCGCCTTCATGCTGTGCTGCCGGATGCGCTCATGCAGCGTCTGGCGGTCGCCGCCCTTGTGCTGCACGCAGTACATCAGGATATTCTCGGTGGCCATGAAGGGCAGCTCCTCCCGCAGGTGCTTTTCGCATACGGCGGGATAGACCGTCATGCCCCGGGCCACGTTGATCATCAGGTTCAGCACGGCGTCGGCAGCCAGGAATGCCTCGGGAATGGCAAGCCGCCGGTTGGCGCTGTCATCCAGCGTGCGCTCCAGCCATTGGGTAGCGCTGGTGACGGCAGCGTTCTGCAGATCGCAAATCAGATACCGGCTCAGGGAACAGATGCGCTCGCAGCGCATGGGATTGCGCTTGTAGGCCATGGCGGAGGAGCCGATCTGTCCGCTTTCAAAGGGCTCGTCGATCTCCTTGAGATGGCACAGCAGACGGATGTCGGTGGCGAATTTGCTGGCGCTCTGGGCAATACCGCTCAGCGCTTGCAGCACGGCAAAATCCGTTTTGCGGGTATACGTCTGCCCGCTGACCGGCTGGCAAGCGTCAAAGCCCAGCTTTTCAGCGATCTTTTTTTCCAGCAGCTCGGCCTTTTCGGCATCGCCGTCAAACAGGCTCAAAAAGCTGGCTCCCGTGCCTGTGGCGCCCTTGCAGCCCAGCAGCTTCAGGCTTTTCAGCTGAAAATCCACCTGCTCCAGATCCATCGCCAGATCGTTCAGCCACAGGCAGGCGCGTTTGCCCATGGTAGTGGGCTGAGCGGCCTGAAAATGGGTGTACGCAAGCGTGGGCAGAGCGGCGTGGCGGGCGGCAAAATCGCCGATCGCCTGGATGGCGTTCAGCAGCAGTCAGCGGATGATCTAAAGCCCCTCCCGCAGGTTCAGGATATCGGTATTATCGCCCACATAACAGCTGGTGGCCCCCAGATGGATGATGGGCCGGGCGGCGGGACAGCAATCGCCAAAGGCGAGCACATGGGCCATCACATCGTGCCGCACCCGGCGCTCATGGGCGGCGGCGGCCTCAAAATCGATATCCTCCAAATGCGCCCGCATTTCGTCAAGCTGCGCATCGGTGATGCCGATCCCCAGCTCCTTTTCGCTTTCGGCCAATATCAGCCACAGCCTGCGCCAGGTGGAAAACTTGCGCTGATCGGAAAAAAGCCGCTTCATCTCCTCATCGGCGTACCGTCCGCACAGCGGGCTTTGGTAAAATTCGTGCATGGCATTCATTCCTTTCCTTGGAACCGACAGAAATAAGCATAACACAAAGCCCGGCTTTCTGTAAACGCCACTTGAAAAGAAATACAAAAAAAGCCCGGTCTTCCCAGCGGGCGCACAAAAAAATCGGGCCGCCGCGCCCCTCGTTTTACCGAGGCTTCGCGCGGCGGGCCCGCTTATCCAATATTGAAGATCACTGCCGCCATTGCTTGCGCCGCTGCCACTGGAAATACATCCGGCGGCCCAGCTGATACAGATCCTCGCCGAAGAACAGCGCCACGTTGACCAAGGAAGCTACAGCCGCCAGGCGCAGACTGGTCCCGCCCGTCAGGATGGCCATCAGGAAGTACAGCACATCAATGGCCGCCAGCCACTTGGCCTTGACCGGCAGGAAGAAAAACAGCATGAACTGCATATCCGGATAGAGGGCGGCGAAGGCCAGGAACAGCGAATAATACAAAGAGGTATTGACGCCGTAGCCGTAGCCCGTCAGCGCGTGGGCGATGAACGCGCCCGCGATGTTGGCCAGCGCGCCGATCACGTAGTAGATCAGGAAGCGGCGCGGGCCCCAGCGGTTTTCCAGCGCCGTGCCGATCATATAATAGAAATACAGGCTCACCAGCATCCACAACAGGTTATCCTGCTGCGGCACAAACAGCCAGGTGACCAGCCGCCAAATCTGCCCCCGCAGCACTATCGGGATATTGAGCGTCAAATAGCTGACCAGGCTCAGCCGGGTGGTGTAGGCCGTGGTCATGCCCATAAACAGATCCAGGATGAACACGCCGCCCATGGCAAAAACGATATACTTCATGATGGGCGGGATGTTATATTTGTACAGTCTGCGCTCGATCGCGCTGAGCCATTTACGCATGCTTTCCTCCTGTCCGCGAGAAGCCGATGCCCTCGCCAAGCTTCACCCGCGTTTCCTCCTCCCGATCCGTCGCCCGCCAGAAACGCTGATCGATTTGGGCCGCGTCCTTTTGCAGCAGCACCACAACGGTGGAACCTCCGTACAGGAATTTTCCTTTTTCCTGTCCCCGGACAAAAGCGCCGGCCTGCTGGTTGTTGCTGATCTTTCCCACCAGCATGGCGCCCACCTCGATCTGGGCCACCGCGCCAAAATGCGCGGTTTTCATCACAGTATATTCCCGGCAATTCTGAACGAATACCGCCGTATGCGCCAGGGCGATGGGCCGTACGGTATGCAGCGCGCCGGGAATGAATCGGTTTTCATCCTTTTCGCCGTCGTCCAGATAATGATATCGATGATAATCATCCACAGACAGCCGGAAGACCAGGCATGTTCCGCCCGTAAAATCCTCCGCCCGTTCATCGTTTCCCAGCAGGGAGCGCACATCGTATGCGCTTCCCTTGATGGCAAACAGGCTGTCCGGCCCGATTTTATATACGCTGAGCCTGCCGTCGCAGGGCGCCATCAGCGTTTCCGGATCGGCCGCCATGGGCCTGGCGGCAGGCTTGATGCGCCGGGTGAAAAAAGCGTTGAAGCTTTGATACTCCTCCGCTTCGTAATCGGCCATATCGATGCCGTTTTTGCGGATAAAAGGCGCGATCAGCGGCCTTGACAGCGGGCTGTCCATGAACCACCCCGCAAGCCTGGATACCGGGCGCGATATCAGCGGCCGCAGCAGCAGCCGTCCCGGCGCAGTGCCGTACAGAAAGGCGAGCAGCCCGCCGTCAGAAGGCGCGGGCGCCATAATACTTTACCACCAGGATCAATATAAATTCCAGCGCGCCAATGCCCACCATGATGAGCACGCCGCGGAGGCCCGGCTTACGGATGTTGAAACGGCTGACGAACAATCCGGCCACCAGCAGCATGACGCCGTAATAGAAGATGGCGATATCCCTGCCCAGCAGGTGCCGAAGCATCAAAAACGGCGGGAAAATCAGGGCTGAGGAGGTCACCGGCAGGCCGGTATAGGTTTTTATCGACTCGCCCCGTTCGCAGTTTTCCTCGGCGATCACGTTAAAATACGCCAGGCGGATCATGGCCGCCAGCACATAAACCACAAACACCGTCACGTACACGGGATAGGGCACGCTGGCCATGAGCTGGGTTTCGGGCCTGGGCTCCAGCAAAAGCGAGCTTCTGTACAGCGCGTCGCCGATGCAGGCCGGGAGCACGCCGAAAGCCACCAGATCGGTGAGCGAATCGATCTGGATGCCGTATTTCTTTTCTCGCTCGGTGCGGCCCTGCTTGGTGCGGGCCACCATGCCGTCAAAAGCGTCGCACAGCCCGCAGAGCAGCAGGAACATGGCGCCATAATAGGGATGGCCCGCGCCGCTGCGGGTCACAAAAATCCCCACCGTTGCCGAGATCAGGGATATATATGTAAGCCAAACCGTATAATCGTAAAAACCGATCATTCCGTTTCACTTCCTTGACGTCTATTGCGCGCGAAAGCGATCAGCAGCACCACGGCGCAGATCAGCACGCAGCTGTAAAAGGAGATCGTCCGGGACAAAAGCTCCATATTGACGGGATCGCGCATCAGCGCGCCGTACCCGTCCAGAAAAAGATAGTCGGCCACGCCCACCGCGCCGGGCAAGGGAACCGAATTGGAGCCCATGATCACCCAGCTCTGGATGGCGAACACCTTGCCCAGATTGCGGAGCGGATGGCCGCCGGCCGCGTACAGCGCCACCGGCACCAGCACGATAAACACACGCTGCAGGGCGTTATACAGGAAGGCCCGGAACATGGCGGGCTTGTGCCGATGGATCACGCCCGCGCTGGCGCGGTAGTCCTCCTCCATCTCCAGCAGCTTTTCCCTGCGCTTTTCAGCTGTTCTGACCATGTGCAGCTTTTCAGCCACATGCAGAAAGAAATCCACGATGCGCATAAAGATCCGCTGGTTGAAGATCAGCAGCAAAAGCCCGGCCACCAGCGCCAATTGAACGCAAACGCCCACGATCATGAGCATATGGGCGGGCACGCTGAAAAGCCCGAAGGCTCCAGGATAGAAAATCAGACCCAGGAGGATGACCACAAAGATGGACAGGGTATAGAATACCAGGTTGAGCAGCAGCACCACGGTGGTCACCGCCGTGGGGATGCCGTCGCCGATCATGAACAGCGCCGAAGCGGGCTGCCCGCCGGTGGCCGAGGGCGTAATGGAGGAAAAATAGATATCGGCCGCTGAGTACAGCACTCCGCGCCGCCAGCTCCTTTTATAGCCCAGGGCATGGCAGATGGTCAGCAGCCCCATCCCTTCAAACAGGATGTAGCAAAGCATACAGGATACCGCCGCGGCCAGCCCCCAGGGCTTGACCGAGGAAACGTAATCCAAAAAGCCTTCCGCCGTGAAATTTTTGCTCTGGCGGCTTACCGCAAACACCGTAATCCCCACCAGCAGCGCGAAGGCCACCGGCGCAATCCACTTGTGCTTTTTCAGCATGCCGTACGCCCTCCGTCCCTGACGTGCCGCGCATAGCGCCTGCCCAGGCCCAGCCGCCTCTCCAGCCATAAGCCGATCTCTCCCACGGCAATGGCCGCCGGGATATCCACGATCACGTGCTGCTTGATCAAAAGGGTCGAGGCAAACACCAGCAGCGCGAACGCCAGAAAGAACGCCTTCACGGGCCGGGAAATGGATCTGCAGCCCCACATGCCGCGCCATATCACCCAGCTTTCCAGGCAATGGATGGATGGAAACAGCGTATTGGGCTCGTCAAAGAAATAGATAACCCGGGTCATCCAGGCAAACACGCCCGCTCCCTCCGCCGAGGGCCGGTCAACACAGGTTGGATAGGCGATGAAAACGGCAAAGCAGAGCAGCTTGGCCAGCATATCCGCAAAGGGCACGCCGCACTTTTCCGGTTTTTCCCGGCAAGGCAGCAGATAGCCGATGAACCAGGAAACATACGCCAGCACATAAAACACGATGAAAAAGCTGACGAAGGGCAGCTGCCGATCAATGGGCAGAGACAGGTCGTGATACACGGCGTGCCGATTGATAAGCCTCGCTCCCCAGTACACCAGGGCGTTCAGCGTAAACCAGGCTGCCATCGGCCACACGGCGTAACGCGGAACATACCGCTGCAGCCGATCCGCCCACTTCTTTGCCAAACCGCTGCCTCCTTTCCATCCGGTACTCAGTATTTTAACACACAATCCCCCGCAGGGCAACGATTTTGTTTCCATCCAACAATAATCTAATCAACCTATAATAAACGTAAATGCCCGGCGCACGTGGGCTCCGGGCAAGCTTTTTTATGCCGTGGGCAGGCCGATGTCAACCCTGAACAGATCGCCGTCCACCGCCAGGGCAAAGCTGCCGCCCTGGCTTTGGGTCAGCGCCCGGGCAATATCCAGCCCCAGGCCGCTGCCTTCGCCGCCGCGGGCCATATCGCCCCGCACAAAGCGCTCCATCAGCTCTTCCGCCGGGATATTGAGCCTGTTCCTGGAGATATTTTTCAGGCTGATCCGCGCCCGCTTTCCATCCTCAAAGGCGTCGATATAGAACCGCGTGCCGCTCTGAGCGTATTTACAGGCGTTATTCAGCAGGTTATCCAGCACCCGCCACATGAGCTGGCCGTCGAATACAGCGAAGCATTCCGTTTCGGGCAGCGTCAGCACCGTTTCCAGTCCCGCCGCAGCCAGCCTTTCCTCATACTCCCCCACCGCCTGACGCAGCAGCTCGTGAACGCTGTGCCGCCCGGCATGCACCTCGATATTGCCCGTGCTGGCCTTCGATACCTCCATCAGATCGTCGGTAAGCTTTTTGAGTCTGCGGGACTGGCGATCCAGCACCTCAATATATTCCCTTTGCTTTTCGGCGTCCGGCTCGGATTTGAGCAAACCCACGTAAGTGATGATGGAGGTCAGCGGCGTTTTGATATCATGGGATACGTTGGTGATCAGCGCCGTTTTCATCCGCTCGCTTTTCATCTGCTTATCCACCGCCGCCTGCATGCCCTTCGCGATGGAATTAAGGTTTTCGCCATGGCGTTTGAGATCGCCCGCCATGGGCCGCGTATCGATTTTATACTCCAGGTCGCCCGCCGCCAAAGCCTGGCCGCCCTTTTGCAGCCTGCGCAGCATGACGGCGGCGTACAGCGCAGCCAGCGAAAGCAGCGCTTCGCCCGCCGTCAAAAGAAAGAGCAGCGTATCGGTATCCCTGCGGAAGCCGAACACCGTAAAATCCAGCGCGACGGCAAGGGCCGCCATGCACAGCGCCGTTTTCCATACCAGCGGCAGGGCGCGGAGCAGGCCGACAGCGCCCAGCTTCAAAAGCCGCAGGATTCGGAAAATCAGCGTGTTTTTCCACAGCGATCTCATTTTAACGCGCAGCGCCAGGGCGGAACACCAGAGGGTGAACGTCAGAGCCAGGGCGATGATGACCGCGCCGCATAACACGGCCCAAACCCAATCGCTGAAAAGCAAATGGATCTTCCTCCACAGGAAAGACAGCGCGGCAAGCATGACGGCTCCGGCAACAGCCGTCACCAGATCAAAAGGGATCCAGGTAAAATATCCCGGGGTGACCTCCGCTCTTCCCGCTCTGTGCCCCGCGCCGCACAGCAGGAAAACGAAGCAGACCACGCCCAGCGCAGTGCTGAGGACGATCATCCAGCAGACCGCGTACCGGATCGTCCAGACCCCGTCGATGATCTGATATTTCCAGTAGAAGCCATCCTGCCAGCCAAGCGCCGGATCGATGCGGACACGGACGGTATAATCGTCTTCGGTCATCTGCTGTACGGTCAGCGTCCGATCATAGCGGTGTATGGCGATTTGCGTTTGATCCGCATACCTGCTGACGCCCGCATACTGCCATTCCGACGCCGACAGGCTGTCATACCCCGCGCTTTGCCAAAGCGTTTCGCCCTCCCGGGTTTCAAGGCTGTATTCCGCGTTGCTCTCCCGGGCGATCCGCTCGGCCCGATCGCTGTCCCCGGCCAGCGCCAGCGCCAGCAGCCTGTCCCCCTGCTCAAAGGCCATGCTTTCAAACTCAATGGCGATCATTTCCCGATCGTTCGTCCCGCTATAGAATCCCCAATTCCAGGCGGAAACAGCCGCCGCTCCCTCAATCAGCACGCTTGCCACACACGCCGCCAGCAGAAAATAAGCGCAGACCTTGGCCCAGGTTTTTCCAATCAATTGATTCATGGATTTTCTCTTCCTTCCATTTTGTACCCCATGCCCCAGACCACCTTCAAATACCGGGGCTCGGAGGGATTGATTTCTATTTTTTGCCGCAGGTGCCGGATATGCACGCTGACGGCGGCTTCGGAGCCCAGGGCGTTATCGCCGCAGGCCAGCGCGTAAAGCTGGGATGAAGAATATACCCGGCCCGGATGGCTGATCAGCACCTTCAAAATATTGTATTCCATGGGCGTCAGCGCAACGGGCTCGCCGTCCACCGTGACGGTCTGGGCCTCTCCGTCCAGCGTTACCGGGCCCACCGTCCACACCGAAGGCCCTTCCGGCCTGGCGCCCAGCCTGGTATATCGCCGCAAATGGCTGCGCACCCGCGCCGCCACCTCGGCGGGATCAAAGGGCTTGGTAATATAATCGTCGGCCCCCACGTTGAGCCCCAGCACCTTATCCCCGCTTTCGCTTTTCGCCGTGAGCAGCAGGATGGGCGCGTTGGTGATCTCCCGCAGCCGCGCCGTGGCCGCGATGCCGTCCAGCTCAGGCATCATGATATCCATCAGGATCAAATGAACGTCGTTCTTTTCCACGATATCCAGCGCCTCGCGGCCGTTATAAGCTTCCAGTATCCGGTAATCCTCGCCGGAAAGATAGATTTTTAACGCGCGAACGATATCCCGCTCGTCGTCGCAGATCAGCACATTGTGCATTTCCCTCACCTCGCCGCTCATTATACCAGGGAATTTTTAAAAGAAACAGGCGCGCTTCTTTAAGATTTTCATAAGGCGCTCTTTTTACCCCTTCCCGGCAAAAATATACGCTTTTCCTTGACAATCCTGCAAAACATGGTATGATGAATAAGATGTAATTTACCGGAAGGAGCACCTGTTTTTATGAGCAATCTGACCATGGACAAGCTGGTGGCGCTGTGCAAATCCCGCGGCTTTATCTATCCCGGCTCCGAAATCTACGGCGGCCTGGCCAACGCCTGGGATTACGGCCCGCTGGGCGTGGAATTCAAGAACAACGTCAAAAAGGCCTGGTGGCAAAAGTTCGTCCAGGAGAGCAAATATAACGTAGGTCTGGACGCGGGC
>JAFUDW010000093.1 GCA_017464225.1 Clostridia bacterium | reverse complement strand
TCTGTGATACGTCGATGGATTTCAGCAGTGTCGGCGTTCGTATGCAGCGCGTGTCCCTGACGGTGACCCCGCTGGAAATTCTCTGTGAATTAGACTATGAAATCACGGATTTGAGCCTGTATCGGGCACAGGAGGACGGCTTGTGGTTTGAGTTTATTGATCCCAACAGCACGGAAACGATGCCCTATGCGCAAAGATATTCTACCGGTCTGACATCAGGCGGCAGCATCGGGCGTTTGGACGGCAGGCATGATTTGCCGGATGAAGTTGGCACGGTTTATCGGCAAAGAGACGCCATCGGCTTGGACGCGCTTTCCGATCAATATACCATACGGGCCTATAACGCCTGGGATAAAACCAGATATGAAGCGGTGACATTCCATGTGACGGAAGCAAACTGACACGAATTCCAAAAACGACAAAGACTCCCACAAGGCTCACATCACCATGTGGGAGTCTCTCCGTCTAAATCGCTACAGAAAACGCTGATATTTACTTCCTCATGGGACTTGACTGCCTGCTAACAATCCCAAAATGAAAGCTGCTGGTATGGTCTGTACGATTATACCAGCGGCTGCTTTGTTCACAGAGTGCTAACGATTTCTTTGATGACAATCTCTTCGGCTCGGCTGCGAATGCTGTTCATCCTGCCCGCCCATATCATGGGCTGCTCAGCCTTGAGCTCCTCGGTGATGCCTTCTTGTCTGACCATCTGCGTAATCAAGCTCTCAAGCATTTCTGTTGCTCGTTCGTTTGCATCGGCCAAATGCCTGCCCAAAGTTCCGTTCAGAATGAGCCGATGATATAGGCCCGGATGCTCCGCTTCGAGATAGTCCTTGTGCATCCGTCCCCATTTTCCGATAGGGCGTTGGTCGCTATCACCAATCGTCAGGTTCGGATAGTACATCCCGTCACTGCCCAGGGTAAAGGTACCGCCAAGTTCTTCAAACAGGGATTTCATTGTGTTTTCCTCCATAATTTAGTATTGACCAATCCAGCACGCAGATGCCTTCTAAGAATTTCTGGCTAATACTGTTTTATGGAAAATCCCCGTTTGCGCCCTCTTTTTTTGCGATTGATCTACGCTTCCTGCAGCCTGCCCATCTGCTTGTACACTGTCAGCATCATGGTGATATAGCAGGCTAGGCCGCCCAGTAGGTTGGAGATGGGCTCGGCCAGAAAAACGCCGTCCACACCGAAGCCAAGCCGGGGCAGGAGCAGAGTAAGGGGAACCACAATGATCACCTTGCGGAACAGGGAAAAGGTGATGGCATGGCGGGCGTCGCCCAGCGCCTGGAAGGCCGATTGTCCCGAGGCCTGGAAGGCCATGAAGAAGAAGCCGAAGAAATACAGGTTGAGCGCGGTGGGGCCGGCGGCCAGCAGCGCGGCGTCCGAGGAGAAAATGCGCACGAAGAAACGCGGGAAAATCAGCACGGCCAGCCAGGAACCGGTGGTATACGCCGTACATGCGACGGTCATAAAACGGATGCCCTGCCGCACGCGGCCGTATTTTTTTGCGCCGTAATTGAAACTGATCACCGGCTGACCGCCGCTGGTAAGGCCTGAGACCGGCAGGAACAGGATCTCGCGCACCGAGTTGACCACCGTCATTACGCCCACGTACAGGTCGCCGCCATAGCTTTGCAGCGTGGTATTGCATACGATCTGCACCAGGCTATTGGTGCCCTTCATGATAAAGCCCACCACGCCCAAGGACAGGATTTTCTGAAGCAGCTTTTTTTCCACCCGCATGTGCTCCCTGCGCAGGGAGATCAGCGCTTTTTTGCCGGTAAGGAACCGCAGCACCCACAGGCAGGATATGAATTGGCTGATCACCGTGGCGATGGCCGCGCCGCGCACTCCCATATGAAAAACGAATATGAACAGCGGGTCGAGGGCCAGGTTCAGCACCGCGCCCAGCATGGTGGTCAGCATGCCTATCCGGGGAAAGCCCTGGGCGTTGATAAAGCCGTTCATGCCGGTGGCCAGCATGGTGAAGGGCGTGCCCAGCAGGTAGATGGTCAAGTAAGCGTCGGCATAGGGATAGGAAGCGTTGCTGGCACCAAACAGGTACAGCACGGGCCGCTTAAACAGATAGCTCAGTGCCGTCAGCACCAGCGAGGTGCACAGCAGGAGCACAAATACGTTGCTCTGAATGCGGCTTGCCTTGTCCTCGTCTTTGGCGCCGCGGGCGATGGCGAACAGCGGTGCGCCGCCGGTGCCAAACAGGCTGGTAAAGGCGTTCACCAGCGATACGATGGGGAATATCAGCCCCACCCCGGTGAGCGCCATGCTGTCCGCGCTGGAAAGATGGCCGATATAGATACGGTCTACCACGTTGTACAGCAGATGAACGATTTCCGCCAGCGTCAGCGGGATGGCCTGGGCCATGATCCTGCGCCAAACCTTGCCCTGGGAAAAATCGCTCGTTGCCGCCATGGTCCGGTCTCCTTTGCATGAATATCCAAGAAGATATTATACCATATCGGCGGCTTTCGTCAACCGCGGCAAAGCGATTCTTTCGGGGAAAAGCTTTTTATTTATGTATCTTCTTCTTTATGTAAATGCTGTCCTCTGCAAAGGTCGTACCATTCGCATACCTCGCAGATGCGGGGCATGATACCCCGAGGCATCAGATGGCGGTCGATGCGCTCGCACAATTCCTGCCAAGCGAGCCATTGCCCGCTGCGCAGGCCGCAGGCGTCAGCCACGGCGACGTCCAGGTAGCGCACCTTTTCCTCGCTTTCGCAGGCGTAATCGATGTCGTGGGGGCAGGCCTGACAAACGGAATCCCTGTGCAGGATGATCTGGACCATCTGCCTGCCGCCGCCGTTCAGGCGGCTGTGCAGGGCGGTCATATTTTCCACAAAGGCAGGGCTGTAGCCCTTGCCCACAAAATGCCTGAGGCAGAGCGCGTGATGGGGACGGAGACGTATGATTTCCTCCTGCATGGGTATACCTTGGCGCGCGGAAGCGCCGTCCTTTCCAAAATATTGATATTATATATAGCTTGTTTGTTTTTCATTATTATATGCGCAGATCGGGCAATTTGTCAAGAAAGGAGAAGGCGCGATGTTTTCCTCTTCCATATTCCGAAAAAAGATGATATAATAAAACATACTCTGTTGATTGAACAAGGGGGATTGCAGCATGAAAAAAATGATCGCCATTCTATGCGTGGTGGTGCTTGCGGCGTCCGCGGTGATCGGTGTCACCAACGTGCGCAGCAGCAATAAAATCAAAGATCTGAACGCTGATCTTGCCGCCATGCAGGACGCTGTGATCGAAGGGCAGAAAAATGTGGACGCTCTGAATGAGGAGATCACGGCCAAAAACACCAAAATTGAAACGCTGACGGCTGATGTGGCCGCCAAGGAAGCGCAGATCGAAACGCTGACCGCCGACGTGGCCGATAAGGAGGCCAAGATCGCCGCGCTGAATACCCGCGTGGAGGCCAATGCCGCCGAGATCGCCGCCCTGACCGAGCAGACCGCCGCCGCGCAGGCGCAGATCGACGCGCTGGTGGCGGAATCCGCGGAAAAGAACGCGCAGATCGATACGCTGTCCGCCGATCTGAGCCTGGCGCAGCAGAAGCTGCAGCTGATCGTGGATACCATCGTGGGCCCGCAGACCGACGAGACGGCCGCGGCTGACCTGCCTCAGGTGGGCAATGTGGTGAACGGCTTTGAGGTCAAGGAGATCCGGGAATTCCCGCTCATCAACGCCCAGGTGGTGCTCTTTGAGCATCAGAAGACAGGGGCGCAGCTGACCTATATCGCCAACGCCGATACCAACCGGGCTTTCCAGCTGACCTTCAAAACCCGTCCGCTGGATGACACCGGCCTTCCCCATGTGTTTGAGCATGCCACGCTGAGCGGCTCGGATAAGTATCCTTCCACCGCCCTGTGGATGAACCTGCTTTACCAGACCTACAACACCTACATGAACGCCTACACCACCGACGCCATGACCAGCTATCCCATCGCGTCGCTGAGCGAGGCGCAGCTGCTCAAGCTGGCGGATTACTATACCGACAGTTGCCTGCATCCCAGCGTGCTCAAGGATGAAAGCATCTACCGCACCGAGGCCTGGCGGTATCGCATGGCCAGCCTGGAGGACGATCTGACCCTGGAGGGCACGGTGTATTCCGAGATGCTGGGCGCCATGACGCTGAGCCAGCAGGCGCTGTACAACGCCAACCGGGTCACCTTCCCCGGCGCCGCCATCGCGCTGAATTACGGCGGCGATCCCGACGCCATTCCGGATATGACCTGGGAAATGCTCCGGGACTATCATGAAAAGTTCTATCATCCCTCCAACAGCATGGCCTATCTGTACGGCCAGTTTGCGGATTATACCGCTTTCCTGGCGATGCTGGATGAGGCCTATGCCGCTTATGAAAAGAGCGAGTTCCATTATGAGGATACGGCTTACGCCGCCATTTCCGAGCCCGTTGAGCTGAAGGTGGGCTATCCCATGTCGGAGGGCACCGATCCGGCCAATCAGTCCGCCATCTATTATTACATCGTTTGCCCGGGTATGAAGGGCAACGCCGAGCAGGAGCGCGTGGTGGACAACCTGTGCAATCTGCTGAGCCTGGATTCCTCGCTGCTGATGCAGAACCTGAAAAAGGCGCTTCCCACCGGCACCTTCGGCATGGGCCGCGAGGTAGCTGCCCCCGACGACGCTATCGTGTTTGTCGCTACCAACGTCAATGAGGATGACGGCGCGCTGTTCAAGGATACCATCGTTGCTTCCCTGAAGGAGATCGCCGAAACCGGCTTCGCTCAGGAAATGATGGACAGCGCCATGACCATGCTGCAGCTGTCCACCAAGCTGGCGCCTGAGAACGGCGATCCTGTAGGCGGCGTCATTTCCGGCCTGGCGTATAATTTCGCCGTTACCGACGATCCCTTTGATTATCTGGACGCGCTGGCGGCGCAGGATCAGATGGACGAAATGAACCGGCAGGGGCTTTATCAGCAGGCCATCAACGATTGGCTGCTGGATAAGGATACCTGGACGCTGGTGACCACCTATCCCGAACCCGGCCAGAAGGAAGCGCATGACGAAGCGCTGGCCGCGCTGCTGGCCGAGATCAAGGCCAATATGACCGATGAGGAAAAGCAGGCTGTCGTCGACGCCACCAATGCCGAGCCCGATGAAGCCGACGCCACCGAAATGATCGCCCAGCTGCAGGCCGTCACCGTGGAAAGCCTGCCTGAGGAAGCCCGCATTTACGATGTGAGCGATACGGTGGGCGAGGATGGCATCCGCCGCATTGACGCCACCGCCCATGTGGACGGCGTGGGCACCGCCTTGATGTATCTGGATGCCCAGGCGCTGCCGCAGGAGGATATCCACTATCTGCGCCTGTTTACCCGCCTGCTGGGCCAGCTGGATACCGACGCCCATACCAAGGAAGAGCTGGATGTGCTCATTGCCCGCTATCTGTATGGCAAGACCATCGGCGTATCGGTCAGCGGCGAAGGCGCTGACTATCATCCTTACCTGATCATGGAATGGACGGCTATGGACGATGATCTGGCCGCCGGCTATGAGCTGATGGAGGAGCTTCTATTCCATACCCAGTTCACCGACGGACAGAAGCTGCTGGAGCGCGTGCAGGCTGAAAAGGCTTCGGTGCGCAGCAGCATCAACAACACGCCCTATAACGTGGCCATGGCCCGCGGCTTTGCCGTGGATAATCCCAAGTGGCAGTATTACAGCTATCTGAATTTCCTGGAGTATTATTCCTTCCTGGAGGAGCTGGAAGCCGCAGTGGCGCAGGATCCCCAGTCCGCCGCTGAGCGTCTTGCCGGTGTGCAGCAGTTCTTTGCCAACAGCTTCGGCGCCGTTTCGGCCTTTGCCGGCAATGAGGAGAGCATCGCCGTCAACCGTCCCCTGGCCGACGCTTTCCTGGCCAAGCTGGAGAGCGCGGAGCGCGAGCCCGCAAAGTATGACCTGCCGGTGCCTGCCGCGCGCGAAGCGCTGATCGTGGATACCAACGTGCAGTTCAACAATATCTTCGCCTCCTTCGACGTGCTGGGCACCGAGAAGTTTGACGCCGGCCTCAACGCTGTGACCGGGCTTGTGACCGACGCCTACCTGATCCCCATCCTGCGCGATCAGAACGGCGTATATACCCCCTGGAACGGCGTGATGGAAGGCCGCGGTATGTACCTGATCACCTACCGTGATCCCAAGGTGCAGGAAACCTTTGACGTATACCAGTCGCTGCCTGAAAAGATCGCTCAGCTGGACGTCGATCAGGAAACGCTGGACGGCTATATCCTCAACAATTATTCCAGCCTGGCCAAGGGCAGCGGCGAGCTGACCGGCGCTGTGGCCGCCGTTGAGGAGCTGCTCAGCGGCATCGCGCAGGAAAAGGTTCTGGACTACATGCGGCAGCTCAAGGCCGTGACCCCTGATACCGTAAAGGCCGCCGCTGAGCTGTACCGGAAAGCCTGGGACAGCGGCGTGCATTCCACCGCGGGCAGCGCCGCCGCCATCAACGCCAACGCCGCGCTTTATGATGTGATCCTGAACCCCTTCGGTGCCAAGGATAACAGCCAGGTGGAGCTTGCCGATATCGCTGAAGGCGATGAGTATTATGAGGCTGTGCGGCTCGTGTTTGAAAACGGCCTCATGGAAGCCAGGAGCGAGGAAGCCTTCGGCGTCAATGAGGACGCTGCCGTGGGTGAGTGGGCCGTGGCCATCTATCAGATGCTGGGCGGCCCCAACTCCGTGGAGAAAGCCATGCAGGCGCTGGCCTCTGTGGGCATGCTGGCGCCCGAATCCGATCCCGCGGCTGTGATGACCCGCACCGATCTGATCGGCTCCTGCAACATCCTGTGCCAGATGTACGGCGTAACCGACTTGGATACCAGCCTGCCCGAGCGCGAGGGCGATAACGCTTCCCGCGGCGACGTGGCGCTGATCGTCATGCGGCTCTATTTGGCAGAATAATATTGATTGGTCTTTGGGAGAGGGCTGCGGCCCTCTCCTTTTGATATGCATGCAAAAACCGCCGGATAACCGGCGGCTATTTTGAACATGTTCCTTGAAGGCGGATCAGGATTTCGCCGTTTTTACTTGACCAGTGCTTCGCTGGCTTCGCACAGCGCTTTGTTCAGCGCTTCGGCCTTTTCCTTGTCGGCGTCGTTGGTGTTTACGTAAAGCTTGATCTTGGGCTCGGTGCCGGAAGGACGGATGCAAACCCAGTTGCCGCGCTCCAATTCAAAGTAGAGCACGTCGGAAGCGGGCAGGCCGGTGGGCTCGAAGCCCTCGGCGGTAACGCGGGTGCCCTTCAGATAATCGCGCACGGCGGTCACCTTCATGCCGCACAGCTCCTTGGGTGGGTTCTCCCGCAGGTTCTTCATGATTTCCTTCATGCGGGTCAGGCCGTCCTTGCCCGGCAGGGTGGTGGATACGACCTTTTCCACATAATAGCCGTACTTGGCAAAGATTTCCTGCATGCGGTCGTACAGCGTGATGCCTTCTTCCTCGCAGGCCGCCGCCACTTCGGTGATCAGCAGGGAGGCGTTTACGCCGTCCTTGTCGCGCACAAAGGTGGAGGACAGGAAGCCGTAGCTCTCCTCAAAGCCGAACAGGAAGGTATGGCTGCCGCTGTCCTGGAACTGCTGGATCTTTTCACCGATAAATTTGAAGCCGGTCAGCGTTTCAAACATGGCAACGCCGTAATCCTCGCAGATGCGGTTGGCCAGCGAGGTGGATACGATGGATTTCACCGCCGCGCCGTTTGCCGGCAGCGTGCCCTGCTTTTTCTTGGTGGACAGGATGTAGTGCAGCATCACGCAGCCAATCTGGTTGCCGGTGAGCAGATGGAACTGACCGTCCTTGGCCCGTACGGCCACGCCCAGGCGGTCGCAGTCCGGGTCGGTGGCAAAGATCACGTTGGCGCCCACCTGGTTTGCCAGCTTGATGGCCAGGGTGAAGGCCTCGGGATTCTCGGGATTGGGCGCGCAGGACAGGGTGGAGAAATCACCGTCGGGCATTTCCTGTTCGGTGACGACGGCCACGTTGGAAATGCCGACTTCCTTGAGGATGCGGCGCACAGGCACGTTGCCCGAGCCGTGGAGCGGCGTATATACGATGGAAAGGTGAGATCCCATGCGGGCCAGCATGTCGGGCTGAATGGTCAGCGTTTTCTCCTCCGCCATGTAATCATCGTCCACTTCCTTGTTGCCGATGATGCGCAGCAGGCCCTTTGCCTTGGCTTCTTCCTCATCCATGGGCACGCAGTCCAGATAGTTAAGGGCGCGGATGCAGTCGGTCACGCCGCTGGCGGCTTCGGGGCCCAGCTGGGCGCCGTCCTCGCCGTACACCTTGTAGCCGTTGTATTGGGGCGGATTGTGGGAAGCGGTGATCACCACGCCCGCGGCGCAGTTCAGGTGCCTTACGGCATAGGAAAGCAGCGGCACCGGGCGCAGCGCGTCAAACAGGAAGGCGGGCACGCCCTCGGCGCAGAGCACCAGCGCGGTGTCCTTGGCAAACTCGGACGAGCAGCGGCGGCTGTCATAGCCGATGGCCACGCCGCGCTTGGCGTTTTCGGGATCCTGCTTCAGATACTGAGCCAAACCTTTGGTGGCGCGGCGAACGTTGTAGCGGTTCATCCTGTTCAGGCCCGCGCCCAGCACGCCGCGCATGCCGGCGGTGCCAAAGGAAAGCTCGGTATAAAAGCGATCTTCGATCTCGCGCGCGTCGTTTTCGATGGCTTTCAGATCGGCAATGGTATCGGCATCCTGCGCAAAATCGCGCAGCCACTGTTCGAAAGCGGTACGGACGTCCATAATAATTCCCCCTCGTATGTGATTGTAATAGTTTTAACCTCTATTAGTATACTTTGTTATGGGAAAAAAAGCAATTAAAATATACATGAAAGCTGAAATAATTTTTTATAGCTGCTTTTTTCTTTTTTCCCGGCGGATGCGGTTGATATGGCGCTCGAAGTCGCCGTTGTCCATGAGCTCGGCCAATACGTACTGCTCAAAGGCCGGAACGGTGCAGGAATAAAAACCCAAACGCTCTGCAAACAATGGGAGCAGCCCTGTGGGCAGCACCATGTAGCCCACGCGGAGCGATGGCGAAACCGTGCGGGAAAAGGTGTTGAGGTAGATCACGTTTTCCCGGTCGGACATCGAATAGACCGTTTCCTCGGGCTTGCGCAGCAGAGAGAATTCCGATTCAAAATCATCCTCCACGATATAGCGCTCTCCTTGGCTGGCCCAGCGCAGATATTCCCGGCGTTTGGAAGCGCTGGCCGTCACGCCGCTGGGAAAACTGCGGTAAGGCGTGATATGCAGCACAGACGCGCGGGTGCTCCGGAGCGATTCGCTGGTGATGCCATCCTGGCCCAGGGGCAGCAAGTCGCACCGGATCCCCCGGGCGCGGTATACCTGCTCTATCTTGGCATAGGAGGGCTTTTCAATGGCGTATTGCAGGCCGCTGCCCAGAAGCTCCACCACCATGCCGTACAGGTATTCGGCGCCGGAACCGATGATGATCTGATCCATGCCGGCGCGGATGCCGCGGTTGCGGCCCAGATAGCGGGCAATGGCGCTCCGCAGCGCTTCGCAGCCGGCGTTAGGCGCTTTGTCCAGAATGGCCTCGCCGTAATCCGTGAGCACACGGCGCATGGTGCGCGCCAGCACCGAGAAGGGAAAGGACTGCCTGGGCGAAAAATCATGGGGGATGGGCGCGTGGGCATGGATGGCCGTGGGCAGGGCGAAGCCGTCGCCGCTGCGGTAGATCACGTAGTAGCCGCTTTTGGGTCGCGCTTCGGCATAGCCCTCCTGGCATAAAAGCTCGTAGCTGTGCTCCACGGTGACGGCGCTGAGCCCGCGCTCCCGCGCCATTTGCCGCCGGGAGGGCAGGCGGTCACCCGCCACCCAATCGCCCTGAACGATCTCCTGGCGCAGCTTCTCATACAGCGCCAGGTAAGCTGGCTTCTCCTTTTTCATCTGGTATTATAATTTTCTCCTTTTCTGGCACTTTTCATAAGTCCAATTTCAGTATATACTGGGATGCGTTCCAAGTCAAGGGATCAAAGGAGGTCTTTTCATTGAAGTCTGAGCAGAACAAGCTGTTGAAGATCGTTTTTGCCGGGGTGCTGGCGGCCATGGTATATGTGGTCACGCTGTTCCGTTTTCCGATGCTGGGCTCCAAGGTGCATTTTGCCAACGCCGTCTGCCTGCTCAGCGGCATGCTGCTGGGCCCGGTATGGGGCGGCGTGGCCGCGGGCCTGGGCTCGGCCTTGTATGACGCGTTCGGAGGCGGCTATGATATCCTTAATATCCTGATCACCTTTGTGAGCAAGTTCGCCATGGCGTGGGTCTGCGGCATGCTGGTGCGATCCACCTGGGAGCAGGAAAAGCCGAACGTCGCGAGGACGGTGCTCGCCGCCGCCGCGGGCGCGCTGACCTATGTGGCGCTGTACATGCTCAAGAGCCTGCTTATGTATGGCTGGGCGGGTATGGTAAGCCGTTTCCCGGCCTCCATCATCAACGCCGCCGCCGCCATCGTGGCCGCGCCTATCTTCTATTTTGCGCTGCTGCCCGCGTTGCGTTCCGCCGGTATCCTCAAGCACATGCGCGCGTGAGGCGCTTAAAAGCGCGGGATCCGCGCCGGAATACCTTCCAATGCGCTCGCCCACCCGCTTTCCGATCAAAGCGGGAGGGCGGGCTTTTTTGATTTGCTCTGTTTTTTCCATCTGATTTATGGTACAATCAGGGGGCGGGCTTTCCCGCTATCATTGAGAAACGGAATAGAAGCATGAACAGCAGAGATATCAATGAGCTCCGCCGTCGGCTGACGCCGGACAACAACAACCTGACCTGCATCCGGGGCTGCTATGTGAGCAGCAAAAAGGAGATCATATCGCTTTTCCGCCTGCCGCCGGTATCGCTTCCGCCGGAAGAATGCGAAAAATACCTTTCCCTGTTTAAAAAGACGCTGTCCGGCGTGCCGGACAAAAACCTGGTGGATATCGCCTTCGCCAACGAGGCCGTGGGCGTCAGCGACGAACATAAACTGCTTACGGCGCTCAAGGATACCGCGCTGGAGGACGACGATATGGCGCAGGTGTTCTTCCAGCGCGTCATCGACGGCCTGCAGGGCGAGGAAGCGCATCTGATCCTATTGGCCCACGACGCCTACGATATTCCATTCCGGAACGCCAACGGCGAACGAAACGAGGATATGAGCAGCGAAATGTTCCGCTATATCCTGTGCGCCGTGTGCCCGGTCAAGCTCAGCAAGCCCGGCCTGGCTTACAGCGCGGGGGACAACCTGTTCCATCCTGAGGAGCCCAACTGGATCGTTGGCGCGCCGGAACTTGGCTTCATGTTCCCGGCCTTTGAGGAGCGGGCGGCCAATATTTACAACGCCCTGTGCTATACCAAGGATATCGCCCAGAGCCATGAGCCCTTTGTGAACAGCGTGTTTGGCGCCGCGCCGCCCATGCCCGCCGCCGAGCAGAAGGAGGCGTTCCGGGAGATATTGCAGGATACGCTGGCCGAGGAGTGCAGCCTGGAGGTGGTGCAGAGCGTGCATGAGCAGCTGCGCGAGCAGATCGCCGAGCAGAAGCATGATAAAGAAGCGCCGCCGCTCAAGGTATCCGCGCCCCAGATCAGGCAGGCGCTGGAGGTTTGCGGCGTGCCTGAGGAGAAAATGACCGCCTTTGAACAGCGCTACCAGGAGCAGTTTGGTGCCGGCCTGGATATGAGCGCCGTCAATGTGGTGGATACCCGGCAGTTTGAGGTGCGAACGCCTAACGTGGTCATCAAAGTGGCCCCCGATCACAGCGACCTGGTGGAAACCCGGGTGATCAACGGCAGCAAGTATATCCTGATCCGCGCCGATGAGGGCGTGGAGGTCAACGGCGTGAATATCAGCATTATGCCGATGTGACAGAGGAATCTGATCAAAACTTCTGCGTATCTTGGCGCGATTTGCGACCGCAGAAAGGAGAAAAAACATGATCGCTCCGTATCCGCCCATGGGATGGAACAGCTGGGATTGCTTTGGCGCGGCGGTGAATGAGGATACCGTCCGCAGGAACGCGGAATATATGGCCCAGCACCTGAAACCCTTCGGCTGGGAGTACATTGTGATCGATATCCAATGGTACCAGCCCACGGCGTCCAGCCATGCCTACGAGCCGTTCTCCGATGAAACAATGGACGCGTTTGGCCGGTTCCTTCCGGCTGAAAACCGGTTCCCCAGCGCGGCGGGCGGCGCGGGCTTCAAGCCGCTGGCCGATTATATCCATTCGCTGGGGCTCAAATTCGGCATCCATATCATGCGCGGGCTGCCCCGCCAGGCCGCGCATAGGCGGCTGCCCATATGGAACAGCGACGCCGCTTGCGACGAAGCCGCCGACCCCAATTCCATCTGTGCCTGGAACCCGGATATGTACGGCCTCAGGGCCGAGCACCCCGCGGCGCGGGCCTACTATGACAGCATATTCAGCCTCTATGCCGCCTGGGGCGTGGATTATGTAAAGTGCGATGATATCGCCCGGGAGTATCCCCGCTGCAAAAAGGAGATCGAGATCATCAGCGCTGCCTGCCGGGGCTGCGGGCGGCCCATCGTGCTCAGCCTGTCGCCGGGCCCCGCGCCGCTGGAGATGGCCGAGCACCTGAAAGCGCACGCCAACCTGTGGCGCATCACCGACGATTTCTGGGATGACTGGCAATTGCTTCGCGGCATGTTTGAGCGCGCTGAAAAATGGTGCGTCCATGCTGGGCCCGGCCATTGGCCCGACGCCGATATGCTCCCCGTAGGCGCGCTGCGCCAGTGCTACGGTCAAAAGGATTGGACGCGGTTTACCCAGGCCGAGCAGCAAACCATGCTTACGCTCTGGTGCATGCTGCGCTCGCCGCTGATGATCGGCGGCGATATGCCGCAGAACGATGATTTTACGCTGCGGCTGCTGACCAACGCCGACGTGCTGGAGATTGAAAAGAGCGCTTGGTGCGCTCATCCGCTCTATACGAAGGAGGAGGAATGCGCCTGGATCGCTCCGCGCCGGGATGGAAGGGGATGCTACCTTGCCGCCTTTAACCTTTCGGACGCCGCGCGATGCGTACAGGTGCCGACGGAGGCCGTTGAAATCCCCTGGCGGTCAGCCCGGGAGCTTTGGACGGGGAGCGCGCAAACGGAAACCGCGGCCCTGCTGCCGCCCCATGGCGCGGCGGTATGGCTGCTGACAAACGACTGACAGGAGTACCATGGAAGAGCTTCGCGCAACCATTGGCGAAACGCTGTTTCGCAACGAGGAAAACGGCTATACCGTGATCAATTGCCGGGCGGGCCGGGAAAACGTCACCGTGGTGGGCGTCATGCCCGAGGTGGCCGCCGGGGAGCAGGCGGTGTTTCAGGGCAGCTGGATCACCCATCCCCAGTACGGCAAGCAGTTCAAGGCCAGCCAATGCGAAATACAAACGCCCTCCACCCTTTTGGGCATCGAGCGCTATCTGGGCAGCGGACTGATCAAGGGCATCCGGGAAGCCACCGCCCGGCTTATCGTGCAGGAGTTCGGCAAGGAAACGCTGAACATCCTGGGCGAGCATCCGGAACGCCTGACCGAGATTGCGGGCATCGGCAAAAAACGCGCCGCCCAGATCGCCCAAAGCTTTCAGGAGCAGTACGCCACCCGGCAGGTCATGGTGTTTCTGCAATCCTACGGCGTATCGCCCAGCCTGGCGGTGAAGATCAGTAAGGTATACGGCAACGCCGCCCAGGAAAAGATCCGCGCCAATCCCTACTGCATGGTGGAGGATATAGAGGGCGTGGGCTTTTTGACGGCTGACCGCATCGCCCTTTCGATGGGCATCGCGCCGGACAGCGCGGAGCGGCTAAGCGCCGGGCTGATCTATACCCTGCAGGACGCGGCCGCCTCCGCCGGGCATACCTTTTTACCCAGGGACATGCTGCTGCAATCGGCAAGCCGCCTTCTGCGCGTGCAGCCCGAGCTACTGGAAACGCAGCTTACCGCGCTGCTGCTCAGCCGCAAGCTGCGCAGCCACGCGACGGAGGATGTCATCGGCGTGTTTCTGCCCCAGCTGTGGCAGGCCGAAAGCGAGGTCGCCCGCCGTCTGCGGGAACTGCAGGCAGCGGCGCAGACGGTCATGAGCAGTACGGTATCGGCGCAGATCCGCAGCTTTGAAAAAAACAACGATATCCGTTTTTCCGATACCCAGCGCAAGGCCATATCAATGGCCGTGCAGCAGGGCCTGCTGGTGATCACCGGCGGTCCCGGCACCGGAAAAACCACCATCATCAATTGCATCCTTTCGCTGCTCGAGCGGGAGAGCGTGCTTTTGGCCGCGCCCACGGGCCGCGCCGCCAAGCGCATGAGCGAGGCCACCGGACATGAGGCCAGCACGCTGCACCGCTTATTGGAGTACGGCGGCGATGATGGGCATTTTACCCGGGATGAGGAAAATCCGCTGGACTGCACCTGCCTGATCGTGGACGAGATGAGCATGGTGGATATTTTCCTCATGCGCGCTTTCCTGCGGGCTGTGCCCCAGGGCACAAGGCTCATCCTGGTGGGCGATGCTGATCAATTGCCCAGCGTGGGGGCGGGCAACGTGCTGGGGGATATCCTCAAAAGCGGCGCCGTGCCGTCCATTCGGCTCACAGAGATCTTCCGCCAGGCCGAAAGCAGCCTGATCGTGCGCAACGCCCATGCCATCAATCGGGGCGAAATGCCCATCCTCAATCAGAAGGGCGGCAATTTCTTTTTTGAGCGCAGGCCCTTTGGCGAGGACGCCGCCCAGGATATCGTGGAGCTTTGCAGCGCGCGGCTGCCGGGGTTCCTGAAATCCTTTGAGCCCATGCGCGATATCCAGGTGCTTTCGCCCACAAAAAAGGGAGATTGCGGCGTGCTGGCGCTGAACGTCCGCCTGCAGGCCGCCCTGAACCCGCCGTCGCCCAAAAAGAAGGAGATCACCTATGGCGACAGGATCTTCCGGCAGGGCGACAAAGTGATGCATATCAAAAATAACTATCAGCTGGAATGGGAGGATGGAAACGGCAAGGAAGGCCAGGGCGTGTTCAACGGCGATATGGGCGTGGTGCTCACGGTGGACGCTGAGGAAAAGGAGCTCACCGTGCTGTTTGACGATGACCGCATGGCGGTATATGATTACTCCATGCTGGAGGAGCTGGAGCTGGCCTATTGCCTTTCGGTGCACAAAAGCCAGGGCAGCGAGTTTACCTGCGTGGTCATGCCCGCCGTGGGCGGCCCGCCCATGCTGCTGACCCGCAATCTGTTTTATACCGCGCTGACCCGGGCCAAGCAGCTGGTGGTGCTGGTGGGCCGGGAGGACGCCGTGGCCGCCATGGTCAATAACAATCACATCGCCCGCCGCTATACCGCCCTGGCCGAGCGGCTGAGCGAGCTGCCGGAGCTGCCCTTATGAAACGGGCGGCGGAGCTTTTCTTTCCCCGGGGCGCTGAATGCCTGCTCTGCGGCGATCCCCGCCGGGCGGACGAAAGATACTGCCTGTGTCCGGAGTGCCGCGTGGAAACGCTGGCCCTGCGCCTGCGGGAAAACGTATGTATCCATTGCATGCATCCGCTGGACGTGCGGGGAAATTGCCCCTTCTGCCAGGCCGGGCTGCTATCGCCCATGTCGGAGGCGTACGGCGCGTTTCGGTATACCGGCGCGGCGGCGCAGCTGATCAAGCTGCTCAAATTCGGGTATCAGGATGAGGCGGCGGAGACGCTGGCCGCAGGCATGGCGCAGTGCTTCAATCCCGCGGAGTACGACGCGCTGACGCCCGTGCCGCTGCACCGCACCCGGCAGCGGGTCCGCGGCCTCAATCAGTCCCGTCTGCTCTGTGAATTGGTGGGCGCGCGGACGGGCCTGCCCGTGCTGGATATGCTGAACCGCACCCGCAAGACCCGGGAGCAGGCCAAGCTTCACGGGGCCGGAAACAGGCGGCGCAACGTGGAAGGCGCTTTTCAGCTGGCCGCCGATGTATCCGGGCTGCGCTTGCTACTGGTGGATGATGTGCGCACCACCGGCGCCACCGCCCGCGCCTGCGCGGAGACGCTGCTAGCAGGCGGCGCAAAGGGCGTGGCGCTGCTCACAGCCGCCATCGCGGTGCAGTTCAAAAAACACAAATAAAAAGATCCTTCGTACAGGTTTGATAAGACAAGATAACGGCGATTGTTTTACTTGTCATTCAAGCTTGTGAAGGATCTTTTTTTGCGGCATTCTGCTTTATTGATCATGGTGGAAGGCTTTGATCATGGTAAGCGTGGCCTGCTTCTGTTCGGGTGTAAGCGACAGCCAATTATCAAATAAGTCTTTTAATTCAGGAGTCATTTCTACCATTTCGCCTTCTGTAAAGAATTGAGCAAGGGTGATTCCGAACCCTCTGCAAATGGCTTCCAATGTGTCAATGGTGGGCTGGGTATTCCGCTTGTATATATTTTTGATTGTAGAATCAGAAAGCCCACTTTCTTTTGCAAGTCGGTATTCCGTCCAATTCCGTTCATTCAGCAATTGCCTCAAGCGGCCCAGCGTATCCATGGCATCACAACCTTCCTGAGACTATTTTACTGTTAAGTTGAACGGCATCATATTGCTAAGTTGTCGGGAATATGATATTATTGTAAACGATGATAGACATAGTATTCCAAAAGATAGGCGTATTATGCTCTTGCAGGTCAGAAAAGCATTCATGGATGAAAGACCATAGCTGCTTACTATGAGAAAATGCTTGATGGATCATATTTGATACGGAAGAAAAGAGGATGAGAAGTTTATGAGGAAAATGATACTTGTATTTTTGGCAATTCTATTGTTTTGCTTACCGCAGATTGCGATAATGGAGGAAATTATATCGACGGAACCGCCTGAAATTGAAGAAACAACGAATGTGTTAGAATCTGTTGGCAATTTCTTTTCCGGTCTATGGACAGATGTAAGTGATACTGCGTCAAATGCTTGGGAGGATACGAGCAAGTTTGTTAGCGATCTATTATCAACGGCTGAACCAACGTCAACGCCTGAACCTACGCCAACAAAAGCTCCTTTGCAGACGCCGGATCCCAACACTATTAAGTATTTCTTCGACACAGTGACTAAAACGGGCGTTAGTAATGGATATTCGGGAATTAAAAAGGTTGATTCCGATGATCCTCATTATGGATGGAAATTGGGACGCTTTTGTTTAAACGGTTTTACACGGGTTATAGATGATACAAATGGGAATCCTGTATTTCTTAAAGTTGTGGGAGATAAAATTTCGCTTCGCTTCTATTTGGAACAGGATATTGATCGATTGAATGAAAAAGAGGGGGTTTCCATTGCATCGGATGCCAAGGGATATGATGAGAACTTTGGCATTCCGAAAACCGATTTTAAACGAGGAGCGTTGATTATTCGACAGAAGACACATGAAAACTATGAAAATGAGCCGATATTATACACAGATTTTCTATCGGCGAATGAAGAAGTAAACGCGGACACAATGGTTGAATTTTTGGAGGAAGGCGACTATGAAGTTGCCTTGGACTATGAGATCAAAAGTCCAGGGCTTCTTGGCATAACAACATATAACGATTACCGTATTTATTTTAAGTTCTCTGTCAGAAACGGCAATTGTATGGTTTATCCGTTTGATGTGGTTACAGGCGCTGAATTGCAGAATACGGCGATTACAGAGAATGGTTTTTATCTTGATTTGGCTCGCTCGCGGTATTTGGATATCAATGTCAAGCGGTCCGTTCTGCAAGATGGAGCAGGCGGCATCATAGAGGATGATCGATTTAATCGTCCGGCGAAGGACGGAGATCGATATACAACTGAGGGCATATATACAGTTTCAGTGAAAAATCGATATACAGGAGAATCTACAGTAAAGACGATTTTTGTTGGAACGGATGAATTGCTAAGGCAGTACGTAGCAAATGGGTTTTCTGTTGATCGTTTGAAATGAGGGAAAAGTCATGAAAAAACTGATATCAATTATTCTGGGAATCTCCTTAATATTTGGATTGTGGTCGAATTGCTTCTCTGAATCCAGTAGATCAAATTATAGTGGTTTAAATGATCCCTCTTCATTGCCATATGTAGAAGATACATTGTATGCTGAATTGATTAATACATTACACAGTGATGAATATTTTGTTGAGAATGTAAATGCAATATATATTTCTCAAGAATATCTTGATGAAGTAGCCTTTAATTCACAAACAAATTTATTTTTTGGTTTTAACCTTTTGGAACTGAATCAACAATATACATCTGAAAAATATATTTTTACTCTTGGAGAAAATGGTACAACGACAGTAGAACCGTTTGAAACATATTATGATGATACATATGATAGGATTATTCGCAATGTTGCAATTGGAACAGGTATAATCCTAATATGCGTAACGGTTTCTACAGTAACAACAAGTATACCGGCAATTAGTTTAATCTTTTCTGTTGCGGCCGATACAGGTGTAACAGCAGCATTGACAGGAGCGATGTTAGGAGGTGTATCAGCGGGTATAATTGAGGCGATTCAGACAGGAAATATAAAGGAGGCTCTTAAAACTACAGCTATTGCAGGAAGTGAAGGATTTAAGTGGGGAGCTATTACTGGTATAATAGCTGGAGGTGCAAGTGAAGCAATAGCTCTGAAAGGCGCGACATTAAATGGATTGACAATGAATGAAGCTGCATTTATTCAGAAGCAGTCCGGATACCCAATTGATGTTATTAAAGGGTTTAAAAGTTTGGAACAGTATGAAATCTGCCAAGATGCTGGTTTGATGCCACAAATGATTAATGGCAAAATAGCACTTATCCGTGATATTGATTTGAATTATATAGACGATTTCGGTAGAACAAATCTACAGAGGATGCAGCAGGGGCTTTCTGCACTTGATTCTTCAACTGGCCAAGCATATCAATTGCATCATATTGGTCAAGAAATGAATTCAACATTGGCTATTCTTACAGAATCAGAGCATATGCAAGGAGGAAATAATCTAATCTGGCATGAGCTTGGGGAAGCTTCACAGATTAATAGAAGTGTTTTTGCAAAACAACGTTCAGATTTTTGGAAAGCAATAGCTAAATTAGCAAGTGGAGGAAATTAATGTGGGGAAAATAGTTGAATTGATTAAAGAAAAAAAGGGGCTTATTAGCCTTGGGAATGTTAAAGAAGAAGTCATTCATAACGCTGAAACCATTTTAAAAACTCATTTCGCCGATGATTACAAAGAGTATGTATCTGAGTTTGGAGTTGCGAGTTTTGAAGATCATGAATTGACGGGTATCTGCATATCAAAAAGATTGAATGTTGTTGATGTAACTCTAGACGAAAGATATGACGAGATATCAGAAGATTATTACGTAGTTGAGAAGTTGAATATAGATGGCATCGTAATCTGGCAAAAAAAAGATGCAACAATTTATCAAACACAAAAGGGAGGTGCTCCTATAAGAATTGCTTTATCGCTTGCTGATTATTTGAAAAATGAAACTGTATGTGATGATATATGAAACACTCTCCTTCCTGCTGTTTTAATCAGACAGGGAGGAGAGCGCTTCATCGATTTATTCTTTTTCTATGTATGAAAACAATTCGCTCATCCTGATCCCCAGCGCATCGGCAATCCGCCACAGTGTTTCCACGTTTGCGTTTTTTTCACCGTTTTCGATCATTGTCAGATGCGATCGGACGATCCCGGCCAGTCCGGACAAAACTTCCTGTGAAAGTCCCTTTTGCTTTCGCAGTTTACGGATGACTTTTCCCGTGATGCGGTGGTCATATTGTTTCATGATACGCCCTCCTGATAAGTAGTAGGCTTTTGCCTCTATCAGGGGGCGTGTTATTTTTGCGAATTTGGCATGGCCTAAGCCTGTTAAAAGAAAGCGTGTTCCCCTCCCCTTGTCTTTGTGAAAAAAGTTTGATATAATGTTACGGAAATATTAAAGGAAGAAGGCGCTTTATGACTCGATTGGAGGAGATCAACAGCCGGTTTCCTGTCCGAAAGACCGAGGAACAGAAGGACGCCTTCTTAAAGTATGCCGCCGCCGCGGCGCGGGGACTGGGATACCGGGCGAAGACGGAGGAGGACGGGAAGCACAGAAACTTCGTGGCAGGCGATCCCGATTCCGCCAATGTGATCTTTACCGCGCATTACGATACGCCTGCCAATATGGTGCTGCCCAATCTGATCATTCCCCGGAATATCCCGCTGTTCCTGCTGTATCAGCTGGCCATTGTAGCGCTGCTGTTTGTGATCAGCTTCGGCCTGGGCTGGCTGTCCTTTCTGCTGGCGGGGGACAGTCGCGTTACGCTGATCGTTTTCCTGATGTCGTATTATGTGCTGCTCATGCTCATGATCATCGGCCCGGCCAATCGGCATAACGTAAACGATAATACATCGGGTGTGGCGGCGGTGTTTGAGCTCATGGCGCGGCTGCCGGAGGATATCCGGGATCAGGCGGCGTTCCTCCTGTTCGATAACGAGGAAAAGGGCAAGGCGGGCAGCCGCGCGTATGCCGCCCGGCATCCGGAAATCAAAAAGACCACCGTGGTTTTCAATATGGATTGCGTGGGCGTGGGCGAGCACCTGCTGATCATCAGTAAAAACTATGCCCGGGCTACCTATGCCTATCCGCTGCTGACGGCAAGCTTTCAGGAGCGGGACGGATTTATCCCGCATTTCTATCCCAGCGCTTATACCGCCGTCAATTCCGATCATCAATCCTTTCGCCGGGGCTTCTGCGCCGTGTTCTGCAAGCGGATGCGGGGGATAGGCTTCTATACCCCCGCCATTCATACCCGCCGGGATACGCAGGCTGGCCAGGCCAATATCGATTACCTGGTTCAGGGATTGGTAACATTTGTAAAATCGGTGGCCGAAGGTTGATTCCGCCGCATAGGCGCGCTACAATGAAATGATGAAACGGAGGTGAGCGCATGCGAAAACTGTTTGCAGCCATGATGATTTTGATGCTGATGATGACCGCCGCGCTGGCGGAGGAAAGCCCCGGACAGGATTTTATCGAGGCCTGGTTTCATGATCAATATGCCCAGCTTGTGCCCTTTGAAGGGCTGCAGGCCGCCCAGACGCGGGAGCAAAGCGCGCCATTCGGGAGCCTGAACGCCGTTTGCCTGCGGCTCACCGTGGAAGGCGATCTGCTGTTTGGCCGGTATATTCAGTATGTACGCACGGCGCTGCTTGACGCCGAAACCGGAGAGCCGCTGCCGCTGGAGACCGTGTTTTCCGATCTGGACGCATTGCAGGAATTTCTGGATGGGTATGTGGAGGAAAACGTGCGGGAGGAGCTCAATACCTATCTGGACGCGGACGAACTGCTGCCCGTGCCGCTGGACACCGTATATTTTTCAGCGGATGGCGTTACCTTCTATTATCCGGCCGAGCGCTTTCAGTATTTCAGCGGCCATGCCGGCGCTGTGCAGCTGCAGTGGTATGAGCTGCGCGGGCTTCTGGTGGAGGAGCCTGCTTCCCCGCTTCCCCTCGCTCCGGGAGGGCGGATCGACGCGCTGCTGGAAGCCTGCGGCAGCCTGACCGATCCCGACCTTGTGCAGGGCGGGGAAATCTATGAGTTTGAAGCGCCCGTCCTGCGCGGCGTACAGGCCATTGCCGATGAAAGCGGCCTTGTGACGGCGGTGAGGTATGGGCGGTTCAGCCTGAGCGGCGCCGAGCCCGGCATGGAGCGGTCCAATGTGGAAGCGCTGCTGGGCGCTCCCGATGCTGCGGCTGAAATCAGCGCCGCAGCGGCGTCTTACCTACGTTTGGAACCGGGGGTCCAGGCGATCTATCCCAATTATACCCTGTATTATGACGATGCGGGCGTTTTGTACCTGCTGGAGCAAAGCCTGCGATAAGGAGATCGTTTTTATTATGGCGCAATCAAAAAAGGCCCAGATCAAAACCACCGACCGCGGAGGCATGGTGCGCCTGACGCTGGGCTGTATTAGCTTGGCGCTGGGCATGGGCTGGCTGCTTGGCATGCTGCTGGATACCACGTCCGCCTGGCGCACACTGCGGCTGTTCCGCGATACGGCCAACGGCCTGGCCGGCGCGCTGTGCATGCTGCTGCCTGCCTTTGCCGTATGGGCGGGCGGGCTGTGGTACGCCTCGGCGCGCCGCCGGGTCTCGCCGCGCGTTTTTCTGTGCGCGCTGTTCATGTTCCTGTGCCTTTTGGCTATCCTGACGCTGACCACCTATGTGGGCGGTCGGGATATCACGCTGATGGACTATATTGGCAATAACAATAAAACCACCCTGGGCATGATCAATAACACCTCCTACGGCGCTTACCTGACGGGGGCTTACAACATGCGCGCCTTCAATATGGGTAAGCTGGCCGGGGGCGGCATGCTGGGCATGCTGCTGGCCTATCCGCTCAATAACGTGTTTGGCGTGGCGGGCAGCGTAACGCTGCTGGCGGCGCTCATGCTGGGCGCGCTGCTGGTGATGATCCGGATGAACCCGGCCGATCTGATCAGCATGATCAGCAATCGCCGCTACCGCAGGGAGGAAAGCCAGCGCCAGGAGGAATATCAGGATGATCCCGGTGCCGAGCAGCAGCCCATGTGGGATCAGGGCATTCAGGTGCCCATGCAGCCGATCATTCCCCAGCAGGAGGTGCGCTACACCGGAACCAGCGTGCAGAGCGATACCGTGCCTTCCTATCTGGTGGAGGATCGGGATTTTGCCCCTGCTCAGCCCGCGGTCAACGCGCCCCAGGGCTTTGTGCCCGTGCAGTCTGGCGTGCTCTACGAGGAGCATATACCGGTATCGGATCAGCCCGCGGCAGAAAAGCCCGCCCGTCGCCGCCGTTCCGGGCAAAAGCAGGAGGAGGCGCAGCCTGTTTTGCGCCCCGAGCCGCAGCCCGTCCCGCGTGCGCAAGCGCAGCCCGAAGCACAGCCCGCGCCCAAGGAAGACAATTTGCCCTGGTATGAGGATCAATCGCAGATCCCGCCCATTGAGGAGGCGCCCGCCGCTCAGCCCGCGGCCAAAGCGGCGTCGGTGGTTACCGGCGGCAGGCATACCTCGGGCGAGGTGGAGCGCGTTTATACCGATCCCGCCGTGCCGCTCACCGGCGAGCGCATATCCATTACCGGGCAGAATAACGACCGCCCGCGCATTGATCCCTTTGAGGTCAAGCATACCGCCGAGGCCCTCAAGCGCGTCAACGGAGAGTACGTGTTCCCGCCGCTGCGCCTTCTGCGGGAGCCCAAACAGCAGCGCGTCGATACCAGCGCCGAGGACGAGGCCCGGGCCAAGCTGCTGGAGCATACGCTGGCCTCCTTTAATATCGAGGCGCGGGTGGAATATGTGGTGCACGGCCCGGCCATCACGCGCTTTGCCCTGCGCCTGGCCGACGGCGTGAACGTGAACCGTCTGAACACTGTCAGTAACAACCTGGCTATGTCCATGAAGGCTGTGGGCCTGCGCATTGAGATCCCCATCCCGGGCACCAGCCTGGTGGGCATCGAGGTGCCCAACGAAAAGGTTTCCATGGTGACGCTCAAGGAAGTGCTGGACAGCGATATCATGCGCGCCAATCCTTCGCCCACCGCCGTGGCCATCGGCAAGGATATCACGGGCCAGCCCATCTGCTGCGATCTCAGCGATATGCCACATATGCTGATCGCCGGCGCCACAGGCAGCGGTAAATCTGTATGCATCAACAGCATTATCCAGAGCATTCTGTACCGTGCCACGCCCCAGCAGGTGCGCCTGCTGATGATCGACCCCAAGCTGGTGGAGCTGCAGCCTTACAACGGCATCCCGCATCTGCTGACCGAGGTGGTGTCCGATCCCAAGAAGGCCGCCGCTGCCCTGGATTGGCTGGTGCAGGAGATGGGCGACCGCTACCGCCGCTTCCAGCAGCTGGGCGTGCGCAATATTGCCGGATACAATAAAAAGATGACCAATCCCGCCGATCATATGCCCGATATCGTGGCTATCATCGACGAGTTCAGCGATTTGATGGTGCAGTGCCGCAAGCAGGTGGAGGAGAGCATTCAGCGCTTGGCCGCCCTGGCCCGCGCGGCGGGCATTTATATGATCGTCGCCACGCAGCGTCCTTCGGTGGACGTGATCACCGGCGTCATCAAGGCCAACATTCCCAGCCGCATCGCCTTCGCCGTGGCCAACAACGTGGACAGCCGCACCATTATTGATTCGGTGGGTGCTGAAAAGCTGTTGGGCAAGGGCGATATGCTGTACTTCCCCCGCAGCGAGTTCCGTCCCGTACGCGTGCAGGGATGCTTTGTATCCGACGGAGAGGTGCAGGATATCGCCGATTATGTGAAGGAGCATAACGAGGCGCTGTACGATCAGCGGGTGGACGAGCATATGGAAAAGGCCACCCAGGAGCAGGAGCAGCAGGCTGCCGGCAAGGAGCCGGATTATGAAATGCAGGCCGATACCGAAAACGAGCTGCTCCAGCGTGCCATCGAAATGGCGGTGGAGAGCGGGCAGATGTCCATCAGCATGCTGCGCCGCCGCCTGGGTCTGGGCCACAGCCGGGCCGGAAAGCTGATCGATACCATGGCCAATATGGGCATCGTCAGCCAGGACGAAGGCCCCAAGCCTCGCCGCACGCTGATCACCCGGGAGGATTACCTGAAAATGCAGGCGGAGATATTGGATCAGTAAGGGGATCGGTGATGTATTTGGTAATGCAAAGCAGGGGGGGACGTTTGAGGCCTCCGCGGCCTCGAGCTCTGCGCCAAAGGCCCGCTTGGATCCGGGGCCTACCGGCCCGCTTTTCGCTGAAAACCATCCCAAGGGAAGGTTTTCCGGGCGCTCAAAGCCCTCTGGACTCCATCCTGGCGAACAAGGTTGATGACACTATCAAACAACTTCCGCCAGTTAAGCTTGTGGGTTGTCGCGAAGAGGCCGTCTGAGGCCAAAGAAAAAGGCGAGAGGCGTCAGATTGGAGCAAGCTCCATCTGCCGTCTCTTGCCTTTTTCGAGATTGCTGCGCAATCCTCGGTACGCTGTGCGTACCGACCTCAGACTTAGGCTTGATGTTGAAATGTTGAACGCGCCACCCGCTCCAGAAATGACGGCGGCTTGCCGACGTCAATGACGCGACAGCGTCATAGCCGCATAAACAAAACGGCTGGATCGAGCTTGCTCGAATCCAGCTGTTTTTGCGTTGCGGTGTATTTCAGGAGCGCTCCTTAACGTCTCTCCTCCCCAATCATTCCGCCACAAATGTGCAGTTGTCGTGGGTCTGGCAGTACAGCTCCGCCGGGCTGCCCGTCGTGCCGTACACCGTGACCGATACGCAGCCGTCAAACACGTCGGCGCCCAGGGTGCAATTGTCCGGGATTCTGATCTGAACCAGCGCTACGCAATCTTTGAAAGCGTGATCGCCGATGCTCTGGCAGCCCGCCGGGATGCTGACGATGCTCATGTACGCGCCTTCAAAGGCGTTGGCCTCCACAGCCGTGGTGCCGGCGGGCAGGGTGAAGGTGGGGGTGCCGAAGGGGATCGGGCCACGCACGATGGTGTAACTCACGGTCTGTTCGGTCGGGAGGACGGTATAGGTCGCGCTCGGGTCGTCCTGCCGTGTAAATTCGGCGGGCAGATCGGTCTGAAGCTCGGCGCTCAGATTCAGCGGGATTTTGATCTGGGTCAGGTTATCGCAGTAGCCGAAGAACTTATAAAGCTGCATATCGGCGATGGTATTGACGATTCCCACCATGCTCATGTCCCAGCCGCTGATATCCAGGCTGGACAGGTGGCGGCATCCGGTAAACATGCCGCCCATTGCGATGTAATTGCTTTTGTTCAGGTTCCAATTGCTCAGGTCCAGGCTGGTGAACCCGCAAAGGGTGAACATCAGGTTCATGTTGGTGGCGCTGCTCACGTCCCAGCCATTGATCCCCCGCAGGTCGGTCAGGCTTTCGCAGAAATAGAAGGTGTAGGACATGTTCTGCACCGTGCTGGTATTCCAGCCGCTGACGTCCAGGCTGCGCAGGGCATAGCAGCGGGCGAAGGTCCCCTCCAGGTACCCCACGTTCCAGCCGCTCACATCCAGGCTGGTGAGGGCTCTGCAGTTGCCAAAGGTCTCATACAGGCTGCATTGATCCGCGGGCTTGAAGCCGTTCAGGTTCAGGGTGGTCATGTTTTCGCATAGCCAAAACATCCTCTGCAGGGTCTGTAGGCTGACGGGCCGCCAGCCGCTCAGGTCCAGCGCGGGCAGGCTTCTGCATTCGTTGAACATCAGGGCCGTGGTGGTGACGCTGGCGGGATTCCAGGCGTTGATGCCGGTGATCTGCCGGAGCTTGGCGCAGTTATTGAACATGCCGTACATGGTCGTGACGCTGCCCATGTTCCAGCCCGTGACGTTCAGGGTTTCCAGATTGGCGCAGTCCTTGAACATGTTGGACATGCCCAGCACGTTGGCGGTCTTGGCGCCCCAGCCGCTCAGGTCCAGGCTGGTCAGGCTTGTGCAGCCCTGGAACATCGTATCCATGCTGCCCCCGTAGTAGGAACTGGTGACGTTGCTCACATCCCAGCCGCCGATGCCGGTGATGGTCCTGAGGTTTGTGCAGTAGGCGAACAGGGCGGACATGCCGGTCACGGTGCTGGTGTCCCAGCCGGTGACGTTCACGCTCTCCAGCCCGGAAGCGCTGTAGAACAGGGAATCCAGCATCACGGCGCCGTGCGTCTGCCAGCTGCTCAAGTCCAGGGTCTTGAGACTGGCGCAGCCGTCAAACATGTAGGAAACACCGTCGCTGGCATTGGCCGAAGAGGCGAGACTCCAGCCGTGCAGGTTCGCGTTGGACAGGCTTGCGCAGTTCTTGAAAAGAGAGCCAAACTTGGTGACCTTGCTGGTGTCCCAACCGCTCAGGTTCACGCTTTGCAGGCTGGAGCAGCCGTTGAACATGGAGGTCATGGTGTTGAGGCTGCCGGTGTTCCAGTTATGCAGATCGGCGCTGAGCAGGCTGCTGCAGTCGCTGAACATAGCGCTCATGTATTTGACGCTGCTCACATTCCAGTTGGCGATGCTGCTGATGCTGGTCAGGCTGCTGCAGTTTACAAACATGCCCTCCATTTGCGTGACGCTGCCGGTATCCCAGGTGTCGAGCCCGGTGATGCTGGCCAGCGCGGCGCAATTCTGGAACGTAGAGTTCATATTTGTGACGCTGCTCGTATCCCAGCCGGTAACGTTCAGGCTGGTCAAGCCGCTGCAGTTATTGAACATGTTGTATGTAGACTTGATGCCCGTCGTGTTCTAGCCGCTCAGGTCCAGGCTGCTCAGGCTTCCGCAGCCGTCAAACATGCTGCCAAAGGGCGAGGAGGTGCCGGTGGCGCGGCTCACATCCCAACTTTTCAGCTGCGCGTTCTGCAGGGCCGCGCAGCCCTTGAACATGCTGCTGAAGTAGGTGACATTGCCTGTGTCCCAGCCGTTCAGGTTCACGCCGGTCAGGCTGGTGCAGCCCTGGAACATACCTTGCAGACTTGTGACGCTGCCGGTGTTCCACCCGTGCAAATCGGCGGTGGGAAGGGCGGTGCAGCCGTAGAACATACTCCCCATGTTTGTAACGCTGCCGGTGTCCCATCCGCCGATCCCGGCAATATCCGTCAGCCCGGTGCAATTCTGGAACATGCAGAACATACCTGTGACGCTGCCGGTGTTCCAGCCGCTGAGCGCGTTGAGATTGGTCAGGCCGGTGCAGCCGGAAAACATGCTCCGCATATCCGCGGCGCCGATCTCCCAGTCGCTGAGGGCGGCAAGGCTGGTCAGGCTGCTGCAGCCGGAAAACATGCTGGTCATATCCGTGACGGTGCTTACATCCCAGTCGCTGAGGGAGCTGAGATCGGAGAGGCTGGTACATTCAGCGAATATGGATACCATCAGGGTGACCTTGCCCATGGTCCAGCCGCTTGCGTCCACGCTGGTCAGGGAAGAGCAGCACGTAAACATACCGGATATGGTCGTGGCGTTGCTTACATCCCAGCCGTGCAGGTCTACGCTTTCAAGGCTGCGCTTGGCGGTTGCCTGCAGCCTGAACAGATCAGACATAGTGACAACGCTGTGCGTATCCCATTTGTGCAGATCAACGCTCACAAGGCTGCTGCAGCCTTCAAACAAGCCGCGCATATCCGTGATGCTGCCGGTATCCCAATCCTGGATGCCGCTCACGTCGGCCAGGGCGGTGCAGTCCTTGAACATGTACTCCATCAGCGTGACGCTGCCGATATCCCAGCCGCTGATGCCGTCCAGGTTCGTCAGACTGGTGCAGCCGCCAAACATACCGCTCATGCGGCCGCTGCTCAGTTGCCAGCCGCTGAGGCCGTTCAGATTCGTCAGGCTGCTGCACCCGTTGAACATATGATACATGCCGTTGGTCGCGCTGACGACGGCGCGGGCGTCCCAGTCCCGCAAATTGAGCGTTGTCAGGCTCGTGCAGGAACCAAACATGGAGGTCATGTCCGTAACGCCGTGTACATCCCAGCTGTGCAGGTCCAGGCTGGTCAGGGCGCGGCAGCCGGAGAACACGCCGTACATGTTGGTGACATGGCTGGTATCCCAGCTTCCGATCCCCTCGATGCTTGTCAGCTTGGATCAGGAATTGAACATATTTTGCATATCGACGACGCTGTGCACGTCGGTCAGACCACTCACACTTGTCAAATTGCTGCAACTGGCAAACATGTTGCGCACGTTTGTAACAAGGCCCGTATCCACGCCGGGCGCGAAGGTGACGGTGTTCAGCTTGCTTTTGTAACGAAAGAACTCGTGGCAGTCCGGGGCCAGCTGCACGGTGTACTCCGCGCCGCCGATCCGGGCCGTGGCGGGGATGGTCAGGTTTTCCGCCGTGCCGTTGTACTTGCTCAGGATCAGCTTGTACGCCGAGGTCGTATAGGTAAAGTCCTCCTGCCAGGTGGTGTCCTCCTCCGCCATTGCCGCCCCATGCAGCGCGAAGGCCATCCCCATGACCAGAACCAAAGTCAGTAAAACCCTGAATAACATCTTCATACTGCCAGATGCCTCCTTTTCGTATGATGCTTCGGTTCAGCTGCCGTCAGCGCTGGAACGCTGACGCAGACAATTCACCAAGCATACTATATCAATTCCGGTCGGATTTTGGCAGGTCACATGTGTGCCAACCTGCAAAAAACGCCCCCGTTTTTCCGGTATTTTGGAAAAACGGGGGCATTCGGTTTTACGCCGCAGTCAGCGTTCGCGGGACAGGGCGTGATAGATCTGATAAAGGCCCACGCGGCTTTTTGCGCCGGTCTTTTGATACAGAGCGGAAATATGACGGCCCAGCACCCGGCGGGAGATGAACAGGCTGTCGGCGATGGGCTGCAATTCGTCGTCGGTCAGCAGGAGCTTTTGCAGCACGTCCATCTCCCGATCGGTCAGCGCGTAGCGACGGCGCATCCGCTCCAGCGTTTCCTCCGGGGTGAGCAGGGGAGGCGCTTCGGGCGCGGCGGGAGCGGGCTGGGGCGGATCGCTCAGATTGAAATCCCCGCCCAGGGCCATCAGCAGGATGACCAGGGCCACGCCTGCGATATCCACGCCAAGCACCACCGGGGCCGGCAGCGTGGAAAGCCGGATCGCTCCGGTGAACAGCACCATGACGCTGTCCAGCATGCGGCCAAAGGGCGCCCAGAACGTCGGATGCCGCGTTTGCGGCGCCAAGCGCCAGAAGGTGAGCAGATAATAGCAGGTATACGCGGCGATGGCAAAGTAGAAAAAGCACATATTGAGCCAGTACGAGCCCGAATTGCCGATCAAAATGACGTTCAGCAGCGCGATCAGCATGATGTATAAGGAGACGATGGGCATATACCTGCCGTTTTTCCTGTCCCCGGTCACGGTAAACAGCAGATAAACAGGGATCATCATCAGCCGCGGCCAGCTGTATACGCTGCTGGCATAGCCGGACTGGATCATCAGATGATGGATGGATTCATTGTAAAAGCAGGCGAACAATATGAAGGTGGACGCGATCAGCACCGAAAACACGATCCGCCGGGTCGGCGCGGGATGAGACGCTTGATCCGATGCCTGGGCCGCCTGCGGCGGAGTGCGCGTCAGCGTGAAAGCGAAAAGGGCAAAGGCCGCCCCCATGAAAACCGGCAGCAGCGGCGATACGCCCCACCGGATTTGCAGCAGGTATTGCAGCACGACGGCGGCGCTGCTGCCCAAGCCCATGGATCGGGCCACAGCCGCGCTGCCTGCGGCGGCCAGGCTCATCCGAACATGCGCCGTGCCGCCGATCGCGCCCACGCACAGGCCCGCGGCCATGGAAACGATCACATACAGCAGAGAATCATGGCCCAAAGCGCACAGCAGGATCACGCAGGCGAAGAACAGGCCGAAAACGCCGCGCGCCACGGCGCTGACGCCGCGCCTTTCGGCGAAACGGCGGCGATACAGGGCGTGCAGCAAATAGCCCAGGATCACAAATATTTGCAGCGCGTAATATACCAGATCGCGCTGTCCGGTGGAGAGATAGCCCTCGCCCGCGTGGTTCGCCAGCCCCAGGACGGTGAACTGGAGAAAGACGAAAGCGCCGAACATGCAGGTCAGGTTTGCGCTGAGTGGGATCGCGTCCAGGAACAACCGCGGCCCGCCTTGCGCCGTGAAAACGCTGGCAAGGCTGTTCCGCAGGACTTTCAGGCTTTCTTTGCCGCCGTTCCATACGGCTTGTCGTTCATTTGTTCTGTTTACCATTGCTTGTTGCCTTTTGATCGTACGATCAGCCCAGCCACACGAAGGCCAGCCCCGTGCTGACCAGCCAGACCACGGCGAACGCCGCCGTAACGGCGCCGCGAAGGTTTTGCAGGCGGTTATTCTCGGTTACGGGGGCGTCGGCATACCGCCGTTTGAGCAGCAGATGGGCGGCAAAGCAGGCCAGCACCAGCAGAAAGCCGTAGGTAGCCGCGTGCTGGCCGAGCTTGCCGGTCAGGTACAGGATGTTGAGCGTTGAGGCCGCGGCCAACGCGGCCAGGATGGCCCATTGAAGGATCTTTTTCGCCTGCATAACGCGCCTCAGTAGATGGCTTCCCCATCCAGCTCGGCCTGGGTCACCGCGCCGGTGTCCAGGGCGATCTGTTTGAGCTCCTCGTATATGCCGGCCTGGGTCAGCTCAATGTAGGGCCCCACGTACAGCACGTGCAGGATGCCCATGGTCACGGCGGAAAGCAGGCCCCAGCCCAGAAAGCTGAGCTCGGTCACAAAGTAATCCACCCGGTGACCGCGCATCATCTTTTCGCTGAGCCTGCAGGCCTCCATGGGCAGCACGTTGGGATAATCGGAAAGGATATAGGGCGTCAGGGCATAGCTGTAGCTTTTGATGATGCCGGGAATGACGAAGAGCAGCGACCAGAGGAACACCTTGAGCTGCATCCACAGCATGCCGCCCATTTTGCGCAGAAAGCCTTCGTCAAAGGTATCGGACAGCGCCTCCGATACGCCGATGGGGGCATCCTGCCAGCACTTTGTAAAGAATCCGGCGGCGGTCACCGCGATGATGCCGCTGAACAGAATGCCCAGAAAGCCCGCCGAAACGGTGGAGAGGATCAATTCGGCCACAACGATGATCAGCATCATGCTGACGCAAAGGCTGCGGTTGCGGCTGAATACGTTTTTTGCCTCTTCCTTGATGGCGACCCGGTCAAAGGTTTGCATGCTATGCCTCCCAATGCGTATTACAGGATGTTTTTGCCGTTGACAAATACGGCGCAGACGCGGGTATTCACCTCAAAGGGATCGCCGTTGGTGATCACGATATCGGCGTCCTTGCCGGGCTCCAGAGAGCCCACGCGATCCTGGATGCCGGCGTGCATGGCCGGGTTGATGGTGATGGCCTGCAGGGCGTCGAAGGGATCCATGCCGCTCTTGACGGCCAGCCCGGCGCACAGGGGCAGATACTCCTGGGGGATCACGTCGGCGTCGGTGATGATGCTCACCTTGACGCCGGCGCGGGCCAGGATGCCGGGGGTGGTGAAGCTCATGTTGCGCAGCTCCCATTTGCTGGCGTCGCCCAGGCTGGGACCCACGGCGCAGGGATAACCGGCTTCCACCAGCTCCTCCACGATCAGATGGCCCTCGGTCACGTGCTCCAGCGTCAGCTTGCAGCCAAATTCCTTGGCGATGCGGATGGCGGTAAAGATATCCTCGGCGGCGTGGGCGTGGGCCTTGAGGGGAAGTTCGCCGCGGATCACCGGGCACAGGGCCTCCAGCTTCATATCAAAGGGGGGAAGCTTGCTTTCGTCGTCGCCCGCGGCGGCGATCTTGCGCTCATATTCCCGGGCCTTGAACAGCATTTCGCGCAGCTTGGCGGCGGTGGTCATGCGGCTGGTGTCGCACTTGTCTCGGTAGCAGCGCTTGGGGTTTTCGCCAAAGGCGCACTTCATGGCGATGGGATCCTTTACGATCATATCGTCCACCCGGCGGCCCACCGTTTTTACGGCAAAGAAGGTGCCGCCCAGCACGTTTGCGCTGCCGGGGCCCACGCAAACGGTGGTGACGCCGGCGCGGGAGGCGTGCTCCAGCGAGGGCTGCATGGGCTTGAAGCCGTCGATGCCCCGCAGGTGGGGGGTAACGATGTCGTTCATTTCGTTGTAGTCCATGCCCTCGTAGCCGATGCCGTAGCCCGCCAGGCCCAGATGGGAGTGGGCGTCCACAAAACCGGCGTAGGCGTTCATGCCCTGGGCGTTAAAGATATCGGCGCCGGGGTAATCGATGACGGGCGCGATGCGGCTGATTTTGCCGTCCTCCACCAGGATATCGCCCGCGTAGGGTTCGCGGTTGACGCTGTCGTGGATCAGTGCGTTTTTGATGAGCAGCTTCATGATTCTTTTTCTCCTTTACAGTTGTTTCAGCCACCGGGCCGCCATATCGATCCAGCCCTGGCATTCGGGATGGATGTTGTCGTGCCAGGGCGGATATACTTCGTCATTGCTCAGCGACATGCCGTGGCCGCCGCGCTGGTAAATATGCATTTCGCAGGGAACGCCGTGCTCCCGCAGGGCGCAGGCAAGCAGCAGGCTGTTTTCCACGGGCACTCCCTCGTCCTCCCAGGTATGCCATAGGAAGGTGGGCGGCGTTTGGTCGCTCACGTGCTTTTCCAGCGACACTGCGTCGATCAGCGCTTTTTGCTCTTCGCCCAGCAGGTTATCGATGGAGCCTCGGTGGGCGTGGGGGCCGGAGGTGATCACGGGGTAGCACAGGATCATGGCGTCGGGGCGGCAGGCCGCGCCCTGCTTCTGCTCCTGCCAGCGGACGCCGATGTGCGCCGCCGCGTGGCCGCCCGCCGAAAAGCCCAGCACGGCCACCTTGCGCGCGTCGCACAGCCATTCCTCGGCATGGGCGTGGGCGTAAGCCACGGCCTCGGCAGCCTCCCGCAGGGCTTGGGGATAGCGGGCGGGAGCCACGGAATAACGGACGATCACCGCCTGGATGCCCAGGCCCAGCAGCCGCAGGGCAACGGGCTCGGCCTCCCGGTCGGAACGGAAATGGTAGCCCCCGCCGGGAAAGATCAGCGCCAGCGGGCGGCGGCGCTCGGGCTCCACCGCCCGGTTATCGGTCAGGTAAGTTTCAAGCTCCACGCCGGTTTCGGGCAAAACGATGCATTCGTGACGCATGGGGATCATCTCCTGTCATTCTTCGGTTTCGATCTTGTTCATAGTATCCGCCAGGATCTCCCGCCGCAGCTCGGTCAGCCAGTCGGAAAAGGCTATGGCGTCGAAGGCGTAGGTTTTATTTAGTTCATATTCGTGGGGTTCCCAGGTGCGGAGGGGGGATTCGTTATGCTGGATCACGGCCTCCAGCTTGTCCAGCGCCTTGTACAGCCGGGATTCCGGAGTCCGCTGGGCGTCCATCTCGGCGTACAGGGCGCGCATATCCCGGCACACCTCCGGCGGCAGGGTATCCACCCATTGCAGCAGCATGCTGTCCTCTGTTTTCCGGTCGCTGTCTGTCTTGATGAAGGTGGGGATATCCCCGGTGAAGCATTCACCCAGATCGTGGATCAGGCACATGCAGATCACCTTATCCATATCCAGATCGGGAAACTCGTGCCTTGCCCAATAAGCCATCAGGGCGATGCGCCAGCTGTGTTCAGCCACGCTCTCGATGCGGCCGCGGCTGGTGGTGCAGTGGCGCGGCGTATCCTTCAGCCGCTCCGCCATATGCAGCATTTGCAGGTATTCCCTCGGGTCCATCGGCAGCCCTCCCACGATCAGTCGATAAAGTCAAACTGCATATCCTCGATCTGCACGGTATCGCCCTCGCCCGCGCCCGCGCGGCGCAGCGCGTCGATGACGCCCATGCGGCGCAGCGTCAGGTGGAACCATTTCATGCTGTCGGTATCCTCAAAGTTCACGCTGTTGATAAGCCGCTCCATGGCCGCGCCTTCCACAATGTACACGCCGCCGGACTTTTTGACCGCGTAGCCGCTCAGATCGGGCAGGTCGTCCAGGAATTCTTCCTGCTCGTAGGGCGTAACGGGCGGCAGCTCCCGGAGCCTGGCTTCAATGGCGTCCAGCAGTTCGTCAAATCCTCTGTGGGCGGCGGCGGACACGGCGAATACCGGAATATCGGGATATTTTTCCCGGAACATGTTCAGGTATTCCTCGCCGTCGGGCAAATCCATCTTGTTGGCCGCCACGATTTGCGGCCTGTTTTTCAGATCGCCGTAGCGCGTGAGCTCCAGATTGATGGCCTCAAAATCCGCCAGGGGATCGCGGCCCTCGCTGCCCGCCATGTCGATCACGTGCACCAGCAGCCTTGTGCGCTCCACATGGCGCAGAAAATCGTGGCCGAGCCCGGCGCCATCGGCGGCGCCTTCCACCAGCCCGGGGATATCGGCCATCACGTAATCCATTCCGTGGCGGCGCACGATGCCCAGGTTGGGCGTCAGGGTAGTAAAATGATAGTTGGCAATCTTGGGCTGGGCCTTCGTGACCACGCTCAGGATGGTGCTTTTACCCACGTTGGGGAAGCCCACCAGGCCCACGTCGGCAATGGTTTTAAGCTCCAGCGTGAATTTGAACTGCTGGGTGGTCACGCCGGGCTTGGCAAAGTTGGGAGCCTGCCGGGTGGGGGTGGCGAAATGGGCGTTGCCCCAGCCGCCCCGGCCACCGTGCAGCAGCACGCGCCGCTGGCCCGCTTCAAACATATCGGCCACGATCTGGCCGTTTTCGCCGCGCACTACCGTGCCAACGGGCACCTTCACTACCAGATCCTCGCCGTTTTTGCCGGTGCAGCGGCCGCCGCGGCCATCCTCGCCGTTCTGGGCATGGTATTTGGCCTTCATGCGGAAGTCCAGCAGCGTATGCATATTGCCGTCGGCCAGCAGCACGATGCTGCCGCCGTGGCCGCCGTCGCCGCCGTCGGGACCGCCGTTGAGCACAAACTTTTCCCGGTGGAAGGCCACACAGCCGTTTCCGCCGTTGCCCGCCTTGGCCACAAAGGGCGCTTTATCCACAAACAATGCCATGGCGCTTTACTCCTTCTCGGCGGGGGTCAGCCGATCACAGGCCCAGAGCACCACGATGCCGGCGATCATGGCGACGATGCCGATCACGTCCAGGCTGCCAAAGCCCGGGAATACGCAGCCGATGCTGCCGATCACAAAGCCCAGGATGGCGGCGTAGGTGACGGCGGGATACTTTTTGAGCAGATATTTGATCAGCTTAGAGCAGAACACCAGCCCCAGCACCACGCCGATGCCAAAGGGCAGCAGCAGCGCGATGGCGCTGCCGATCTGGCTGCTGGTCAAGGCGGCCACGGCGGCGATGATCCTGCCGTATACGCCCAGCAGCAGCATGACAAAGGAGCCGCTGATGCCCGGAATGATCATGGTGGCGCTGGCGATGACGCCGTATACCAGCATCAGCAAGGCCTGACCGGCGTTCACGCCGCCCAGGGCGGCGCCGGCCTTGGCGGCTTCCTTGGCCTCGTCTGTGTTGCCCGCCAGGATCATGGGGATCATGATGGCGAAGCCCGCCAGAAAGGCGATGAGCGTGGGAGCGCTGATCTGTATTTTGCTCCCCTTTCTGCCCGGCATGAAGGCGCTGCGGAAAAGCATGGGCAGGCTGCCCAGGATAACGCCGATGAAGAACATGGCCGCCTGGGCGGGATAGTGCTCCAGCACCCAATTCATGATTTTGCCAAAGGCCAGGATGCCGATGCCCGCGCCCAGCACGAAGGCTGTCAGGAATCTCCATTCTTTTTTAACGCCTTTGATCGGATCGCTCAGGATGCCGATCAGCCGCTCGTATACGCCGAATACCACGGCCATGGTGCCGCCGGAAACGCCTGGGATCACGTTGGCCAGGCCAAACAGCACGCCGGCCAGAACAAAAAACAGATGCTGCGTCATGTGCGTTCGCTTACTCTCCTTGCATGTTTTCGGTGCCCATAAACACCTATTTTACATTATATATGAAAAAACCGGAAAAGTATAGTAAAAAAACGCCGTTCCGGGTGAAAATGATTTGACAGCGGCGTCGATCTTTGCTATATTTTAATAAGAATTGATTATCACGCGAGAGAAACCGGGAAAGGAAATGAAAAAAATGAAGCGGATCGCTGCTTTCTGCCTTGTCGTCATGCTTTTGTGCCTGGCCTGCGCTGCCGGACTTGCCGAGGAATACCAGATCGCGGATATCGCGGACGCCCGGGTGGGCAACGTGATCACCCTGGGCGAGTATCCCCAGGAGGGGGCGGAGGATCAGCCCATTGAGTGGATCGTGCTGCAAAAGGCGAACGGCGCCGCCTTCGTCATCAGCCGGTATATCCTGGAGGGCATTCCCTATCATGAAAACAAGGATAAGGTGACCTGGGAGGAGTGCTCGCTGCGCGCCTGGCTGAACGGCGATTTTTATTACGGCGCTTTTTCCGATGAGGAGCGCGCGCTGATCATGAGCACTAAGACCAACGAGGAATATGATTATATTTTCCTCATGAACCGCAGCCAGGCCATAGAAAACTACCTGCACGACGGCTTTGCCTGGAGAAAGGGCATCCCCACCCAGCACGCCCTGGATACCGGACTGTATAACGAAAACGGCCGCTGCAGCTGGTGGCTGCGCACCCGCGGCAAGACCAACAATATTTCCTGGGTGTTCGCCTCGGGCCGCGACGTGAGCACCCATCCGGACAAGGGCTATAAAAACATCAACGGCGTCCGCCCGGCCATGTGGATCCTGACGGGGAAATAAGAGTAAATCGATAAAAAATCCTTTACAAATCCTCCCCTTTCAACTATAATATTTCCTGTTATACAGCCAAGAAGGAGAACGCCAGTTTCTACCCGTTCAGAGAGCCGCGCGGAGGGTGAAAGCGCGGAGGGGGAGAGGCGGGCCGCTCGCTCCGGAGCTTTGGCGCTGAAAGGGTTTTCGCCCCGGGTAAGCGCCGCGGGCGCGCCCGTTACAGCGCGTTTGAGGGGCGGCGAAAGCCGCAAGCAAAGTGGTACCGCGAAACAGCCGTTTCGTCTTTGTAGGACGGGACGGCTGTATTGATTTTGAAGGAGGACAAAATGCGCGAGATCCCTATCTACGAACCGGCGAAGATCGAAAAGAAGTGGCAGAAGGTATGGGCGGATAACAAGGCCTTTGCCGCCAGCAACGATTACACCAAGCCCAAGTATTATACCCTGATCGAGTTCCCGTATCCTTCGGGCCAGGGCCTGCACGTGGGCCATCCCCGTCCCTATACCGCGCTGGATATCGTGGCCCGCAAGCGCCGCATGCAGGGCTATAACGTATTGCATCCCATCGGCTGGGACGCTTTCGGTCTGCCCACCGAAAACTATGCCATCAAAAATCATGTGCATCCCGCCGAAGTGACCAAGAAGAATATCAATCACTTCCGCGATCAGCTGCAAATGCTGGGCTTCTCCTTCGATTACGACCGCGAGGTGGATACCACCGATCCCAATTACTATAAGTGGACGCAGTGGATCTTCCTGCAGATGTTCAAGCGCGGCCTGGCCTATAAGCGGGAGATGCCCGTCAACTGGTGCACGGGCTGCAAATGCGTGCTGGCCAACGAGGAAGTGGTGGAGGGCGTCTGCGAGCGCTGCGGCAGCCCGGTGGTGCACAAGCAGCAGAGCCAGTGGATGCTGAAGATCACCGCGTACGCCCAGAAACTGCTGGATGGCCTGGACGAGGTGGACTTCATTGAGCGGGTCAAAACCAGCCAGCGCAACTGGATCGGCCGCAGCGAGGGCAGCGAAGTGGACTTCCAGCTGGAGGGTACCCAGGACAAGCTGCGCGTGTTCACCACCCGCGTGGATACGCTGTTTGGCGCTACCTATATGGTGCTTTCGCCCGAGCATCCCTATATTGAAAAATACAAGGATCAGATCAAAAATTATGACGCGCTGATGGAATACCGCGCCGCTGCCGCGCGCAAGAGCGATTTTGAGCGCACCGAGATCAATAAGGATAAAACCGGCGTGGAGATCGACGGCCTGCGCGCCATCAACCCCATGACGGGCAAATCCATCCCCATCTGGATCAGCGATTATGTGCTGATGACCTATGGCACAGGCGCCATCATGGCCGTGCCCGCCCATGACGAACGCGACTGGGATTTTGCCAAGAAGTTCAATCTGCCCATCGTGGAAGTCGTTGCGGGCGGCAGGGACGTGCAGGAGGAATGCTATCCCGATGTTTCCGCCGGCACCATGGTCAATTCCGGCTTTATGAACGGCATGACGGTGGCCGAGGCGAAAAAGGCCGCCATCGAATACGCCATCGAGCATGGCTTTGGCGAGCGCAAGATCAATTATAAGCTGCGCGATTGGGTGTTCGCCCGCCAGCGTTATTGGGGCGAGCCCATCCCCATCGTGCATTGCCCCCAGTGCGGCATGGTGCCCCTGGATGAAAAGGATCTGCCCCTGCTGCTGCCCGATGTGAAGAACTACGAGCCCACCGAGACCGGAGAGTCCCCGCTTTCCAAGATCACCGACCGGGTGAACTGCATGTGCCCCAAGTGCGGCGGCGACGCCAAGCGCGAAACCGATACCATGCCCCAGTGGGCCGGCAGCAGCTGGTACTTCCTGCGCTACTGCGATCCGAAGAACGATATGGCCCTGGCTGCCAAGGAAGCGCTGGAATACTGGATGCCCGTGGATTGGTACAACGGCGGCATGGAGCATACCACCCTGCATTTGCTTTACAGTCGTTTCTGGAACCAGTTCCTGAACGATATCGGCGTCAGCCCGGTCAGCGAGCCCTACAAGAAGCGCACCAGCCACGGCATGGTATTGGCTTACGGGTATGAGACCGAGACCGATGAAAACGGAAACGTGCATCCCAAGCTGGATGAAAATGGAAATCCCATCCTGAAGCTGGATGAAAACGGCAAACCCATCATTGAAAAAATGTCCAAATCCCGCGGCAATGTGGTGAATCCTGATGAAGTGGTGGCCGAGATCGGCGCCGACGCTTTCCGCATGTACGAGATGTTCATGGGCGCCTTTGATCAGGCCATTCCCTGGAGCACCACCGGCGCGGCGGGCTGCCGCAAATTCATCGAGCGCGTATGGCGTCTCCAGGCTTCGCTCACCGATGAGGAGGGTATGAGCCAGGATATGAAGGCCAGCGTGCATGCCACCATCAAGAAGGTCAGCGAGGATTACGATACGCTGAAATTCAATACTGCCATTGCCCAGATGATGACGCTGGTCAACGAACTGGTCAAAAAGGGAAGCGTTACCCGGGGCGAATACAAGACCCTGCTGCTGCTGCTGAACCCCGTGGCGCCTCATGTTACCGAGGAGCTGTGGGAGCTGAACGGCTTTGGCACGCCCATCTATACCCAGCCCTGGCCTCAGTACGACGAGGCCGCCATGGTCAAGGATGAGGTGGAGATCGCCATTCAGATCAACGGCAAGATCCGCGGCCGCATCATGGTGCCCGCCGGACTGACCCGCGAGCAGGCCGATACCCTGCGCGATCATCCCGACGTGGTCAAGGCCGTGGGCGATAAGCAGATCGTCAAATTCATTTTCGTTCCCGGCAGGCTGCTGAATATCGTGGTCAAGTAATCAGCGCGAAAACCGTCGGCTCCCAGCATACGGACGCAGCCGGCGATGTGGAAAACAACGCACCGGCCGATGGCATGATCAAAACGGTGATGCCATCGGCCGGTGCTTTATACAGATGCTTATATCATCGTAAGCGGGCCGGAAGGCCCTGGACGCGGAGGCCCTTATCGTATCTCCGCTTCATTCTCTGTTTGGGGAGGAAAGGACATTAGTTTTTGTTTTCAGAAAATATGGCGCAAAAGGATCGGATCGCTTTGGAAATGTAGGCGTCCTTCCGGGTCACAAAGTGAAAATCCCGCTTCATCAGGGAGGACGGCAGGGTATAATACACCAGATTTTCCTTTTTCATCCCTTGGATCATATGCGCGCTTGTCAGCGTGCAGCCAAGCCCTGCGTCGGCCAGATTATAGGCTGTGACAAACTGCTGCACGCTCCATATTTTTGCCGGGCGGCGTTCGATCTGTTGGAAGATCATTTCGCTGCGGGAGAACAGATTGTTGCCTGGCGAAAGCTGCAGGAAGGGCAGCTTTTCCATAAACGCGGTTTCAAAATAGTGATCGTATGCAGCGAAGCCTCCCGAGCTGATTTCTTCGGGCGTCAGGTAATTGTCCGGAAGGCGCAGCTCCTCCCCGAAGCGCTTCGGCACAGCGAGAAAAAGCTCGTCATAGAAGGCGTGGCCGATGGATTGCAGGCCGGGGTCGTCCACATAGCACATCAGGCACAGATCGATTTTGCAATCAGCCAATAAGTCCTTGAAGCGACTGGACTGCGCCTCCACGATGCGCAGCTCCACCTGAGGATACTGCTGCGCGAAACGGCAAATGCTGTCCTGCATGATATAGGACAGCAAATAATGGGTGCCGCCCAGGGCAAACGCGCCTGCTTTCAGCTCGGACAGATCGCGGATGAGGGACAGCATGTTCTCCTCTTCCGGCTTTACCTTCCGATAGAATCGGATATACGCCTTTCCCGCCTCGGTCAGCTGAATCGGGTGATGCTTGCGGTCGAAGAGCGGCATGCCCAGCTCGTTCTCGATCCGCTGGATGGCCATGCTCAGCGACGATTGGCCGACATACAGCTCATCCGCAGCCTTGGAAAATGAACCGTATTGATAGATCGCATAGACCATATCCATGTCTTTCATCATCAATCTCCTCCATATTCACCTGCCAAAAACACGAAGCGGGGATGCCGTTCAACGGGCGGCATCCCCTGAATCATACGCGCTCTTTTAAACGTACCTGCAAACATGATCCACGGCCACGTCGGAGAAGCCGAAGGCCTCGGCTTTGGTCATTTTGCCGTTGCAGATATCCTCCATGTTCTTTACCATCTCCCGTCCCATCTGCTGATAGGTTTTCTCTCCCCGCACGATGGCGCTCAGATCAGCGTCCATGTTGTCCTCCATCTTCCGATAGGTGCGGCCGTTGGCCGTGACCTTGAGGACGGGCACAATGGCGTTGCCGGTGGGCGTGCCGCGCCCGGTGGTGAAGATCACCGCCTGGCATCCCGCGGCCACCATGGAGGTAACGGAGGAGATATCGTATCCGGCGGTATCCATCACGACGGCTCCGCGCTTCGTGGGCCGTTTGGCCTGTTCCAGCACCTCCACGATGGGCCTGGTTCCGCCCTTTCGGATGCAGCCCAGGGACTTTTCATCCAGGGTGGATAGGCCGCCCGCCTTGTTGCCCGGCGTAGGCTGACCGGCGCGGCAATCCTGTCCGGCTGCGGTCAGATGCTGCTCATATGTCCGGCAGACTTCGATGATCTGATGCTGGATCTTGCGGTTTTCGGCCCGCTTGGCCAGCACATGTTCCCCGCCGATCCATTCAATGGATTCGCTCATCATCACGGTAGCGCCCATATCCACCAGGATATCGCTGAGCTCGCCTACGGCGGGATTGCTGGCGATGCCGGAGGTGGCGTCGGAGCCGCCGCACTCGATGCCCAGGAAGAACTCGGACACGTCAAACAGCTCCTTCTGCTGCATGGCTGCTTCCGCCGCCATATCCCGGGCGGCGCGGACGGCCTTTTCAATGGTTTTCAGCGTGCCGCCCTCGTCCTGGATGCCAAAGGAAACCACGGGCTTGGAGGTCATCTTCTGGATCTTTTCCTTCAGCTTCATGTGCGGCACGGTCTCACAGCCCAGGCCGATGATCACCACGCCATACACGTTGGGATTGCAGGCGAAGCCGGTGAGCACCTTCTGGCTCATTTCGGTGTTGGCCGCCACGTCGGAGCAGCCGGTGTTGAACACGATGTTCACCGCGCCCCGTACCTGGCTGGCCACGATGCGGCTGCTCTCGCTGCCGCAGGCGCAGGTGGGCAGGATCAGCACATGGTTGCGGATGCCGGGGCGGCCTTCCGCCCGGCGATAGCCCCAGAACTTGAAGCCCTTCAAGTCCGGCGCGCCCTCGGACTGCTTGGCGCACATGACGAAATCCTCGCCCGCCAGCTCGCTGTCATAATCCCGGGGCACGCTGAACAGGTTGTGATCCGCCACCCACTGGCCCGCGGTGATATCCTCGGAGACTTCGCCCAGACTTTCGCCGTATTTGATCACCTGGCCGCCCTTGGGGATATCGGTCAGCGCGATCTTATGGCAATAGGGAATGTCGTTTTTCGCCGTGATCGTGCAGAGCTCCTTGCCCTTGCGATAGCATACGGTTTCGCCCGCGGCGATCTCGGTCATACAGGTGACAACGTTATCGGTGACATCCATCATCAATGCGTTGATGTTCATGGCGTTCTCCTTTTATTCAGGCAGCTTCGTGGGTTTGGTTATATTCTTCTTCGGTCATCATGGGCCCCAGCTTGCCTTCCAGCTTGGACACAACCAAGGAGGTGGCGCCATCGCCGAAGATGTTGGGGATCATGCGGCCCATGTTCAGGAAGCGATCCACGCCCGCCAGCAGGCCCACGGCTTCCAGCGGCAGGCCGGCGGCGTTCAGCACCACCGTCAGCATGATCAGGCCGGAGCCGGGCACGCCGGCGGTGCCGATGGAGGCAAGCACAGCGGACAGCATGATCATGATCTGCTGGGTGAGACTCAGATCAATGCCGAATACCTGGGCGGCGAAGATGGCGGCCACTGCTTCATAAATGGCGGTGCCATCCATATTGATGACAGCGCCGAAGGGGATCACAAAATCGGCCACATCGTCAGCAGCGCCCATGCGCTTGGCGGTTTTCAGGTTCAGGGGAATGGTGGCTACGCTGGAGCAGGTAGCAACGGCGAACAGGATGGTTTGCAGGTATTCCTTCACAAAGCGGATGGGATTGCGGTGGCAGATGCCGCCGATCATCAGACCCGCCTGGGTGAACAGTGCGTGCAGGATGCAGCCCAGGTAAACGGCGGCAATGGCCTTGGCATAGGGTCCCAGGATGGCCAGACCGTAGGTGCCAACCACCCAGGCCATCAGGCCGAACACGCCGATGGGGGAGAACCACAGCACGATGTTGGTGATCTTCTTCATCACTTCCGCCACGCCGGAGAAGAACTTCTGCACGGTGCTGCGGCCTTTATCCTCGGGGATCAGCGTCAGCGCAAAGCCAAACAGCAGGGCGAAGAAGATGCACTGCAGCAGATTGGCGCTGCTCATGGAGGAGAAGATGTTGGTGGGAATGATGCCAAGCAGGGTGTCCAGGATGTTCATTTTCTTGGAGCTGTCGGCGGACAGGCCCTCCAGGCTGATGGTGATGCCCTTGCCCACGGCCAGTACGTTGGCGACCACCAGACCGATCAATATGGCGATGGCGGTGGTGACCATGAAGATCAGGAAAGTGCGCCCAGCGCGCTTGCCCAGCTTTTTCATATCGCCCACGTCGGCCGCGGCGGTGATCAGCAGGCTCATGACCAGCGGTACAACCACCATGTTCAGCAGGTTGGTCAGGATGGTGCCCAGAAATTTGAGTTCCTTGCCGGCTTCCGGAGCTGCGATGCCCAGTACGATGCCGGCGATGAAGCCGATCAGTATCCAGGTGAACAGCCCCACTTTTTTCAGTCGTTTCACTTTTTCTTCCTCCCTTTGCTGCGGTCAGGCGGCGTTTCGGGCCGTCTGTTGATTTGATTGATACCATTATTGTAGGGAGAAAGAATAAAACAGGCAATTTGAATCCCAGATAAGCATATTCGATTTTTTGATGGGATTCCCTGCTTTCGGGCGGGGACAAGCGTATTTCGTATTGAAAAAAGCAGAAAAAAGGTCCTTGCTGAAGACGTTGGAGGCGAAACTCTTTTCAATTTTCTGGATAGGGCGATCTGCGTTTGCTTTTGTTTTTACAAAGAAAACGGCGTGACCGAAGTCACGCCGCGATCCGTTGGAGTATTGCGGCTTCGCTTCACGCGCGGTAGCCTTTCAGGATCCTGCCGAAGATCAGGCAAATTGCTCCGCCCAGCAGCCCCAGCAGAAAGATCATAAGTCCGGCGCCCGCGCCCTTTCCCGTACCGAACAGGACGCGCAGCGGCGCGCCGGCCGGAGCGGCCATGAAGGGCTCAAATACACCGTCTACCATCCATCCGCCCAGCAGCAAGCCCAGGGGGATCGTGAAAAACTGCAAGGTGTTCCGGCAGGAGTAGACCCGGCCCTGCATATTTTCCGGAATAGAACTGCGGACGATCACGTCCAGGTTGGTGTTCATCAAGGGGACGGGCAGATATCCCATCACCTGCGCAAGGCACCAAAAGACGGGAAATCTGATCAGCGGCATCAGAAGGTTTTCTATTGTCAGGGAAAAGGCCATCGTGAGCACGATCACGCGCACGCGGTTTTTAGGCGCGGGCAGAGCGGTGGCCAGCAGGCTTCCGGCCAGCATGGCAAGGCCGCTGCTGGTGGTGATCCAGCCCAGAACGATGCTGCCGCCGTTTTCCCGGGGAAGGATAAAAGCGGGCAGCGCCGCGTCAAACGCGGAGGCCACAAAGTTCACCCCGGCCAGGAAAAGAATCAGCCACAGCACCAGGCGATGCTGCCTGAGGCACTGCAGGCCATCCCTGGCGGCGGCCAGTACTGATTCGTTTTTTTCGCCATCGGCAGGCGCGCCCGGTATTTTGATCAGGAAAAGCAGCGAGAAAAACGCGACGAAAAAGGTGATCAGGTCCGCCGCGATCACCACGTTCATCCCGGCGAAGGAATACAACGCCGTTGCCAATACGGGATGCAGGATGGTGTTCAGCGATCTGGAAAAAGCCCGCAGTCCGCCCGTCTGCTGATAGCGTTCCTTGGGCGTGATCATGGTCACGGCTACCTCGCTGGCCGGATTCTGAACGGTATTCATCAGCCCGTCCAGGGCGTTGAGCACGTACAGATGCCAAGGCTGCAGGCTTCCGGAGCGCAGCAGTGCAAAAATGATCACTGTGCAGCAGGCGGCGACGGCGTCGCAGACCAGCATGGTTTTTTTCTTGTCCCATCGGTCGCTCAGCGCGCCGGCAAAGATGCTCATCAGCACGTAAGGCGCATAGGAGCATACCGATAGGGCGGCTGTTTTCAGGGCCGAGCCGCTTGCCTGGTACAGCCACAGCGTCAGTGAGAAGCTGGTCAGGCTGCTACCAAGCTGGGAAAGGCTCTGGGTGCTCCACAGGATGTAAAATTGCTTGAGATCATGCGTATTCTTTTTCATTTTGACTTTGCTCCTTTGAAATCGAACGAAAATATGGATCCAAAATCGCAAAGTCCGAGGATTCATCCCCGTTTTCGGGGCATCGCTCCATGCAGTATCCTCAAACCTTGCGTGGAGCCAATGCGGTGGTCATCAGCATGCGTGTACCTCCTGCCGCGCTGATCCTTTTTCATTTGGCGCGGCAGACTCATTGTAACAAATCGATGGGGAGATGTAAAGAAAAATCGCCAGTTGAGGCGATTGATGAAAAGATCGTGTTTGTTGCCAGCGTCGCCCTCACAGGTATCGACGCAGCAGTTTGATCAGGTCGTCGGGATTGAAGGGCTTGGCGATGTGGGCGTTCATGCCCGCCGCCAGGCAGTCGCGCACGTCCTCGTCATAGGCATTGGCGCTCATGGCAATGATGGGAAGCGACTGGAAGTATGGGCCGGGCAGGGCGCGGATGGCTCGGGTGGCGGCATAGCCGTCCATGATGGGCATCTGGATATCCATGAGCACAGCGTCATAGCGCTCGCTTTCCGGATTTTGCAGCCGGTCAAGCCCGGCCTGACCGTTTTCGGCGCGATCGACCCGCAGACCGAACTGTCCGAGTATCATGGAGGCGATTTCGGCGTTGATATCGTTGTCTTCCACCAGCAGCACGCGCTTTCCCGCGATATCCTTTTCCGCGTCCTCGGCGGGCGCGATGGGCGTTTGAGCGGCCTTGTCCAGCGTTTCCAGCGTCAGATCCACCGTAAACTCCGAGCCTTCGCCCACCTCGCTCTGCACGCTGATCTTTCCGCCCATCAGTTCCACCACCCGCGCGGTGATCGCCAGCCCCAGGCCGGTGCCCTGGATCCGGTTGATGGTGGTTTTCTGCTCCCGGGTGAAGCTGTCAAAAATGTGAGGCAGATAATCCTTGCTGATGCCAAGTCCGGTATCGCGGACGATAAAGCGATAGCGGCTCCTCCCCGGCACGCCGGCGGGCGATTCCTGGGCGATGATATCCACCGTTTTGCCTTCAGGCGTATATTTGATGGCGTTGCTGATGATATTGACCAGCACCTGCTCGATGCGCAGCTCGTCCGCCCGCACCAGAAAATGCCGCACGCTGCTCTTTTCATAGGTGATGGTCAGGCGCTTGTTCTGCGCCTGCAGCGATGTGATATCCTCGATGCGGCGGAATATGGCAGACAGGTCGCATTCGCCGATGTTCAGCTGCATCTTTCCGCTCTCGATCTTGGACATATCCAGGATATCGTTGATCAGCGAAAGCAGAAAATGGCTGGAGGAGCCAATTTTTTCCAGCGAATCCCGCACCATGGCGGGGTCGTCCAGATGGCTGTTGGCGATATTGGTATAGCCCACGATAGCGTTCATGGGCGTGCGGATATCGTGGGACATGTTGGCCAGAAAATCGTTTCTGGCGCGGTTTTTGGCCTCGCTCACCTTTTTCTGGAATTCCTGCTCGCGGGTCATCTGGGCGTTGATGTTGTTGGTGCCCACGATCAGGTGGCGGCCGCTTTCGTCCTCCATCAGCGTGGCCTTCATGCTGACGTAGACCGGACTTCCGTCTACCATCAGCCTGTATTTGGTGGTGAAGATGCCGTCCCGCGCCAGGATCGCCATCATCCGTTCCTTGGAAAACACGGCCATGAAGCGGTCCCGATCCTCCGGATAAACCAGCCGCTCCATGTTTCTGCGGGTCACGTTAAAATAATCCTCGCCTTCTTTTTCAACGCCCAGCCGGTCGCAGGCGGGGGTAGAGCTGTACTGCGCAAAGGAATCGGTGTCGGGGTCTACCACGTAGATGCTGAAAAAATCCTTGGCCAGCGCCTGGGCCACCCGGCTGAAGGTAAGACGCTCGGCGTGCACCTTGAGCAGCGATTCGTTCAGCGCTTCGATGGTGGCCTTGTGCTTGTCGATGGCCGATTGGAAACGATCGCGCTTTTCGGTGATATCGGAAATGAATACGGTGTATACGCCGCCGTAAGCGTCGGTTTTCAGATAATGGCCGTAATCGTCCACCCAGCGCACGGCGCCGTCCTTGCGGATGATCCGGTATTCGGCGTAATCCATCTGATCGTCGCTTGCATCGATTTGCGCGGAGATAGAAGCGGAAATGCGGAGGTAATCGTCGGGATGCACCATGCCCCGGAAGGTATAGCCGGTCAGCTGTTTGAAATCCTCCGGCCCATCGCAGCCGTAGATATCAAATACCGGCTGGTTGGCGTATAAAAGCTCCTCCGGCTCCTCCACTCTGTAAATGAAGAAACCGCCGGGCATGTGGTTGCCCAGTTCCCGCACCACCGAAATGGTCTGATCGTTCAGCGCAAAAAGATTATCAGACATAAAGCTTCATCCCCAATCCCATCCTGTCCAGGCCCGTTAAGGCTGGACCAGGCTCTCCAGCGTTTCAAACAGAATATCGGGCTGAACCGGCTTGCTCAGGTGGGCGTTCAGTCCCGCCTGCATGCTGCGCTGCACATCCTCGTCAAATGCGTTGGCAGTCAGCGCTATGATGGGGATGGATTTCGCGTCTTCGCGCGCCATGGCGCGGATCTGCTGCGTGGCCTCCAGGCCGTCCATTTCGGGCATCCGCATATCCATCAGGATGGCGTCGTAGTACCCCGCGGGATGATCGGCGAATTTCTCCACGGCGATCCTGCCGTTTTCGGCCAGATCGGCTTCGATCTGCCGCATCTGCAGCACCATCATCATGATTTCGGCGTTGACCTGCACGTCCTCGGCCAGCAGCACCCTGCGGCCCGTCAGATCGGCCTTTTGATCGCGCTGTTTTTCGCTTATGGCGTTGCGCTTCATGGCGGATTGGAACTCGGCGATCACGTTGTTGGCGAACAGAGGCTTGGCGATGAAGCTGTCCACGCCCGCCTGCAGAGCTTCGTCGGTGATATCATCCCAGTTGTAGGCCGTCAGGATGATCACTGTGGTTTCATGGCTGTAGCGCTTTCGGATCTCCCGGGTCACGTCCAGGCCGTCCATTCCGGGCATCTTCCAGTCCAGGATGGCCAGATTGTATGGATCCTGCTTGGCGTGCCGCAGCTCCATCATTTCCAGTGCTTCGGAGCCCTTTAGACAGGTATCGGCCTGAATGCCAACCTCGTTCAGCGCCAATTTGGCATGCTCGCAGGCGATGGGATCGTCGTCCACGATCAGCACCCGCATATCCTTGGCGGAGAACGCGCTGTCGCCGGAATTCCTGCGCTCGGCGTTCTTCAGCGTGACCACCACAGTGAATTCAGAACCGACGCCCTTTTCGGATTCCACGCTGATGGCGCCGTTCATCATTTCCACAATGCTCTTGGTAATGGCCATGCCCAGGCCGGTGCTGCCGAATTTATTGCTCCGGCCACTGTTTTCCTGGGAAAAGGAATCGAATATTTTGGGAATAAAGGCCTTGTCCATGCCGATGCCGGTATCCTTCACCTTGAATTTCAGCGTGGATTGGTCGCCGAAGGAGGCTGTCTTTTCCACCGTCATGGTCACGCTGCCCGGAGCGTCGGTGAATTTGATGGCGTTGCTCAGGATGTTGATCAGCACCTGCTTGAGCTTCATATCATCGCCGATGTAATAATCATCCACGTGGCCGTTGATGCGGCACTCATAGCTGAGCCCCTTGTCGCTGCACTGGGACATCACCATGGTATTGATCTGCTCCAGGATGGCGCTGAAGGAGAATTCCTCCTTGCGCAGCATCATCCGGCCGGACTCGATGCGGCTCATATCCAGGATATCGTGGATCAGCCCCAGCAGATGGCGGGCGCTCTGGCCGATCTTTTCCAGGTATTCCCGGGTGCCCGGCTGCAGCGCTTCGTCCCGGAGCGCCAGGCTGTTGAGGCCGATGATGGCGTTCATGGGCGTGCGGATCTCATGGCTCATGTTGGACAGGAAGGCCGTTTTGGCCTTATTGGCCTCCTCGGCCGCCGCCAGAGCGTCCTTGAGCGCCCGGTTTTTGGCCATGGATTCCCGCATTTCGGCGTCTATCACGGTAAAGCCCAGGCCCACGGCGTGCACCATATGGTCGTCGCGGTTTTCCGCGTGGCGCACGCCTGCCATGCGCAGCATTTCGTAGTACTCCCGTCCGCCTCGCCGCGCCAGGTAGCGGTATGCGATGATGGCCTCGGTTTCCAGCGCTTTGCGCACGTGCTCAGGCTGAATAAAGCGCAGAAAGCCCTCCCGGTAAGCCTCGTCCACGTACAGATTGCCGTAGCGGGCAAAGTTTTCATAATAGGGGAAATGCACGCCCTCGGGATGCTGGCTTTTATCGTTGGGATCGGCGCGGTAGCAAACGGCGTCGTCCTGATCCAGGTTGACGTGATATACGCTGCGGTAGTCCGACGCCATGGCCGTGATCATTTTGTCCTGCTCGTCCCGGCGGCGCTGCTGCTCCAAAAGCTGCTCCTGCAGGGAGAGCCGCTGTTCCAGCTCCTGCTGCCGGGCCAGGCTGGTGGCCTCGGCGGTCTTCATGCGGGTCATTTCGGTCACGTCCACGCACATGCCCAGCAGGCACAGCCGTCCGGTGGCGTCTGTGAATTTGGTCTTTGTGGTCTGCAGATTGCGCACCACTTTGCCAGAGGCGTCGGGCACATCCTCAAAGAAGATATACGCCTCGTCCATGCCCAGCGCTTTTTGATCGTCCTCCACAAAATGATCCGCCGTGGCTTTATCAAAGATTTCATGATCGGTGAGACCCACCACATCCTCGGGCGTTTTCTTGTGGGCGTAGGCGGCAAAGGCGGCGTTGCAGGCCAGGTAGCGGCCTGTGGCGGCGTCCTTAGAAAAGCTCATGGCCGGCATGTTGGTGAGCAGAGAGGATACCGAGCCCATCAGGTCGGCCAGCCTGGCGGCGGATTGCACCTCCTGCATCAGGCGGTGATTCTCCTCCTCGGTCTTCTGGGCGTCCCGAAGGGCTTTTTGCATCCTTTGGCCCTGGCGCACGTCGTCGTCCACGTCCTTGAAGCCGCAAACGACGCCCATTTTGCCGCCGGGCATATTGACCTTGGCAAATTCGATGCGGAAGTACCTTTCGCTGCCGTCGGACATGATGCGCAGATAATTGATGGAAAACTGGGGCTTCTCCCGGAGACGCTGCACGATCCGCTCAATGGAAAGCTCCCGCTGCAAACGCTCCTGGTCGGCGGGGGCCACGGTGGTACGGATATAATACTCCTTGGCGTTTGAGTATTTCATCTGCGTCAGCGCGTCCTTGATGGGGCCGGCATGGGCGCTGAAGCCCTTAGTGTCGCCGCGGTAGAGCGAAAAGCATTCGGTTTCCACGTCGTTGATCAGCCATACCGTGTGGTAGGCTTCGCTCAGCGCCTCGATGACGGCCTGACGCACCGCCATATCCGATTCCATCTGCGCGCGCTTCTCGGTGATATCGGATATGAACACGTAGTAGATGCCGCCATACTTTTCGGTTTGGGTAAAATGGCCATAGTCGTCCACCCAGCGCACGGCGCCGTCCTTGCGGATGATGCGGTACTCCACGTGGTCAAAATCCTCGTCGTTCTGGCTGATCTGCTGCTTGATGGAATGGGATACCGAATGATAATCCTCCGGATGGAGCATGCCCTTAAAGGTGTTGCCGGTCAGACGCTTGAAATCCTCCAGGCTGTCGCAGCCAAAGATATCGATCACCGCCTGGTTGGCATAGATCAATTCCTCGGGCGCCTCGGCTTTGTAAATAAAAAACCCGCCGGGCATGTGCTTGCCAATGTCGGCCACAAGAGGCAGCGTATGCTCGTTCAGCTCAAAGTGGTTCCGGTTCATATCCTTATCCTCCGTTTTCACAGGGTCGGAATTGCCTATGGAAGGCGCGGTAAGGCGTTGGTTCCTGTATAGTGGAACGTGGGGAAGAAAAAAACGCGCCGGGTATTGATAACACCGTATATTTTACCATAAATATGCTTTGCAGGCAACAATTTCACGTTTGGCTTTCCGATGAGACGGTCCAGCCGGCGCTTTCACGCATTATATGATATAGAACCTTGAAGCCCCTTCCGTTTCATGATATAATGACATAGTGGGGAAATCTGCGATCAAACGCCCCACAACGATTTGCAAACAGATGCTTCCGGCAGGCGCGGACCACCGTGCAAAACACAAAGCGCGCCGGGCTGCGGGGAGGATACCGAGCATGGAAAACCACGGAAGGGAAAAGGGTCTGGATCGCTATTTGTCCCGGACGGACGTATGGGCGATGGCCTTCGGCTGCATGGTGGGCTGGGGCGCTTTTGTGATGCCCGGCACCACCTTCCTGCCGGTGGCCGGGCCTGCGGGCCTGCTTGCCGCTCTGGCGATCGGGACGGCCATCATGCTGATCATCGGGGCTAATTTTTCCTTCCTGATGGCGCGCATCCCGGGGACGGGCGGCGTGTATTCTTATACAAAAAACGCCTTTGGACGGGATCACGCTTTCCTGTGCTCATGGTTTTTGTGCCTGTCCTATCTGACCATCGTTTTCTTGAACGCCACAGCGCTGTTCATTGTGCTGCGCACGGTGTTTGGCGATCTTTTGCAGCATGGGTACCATTATAATATTGCCGGGAATGATATCTACCTTCTGGAGGTGGCGGTATCGGTCGCCGCTCTGGCCGTGGTGGGACTGCTGTTCGTAAGGGCCAAAGCCCTGCTCCAGCGGATATTCACCGTTCTGGCGGTGATCCTTCTGGCCGGGGCGCTGCTGACCACCGCGGTCTGTTTGCCCGGGGCGCTTTCCGGTGGCGCGCTCCGCGCGTTTGGCCCCGGTCAATACAGCCGCGGCTATGCCGTGTTCACCATCGTGATCCTGTCGCCCTGGGCATTTGTGGGCTTTGACGTGGTATCCTTCGATACCGCGCATTTTGTTTTTCCCGTCAGGAAGGCCAAATGGATGGTGGCTGTCTCTATTCTGGCGGCAGGCCTTGTGTACGCCGGCATGGGCGTGGTCAGCGTGTCCGCCCTGCCGGAGGGATACGCAGCCTGGCAGGATTATATCGCCGATCTTGGCAGACTGAACGGCGTTGCTTCGGTGCCTACCTTTTATGCCGCCCGGAGCGCCATGGGACAGGCGGGTCTGGCTGTGATGGGCATAACGGCCTTGGCGGCCATTCTCACCGGCATGATCGGCGCTTACCGCGCCGCGACCCGCGTGCTGTCCACCATGGCGGAGGATAACATCCTATCCGAAAAGTTTTCCAAAACCACCTACAGTATCCTGTTTATCATGGTCATCTCCATCGTGATCTCGTTCCTGGGCCGCAACGCCCTCAATTGGTTTGTGGAGCTGACCTCCTTTGGCGCTGTGGTGGGCTTTGCTTATACGTCAGCCGCCGCCTGGAAGCTGGCCCGCGCCGAAAACAACAAAAGGATCATGGCGACCGGCGCTGTTGGCACCGTCATTACCGCCGGGTTTGCGCTGGTGCACCTGATCCCGCACGCGACGGCGCTGGAGGCCATGGGCGGCGCTTCCTTCCTGCTGCTGTCGCTCTGGTGCCTGCTGGGCTTTATCTTCTACTGGCGGACGATCAACAACAGCACGCTGACCGAATACAGCGGCATATCCACCTCGGGCGTGGTGCTGTTCGCTCTTCTGCTCTACGGCGCGCTGATGTGGTTCGCCAAGCTGCTGTCCGCCGGGCAAAGCGTGGAGGCCGTGCGGCGGATGCTTTCCCGCTACGGCGTCATTGTGCTGCTGATCATTTTTGCCGGGCTCATGATCATGCTGTACGTGCAAAACCTGGTGCGCAAAAAGCATGAGCTGCTTGAGCGCGAAAAGATCCGCGCCGTGGAGGGAAGCCTGGCCAAAAGCCAGTTCCTGTTCAACATGTCCCACGATATCCGCACGCCCATGAACGCCATTATCGGCTATACCAATCTGGCGCTCAAGGAGGATCATTTGCCGGTGGTCAGGGATTATCTGGGCAAGATCGAAACCTCCAGCCAGCATTTACTGAACTTGATCAACGATATTCTGGAGATGAGCCGCATCGAAAGCGGCAGGATCGAATTGGAATACGAGCCGGCCGATCTGTGCCGGATCCTGGACGAAATACACGTTCTGTTCTCCCAGCAGATGGCGCAGAAGCGCATCGATTTTGTTGTGAACAGCGGCCAGGTGCGCGATCGTTACGTGTGGTGCGACAGGAAGAACCTGAACCGCGTGCTGCTCAATATCGTCAGCAACGCCTACAAATTTACCTCCGAGGGCGGCAATATCATGGCCTCCATTTGGGAGATCGGCAGCGGCGAAAACGGCTATGGCGCATATGAAGTGCGGGTGCAGGACAGCGGCATTGGCATGAGCAGGGAGTTTGCCGAAAAAATGTTCACCGCCTTTGAGCGGGAGCGCACGTCCACCGTCAGCAAGGTGGAGGGCACCGGGCTGGGCCTGGCCATCACCAAAAGCATTGTCGATCTGATGGGCGGCACAATTGAAGTTATCACCTCCCCGGGAAGCGGTACAGAAATGATCATCCGTCTCCGGCTCCAGCTGGCAAGGCAGGAGGACGTGCCCGAGGAGAAGGCAAAGGACGAAGCGCCGGGCGGCGGGCGGACGGTGGATTTCAGCGCTATGCGATTGCTTCTGGTGGAGGATAACGATATCAACCGCGAGATCGCGCAGATGATCCTGACCCAGGCGGGCTTTGTCATCGATACCGCCGTCAACGGCCAGGAGGCAGTGGATAAGGTGTCGCTGTCCAAGCCGGGTTACTATAACGCCGTACTCATGGACATCCAGATGCCGGTGATGGACGGCTATGCCGCCACCCGGGCCATCCGCGCCCTGGACAATCAGGAGCTGGCCGCCGTTCCCATCATCGCTATGACGGCCAACGCCTTTAAAGAGGACGAGCAGGCCGCCGCCGAGGCGGGCATGCAGGCGCATATCGCCAAGCCGCTGGATGTGGATAAAATGCTGAAAACGCTGGCCGACGTGCTCGGCGGCGCGAAAAAGACAGAGTGACCGAGCGGAACAAAAGAGACCGACGCGATATACAGAGAACGATGATGAAGGGCGGGGCCACGATGCTGAAAAATCAAGAAAAATTCTACGCGGCCAACGGAAAACGGCGGATCCTGGTGGTGGACGACGAGCTGATCAACCGCGAGATCCTCAAAACGGTGCTCGAGGATGAATATGAGGTGATCACGGCTGCCGATGGTCAGGAAGCGCTGGAAATCATACAGCGCAATATCGGCATGCTGTCTTTGGTGCTGCTCGATCTGATGATGCCGGTGATGAGCGGCTCGGAGCTGCTGCGCCGCCTGCGGGAAAACGCCGATACGGCGCGCATTCCCGTGATCGTTCTTACGTCGGATCAGAAGGCCGAGGTGGAAAGCCTGGATCAGGGAGCCACGGACTTTATCTCCAAGCCCTATCCCCAGGCGGGCGTTATCCTGGCCCGCATCCGCCGCGTGATCGAACTGTCTGAAGACCGCGATATCATTCAGTCCACCGAGCGGGACGCGCTGACCGGGCTGTACAACAAGGAATACTTCTATCGCTATGTTCAGCAGTTTGACCAGTATCACAGGGATACAGAAATGGACGCTGTCCTGCTGGATATCAACCATTTCCATATGATCAACGAGCGCTATGGCAAAGCCTACGGCGATGAAGTGCTCAGAAAGATCGGCGCGCTGATCCTGGATACTGTGCAGGAGGCCGGGGGTATCGCCTGCCGCAGGGAAGCCGACGCCTTCATGATCTACTATCCCCACAGCGAGGATTACAGCGCGCATATGGATAAGGTGTCCGAAGCCCTGAAGGATGGCGAGCTGGCCGAAAGCAGGGTGCGTCTGCGGATGGGCGTCTATTCCCAGGTCGATAAGGATATCGATATCGAGCAGCGCTTTGATCGGGCGAAGATGGCCGCTGATACCATAAAGGGCAACTTTACCAAAACCGTTGCGTTTTACGAAAAGAGCCTGCATGAAAAGCTGCTGTACATGGAGCAGCTGGTGGAGGATTTTCCCGCCGCCATCGCCGAAAACCAATTTCAGGTGTATTTCCAGCCCAAGTTCATTATCCGGCCGGATACGCCTGTGCTGGCCAGCGCCGAGGCGCTGGTGCGCTGGATCCATCCGCGTTTTGGCATGATCAGCCCGGGCGTATTCATCCCCCTGTTTGAGGAAAACGGGCTGATCCAGAAGCTTGACAGCTTTGTATGGCGGGAAACGGCCCGGCAGATCCGCGATTGGAAGGATCGCCTCAGCTATTCTGTGCCGATATCGGTCAACGTGTCCCGTATCGATATGTTTGATCCCGGCCTGCCCGATATACTGCGGCGGATTTTGAGCGATTATTCGCTGACTAGCGCTGATTTTCTGCTGGAGGTGACCGAATCGGCTTATACCTCCGACGCTGGGCAGATCATCAAAATGGTGGAGCAGCTGCGCGCACAGGGTTTCCAGATCGAAATGGATGATTTCGGCACGGGGTATTCCTCGCTGCATATGATCTCCAATCTGCCCATCGATGCCCTGAAGCTGGATATGCAGTTCATCCGCAACGCCTTCCAGGAAGGCGGGAATACGCACATGCTGGAGGTGATCATCGGCCTGTCGGATTACCTGGCTGTGCCTGTGATCGCCGAGGGCGTGGAAACCGAGGAGCAGCTGCACGCCCTGAAGCTGCTGGGCTGCGATCTTGTGCAGGGCTATTTCTTCTCCAGACCTGTTCCCGCGGCGGACTTTGAAGCCTTTATCCTGCAAAAGAAGGAGGCCGATATCGCCGAGGCCCAGCGCAGGGAGAGCGCGGTTCAGGAGGAAAAGCGCACCGCTCTCAAGGCGGAGGAAATCGTTCAGCAGGTCAGGATGAACGCCCTGCGCGGCGAAAAGGCGGAGGAGCCCGAGGCGGAGGAGCCTGTGGAACAGCCCCATGAACATACCGGGATCCAGCTGAAAACGGCTTCGGTATTCTTCCTGGTGCTGGCTTTGATCGCCGCGGCAGCGCTTTTGATCGCCGATGTTTCGGTGAGCCGCGGCTATCAGCGCATGGAAACGGCCAGCGATCGGTATATTGAAGCGCAGCTTGCCGCCTCCGATATGGAAGCCGGCTCTGATTATCTGACAGACCGCGTCCGCTGCTTTGTGGTGACGGGCGAAATCCAGTACCTCCAGGATTTCTTTGAGGAGGTGCAGGTCACAATGCGGCGTGACGGCGCTGTGAAAAAGCTGGAAGCCCTGATGGCGGATTCCGATAACGGCGCTTTGAGCAGCCTGAACACCGCCCTGACCCTCTCCAATGAGCTGATCAATACCGAAAACTTGGCCATGCGGCTGATGCTGGAGGCGGGCGGCTATGACCTGACGGATATCCCCGAGGAGGTACGGCAGCTTGCGCTGGCGGCGGACGATCTTGCCCTGACGCCGGAGCAGCAGCGCAGAAAAGCCCAGGAGCTGGTATTTGACAACAATTATATGCACTATAAGGATCGCATCCGTGAAAACGTGCGGATGTGCACCCAGGCGCTGATCCGCACTTCCAGCCAGGAGCTGGAGCAGGCTTCCTCCCGGCTGGCGCTGCTGGTCAATATCCAGACCTTCCTGACGATCCTGATGCTGATGATCGTATTGGGCATCCTGGTGCTCATCATGCAGCTGATCAGAAAGCCCCTGACCAACATGGTAAAGAAGATGCAGAATCAGGAGCCCATCACGCCCGTGGGCGTGGAGGAGCTGCGGTTCGTTACGCGCATCTATAACAGCTTCCTGCGGGAAAACAAGGAGGCATATGAGCGGCTGAGCCATGAAGCCTCCCATGACGCCCTGACCGGGCTTTTCAACCGCGGCGCTTACGAGTTGTGGATGAAGAGCGCCGATACCCAGCATATTGCCCTGATCCTGATCGATCTGGATTATTTAAAGGAAATCAACGATACCTATGGCCATGCCGTGGGCGACCGCGTGCTCAAACGCGTGGCTGAGATACTGCAAAGCAGCTTCCGCTCGGTGGATATGATATGCCGGATCGGCGGAGATGAGTTTGCCGTGGTCATGACCCGCGTTAACAGCTCCATGCGCCAGCTGGTGCTGAACAAGATCAATCAGGCAAACGATTTGCTGCAGCATCCCAAGGATGATCTGCCGCCTGCCTCCCTGAGCGTGGGCGTGGCATTTTCCGATCGCGAAAATCCCCAGGGCGATATCTATAAGGATGCCGACGCCGCCCTGTATCAGATCAAGGAAAGCGGCCGGAAGGGCTGCCATATCTTCTGATGACGGGGAGAGGGGAATTTATAAGGGGAATGTTGGAGGCCTCCGCGGCCTCCAAACCTCCGCGCCAAAGGCCCGCTTGGGCCTCTGGACTCCATTCCGGCGAAGTGGCTTGACGCACTTTCAAGCAATTTCCGCCAGTTTAGTCGGTAGGGTTGACGCAAAGAGACCGTCTGAGGCTATGAAAAAGGCCAGTGCCGTCAGATCGGAGCAAGCTCCATCTGCCGTCCCTTGCCTTTTTCGGGATTGCTACGCAATCCTTGGCCCGCTTCGCGTGCCTACCTCAGACTGGGGCATAATGTTGAAATTCCAAACACGCTAACCGCACCGGAAATGACGGCGGCTTGCCGACGTCAATGACGCGTCAGCGTCATAGCGATCATACAAAAATGCGCAAACCGAGCTGCTCGAGTTTGCGTGTTTTTTGTTGATCGCGTATTTCCGGAGCGCTCTTTACGCCAAGCTATTTCTAATTTGCTGCGGGAAATTGCCTGGAAGAGAACACAAGCAACATCCGCCGCAGCCGGGTCCAGGGGCTTCGAGCGCACGGAAAACCTTCCCGAGGGGCCCGCAGCGCTTGGAAAATGCCCCCGTGCGGGCATTTTCAGCGAGGGCGGGTTGGCAGACCCCGGACTGGTTTTCAGCGAGAAGCGGGCCGGGAGGCCCCGGAAAACTTGCACCCCAGCAGGGATATTAAGGGGCAGCGCCCCTTAACGTTCCCCTTCTCCTTTAGATTCCGGCATCAGTATCCGATCTCCGCCAGCACTCGGTCGATGGTGCGGGCGACGGAAAGGGAAAAGGCTTTGGATACCCGGGGGCTTTCGCCGTCGGTGATACACCGTCCCAGCTGCTCCACCTCCAGACGGTAATTGTTGGGCGCGAACACGGTTTTGGTTTCGGAAACGCCTTTGCGCGACAGGGTATAGCTGATCTCGCCGGCCTGGTTAAACCGGATAGCAGATGTGATTTCGCCCTCCGTGCCGTGAATGCGGAAACGGTCGAACCTGCCTGTGTCCAGCAGCATTGCGCAGTCAAAGGTGGCCTCCGCGCCGGTATCGAAGGTGAGGATGCCCGAGGTCAGCAGATCGATCCCCTGATCGGACATGCGGGCCACGGCTTGCACCCGCGCGGGCTCCCGGCCCAGCATCCACTGGATCATGCTGATGGAATAGCAGCCCAGATCATACACCGAGCCTCCATAGCTGTTACGGAAGAAACGGAAATCATCGGGCGGACATTTGCGGTTGATAAAGGCCGAGTCCATATAAACGATATCGCCGATAGCGCCGGAATCGATTTCGCCTTTAACGGCGTCCATGAAGGGGCTGTGCAGGTAGGCGAAGGCCTCCATCAAGTGTACGCCGTTCTTTTCCGCCGCATCAAACATCCGCAGCGCTTCGGCTTCATTGATCGCCAGCGGCTTTTCGCACAGCACATGCTTGCCTGCCTCCAGGGCGCGGATGACCCAGGGCGCGTGCAGGGCGTTGGGCAACGGGATATAAACGGCTTCCACCTGGGGATCAGCCAGCAGCTCCTCATAGCTGCCGTAAGCTTTTTCAAATCCGAACTCCTGCCTGAACTGCTCCGCTTTTTCCGGCTTTCGCCCGGCGACGGCGTACAGCGCGCAGTTATCGGCTTCCTGCATGGCGGGGATCACGGCGTTTCGCGCGATCCTGGCTGTGCCCAGAACGCCCCACTTTACCTGTTTCATGTTCCGTTTCTCCTTATATGCTGATCTTTCCCATGACCACCGGATGCCTGGCCCCGGTGACCGAAGGCACATTGTTGGCGCCGCCATGGACGCACTCGTTGGCCAGGATGGCGAAGGCGATGGCCTCCTTGGCTTCGCTGTCAAAGCCCAGATCCTCATTGATCAGGATGGGCATGGGCAGCAAGGCGCGGATATCCCGCAGCAGGGTGGGATTGCGGCTGCCGCCGCCGCCGATCACGATGTAATCGGGCTTGTCGGGGCAGAAATCATTGACGCCCGCGCGGATGCACTCGGCTGTGAACCGGGTAACGGTGGCCAGGATATCAACGCCCTTCATTTCCAGACGGGAGGCCTGATCCATCAGCGCGTCCACATAGTCCGCGCCATAAAACTCCCGCCCGGTGGTTTTGGGCAGCGGCTTTTTCAGGTAGGGATCCTGCATCAGGTAATTCAGCAGCGCTTCATTGCAGACGCCCTGGGCCGCCAGGGCTCCGCCCTCGTCATAGCGCTGGCTGCCGCCGGTAATGCGGGCGGTCACCTGATCCATGACCATGTTGCCGGGGCCGGTGTCAAAGGCATAGGTGTCCTCCGGCGCGCCATTCTGGGGCAGGATGGTGATATTCCCGATGCCGCCTATGTTCTGCAGGCCTACCGTCTGTCCCGGTTTGCGGTAAAGCAGGTATTCGGCATAGGGCACCAGCGGGGCGCCCTGACCGCCGGCCGCCATATCCCGCACACGGAAATCGCTGACCACCGGGCAATCAAGTCCCTCGCAGATCAGCGAGGCTTCGCCCAATTGCAGCGTTCCGCGTACAGTATAGCCGCAGTAATGCTCGGCCGTGGGAATATGGTACAGCGTCTGTCCGTGGCTGCCCACCAGGTCGACCGTGCGGGGATCGACGCCCGCCTTGGCGCACACCGCCAGGCAGGCATCCAGCGAAAGCTGACCCAGCAGAAAGCTGAACAGGCATAGATCGCGGCTGCCGCCGGCCTGGCCGTTCGCCAGGCGCAGAATCTCGGCGCGCACCTGATCGGTATAGGGCAGCGAAACAAAGCCCAGAGTTTTCACCCGTGTGTCCAGGCCGTGCCCTGTGATCTCAGTCAGCGCGGCGTCCATGCCGTCGGCCGAGGTGCCGCTCATGAGGCCGATGACCCGCAGGGTATCCTTTTTCCAAAGCTCCTGTAATTGCCGCATAGCTTATCCTTTCACGCCGCCCAGGGCGATGCCCTCCACAAACTGCCGCTGGAGGAAGATATACAATATAAAGGGAAACAGGAAGGTGAGCGTGGCTCCCGCCATGACCATGCCGTAATTGGTGGTGGAGTTGCTGGCCAGGGTGGACATGGTAACGGGCAGCACCCGCATTTCGGAACGGGTGTTGATGATCAGCGGCCAGAGGAAGTTATTCCAGGCAGCGTTGAAGGTAAAGATGGTCAGCGTGATCAGCGCGGGCTGCACCAGCGGCAGCACGATGGTGGTGAACCGGCGTATCTCGCCGCAGCCGTCGATCTCCGCGGCCTCCAGCAGCTCGTTGGGCACAGCCACCATGAATTGGCGCATCAGGAAAATGCCAAAGGCGCCCACCATGGGCAGGATCAGCGCTGCGTAGGTGTTCGTCAGCCCCGCCCGGTTGATCATGACGAACATGGGGATCAGTACCACCTGGCCTGGGATCATCATGGTGGCAAGGTACCCCTGGAACAGCGCTTCCTTGCCGGGCACGGGCTTTTTTTCAAAGCCGTAGGCCGCCATGGCCGAGGCGATATCCACCAGCAGGCAGGAGCCCACCACGGTGATCACGCTGTTTTTGAGCGCCGTGCCAAAATCGCGCTTCACGATGGCATACCAGTAATTGTACAGGCTGGGGCGCAGATCCCGCAGCTTGATATACAGCGTTTCGCTGTCGGTAAAGGACACCGCCACCATATAGATCAGCGGCAGCAGGCACAGTATGGCGAACAGCGTGACCAGCGCCACGCCCAGAACGACGCCGGGAGTCAGGCTTTTCTTTTTCATCATGCATCCTTCTCCTTAAAAAACAGCGTCTGTATCAGGTGGATCAGCAATATCACGATCAGCAGGCAAATGGCTACGGCGCTGGCATAGCCATAGTTCTTATCCTGGAAAGCAAAGGTGTAGATCACGTAGGCCACGGTATAGGTGGACCGTCCGGGGCCGCCGCCGGTCATCTTGTACACCAGGTCGAACACCTGGAAGGAGCCGATGATGCCCAGGGTAACGATCATATAGGTAATGGGCTTTAAAATGGGCAGCGTGATATACCAGAAGCGCTGGATGGGCGTTGCGCCGTCCACGATGGCGGCTTCCTGCACGTCGGGGGGCACGTTCATAACGCCCGCGTAGTAGATCACCATGTAATAGCCTGTGTTTTTCCAGATGGCCACCACGGCCACGCTGGGCAGGGCGTAGGCCTTTTTGCCCAGAAAATTCACCGAATCAAAGCCCAGAAAATTCAAAAGCTGGTTGATGATGCCGCCCTTGGGCTGGTACATGATGTTCCAGACCGTGGCGGAGGCGATCAGCGATACGATGACGGGGATAAAGATGACGCTGCGCATCAGCGAGCCGTAGCGGTTCTTCATGCGCTCGGCGATGAAGGCCGCGATGAGCAGCGACAGGATGGTCTGCACCGGCACGGTGATCAGCACGTACTTGACGGTGTTGCGCAGCGCCTCGGTCAGCACCTTGTTGGAGAACAGCTTGGCATAGTTGTCCAGGCCGATCCATTGGGGCGGAGCGGCCATATTGTATTTTGTAAAGGAAAAATACGCCGATAAAAAAATGGGCACTACATTGAAGATCAGCATTAAAACGAAGCTGGGCGCAATGTAGGCCGCGCCGATCAGCGCCTGCCTGCGGCGGCGGGGGCTGGCTTTGGGACGGATGGACGGAAGGGCGGACATAAAAGGAGTCACCTCCTGAAAATGCAAAAGGGGCTCCGGAGGCAGCGCCGCCGGAGCCCCAGATTTGATTTATTGCTTGATCTGCTCCGCGTAATAGGTCATGGTGTTGTCCAGCACTTCCTGAGGAGTGAGGTCGCCCATGAACATCATCTGAATGTTGGCCTGCAGCTCCTTCTCAAAGGAAGCCTTGCCCTCAAATTCGGAAACGACGTACACATCGTCGATGTGCGCGCTGGTCAGGGCGTACAGGGCTTCATCCTTGACAAAGGTGGCGTCCTTGGTGAAGGGAGGCAGATAGAACACTTCGCTGTGGAAGCGGTCCATCACTTCGCCGCCGGTGATCAGCACCAGGGCCTTGGCGGCCAGCTCGTCATTGCCGCGTTCCTTGGCCTTCGCCGCGATGGCGAAGCTGTCGGTGGCGGTACGGGCGCCATAACCGGCGGGGCCCTTCAGGGAGAAGAAATACTGCCAGTTCACGCCGTTCTTGGTGAAGGAAGCGCCCTTGTTCAGGTCAGCCACCACGAAGGCCAGTTCGCCGTTGGCGAACTTATCGATGGATTCGCCCTCGGAAACGATGGTCTCGTCGAAGATGCCCTCGTCGGCAAACTTCTTGAGGAATTCCAGGGTCTTGAGGCCGGCTTCGTTGTTGATGGCGATCTGGCCGTTTTCATCCAGCATCACGCCGCCCGCCTGGAAGTAGTAGGGCCAGAAGGCCAGCATCAGCGCGCTGGTGCCGGTGGTGGCGCCCCAGTTCTGCAGGAAACCCTGCTTGCCGGTCTTTTCCTGGATGGTCTTGCAGGCTTCAACGAAGGCGTCCCAATCCTCGGGGAAGGCTTCGATGCCGGCTTCGGCCAGGATATCGGTGTTGTAATAGCCGATGGCAACGCCGTCGTCCATGGGCACGATCACATGCTCGCCGTTGGCGTCGACGGGGCCGGTGCTCCACAGCAGGTAGTTGTCCTTCTGCTCATCGGTCAGGTAGCTGTCCAGACCCAGCAGCAATCCGGCGGAAACCAGATCGTAGTTATCGGTCACGTACACCACGTCGGGACCGTCGTTGTTGAGCAGGCCGGTGTAGATGGTGGTGTTGTAGTCGCTCCAGGAGAGGATCTCCACCTTGACTTCGCAGTTGTTCTCTTCCTCGAAGGGATCAAACACGCCGTCCCAGAAATCCTGGTCGGAGATGCCATCGCCAAACTGATACTGGGGAATCCACACGGTCAGGGTCTTCTTCTCGTCGGCCATGGCGACGCTCACGCAGGACAGGAGCAGCGCGCAGGTCAGCAGCAATGCCACAAAACGCTTCATAGAGGATGCTTCCTTTCATTTATTGACGCTTCTGCGCCTTGATTTCCTGTATTATACCAAAATATACCGTTTGCGTCAACCGCGATTGCCCGCCAGGGCAAAAACGGCTTCGTGCAGAGCGCGGCGGAATTCCCAGGTGCCGTTTTCGTTGGGATGGGGATAGAACAGCCGGTTGGTCAGCGATACCACGCCCACGTCGTACTCCCGGGAAAAATAGATGCCTGTTCCGGTAAAACCGGTGTGCCCGCAGCCGTGGGGATAGCTGACGCCGGTCTGGAAGCCCAGACCTCGGCCCGGCGCGCCGGGCTGCTCGCGCTGAGCCTCGATCAAAAGCGGGTCGTCTGAGGTCATATAATACCGGCACAGCCTTTCGTAGGCCAGGGCGTTCGCGAAGATGCCGGCGTGGCCCGCAACGCCGCCAAAGTAATACCAGGCGTTGCCGTCGTTGACCTTTCCGCGCACGGGCGCGCCGTGGGGGCGGAAGCCGTCAAAGGAGATGCCTCGCTCGGCGCACATGCTCTCCTCAATGGCGTTGTCATAGCAGGAGGGAACGATGGACAGGCCGGGATCGGGCAGATAGGTCATCACGCCCAGCGCCAAGGGCTCGGCCAGGTCCTCCCGCAGGCATGCTTCCAGCGGCTTTCCTTGAACGCGGGCCAGCAGCTTGCCCAGCAGCATGAAGTTGAGGTCGGAATAAACCACGCCCTCGGTGGGCTCGGTATGCTCCAGGGCATACCGCAGCGCGCCGTAAAAATCCTCGCCTCGCCGAGCGTAAAAGGGATACCAGGCGGGCAGCGTGGAGGTATGGGTGAGCAGCATGAAAAGCGTGATATCCTTCATGCGTTCCCGCAAAAAAACGTCCTCTGCCACGCCGGGCAGACGCGCGGCGATCCTGTCCCGCAGCCCAAGCTTTCCCGCGCTGATCAGCCGCAGCACCTGGGTGGCCGTGGCAATTTTGGTCAGGCTTGCCATATCGAATACGCTGTCCTCCCGGGCGTTGCCCACCCAGGCGGAGGCCAGCGTTTCACGGCTGCTGAAGGCGCGCACCACGGCCGATGGAAAATACCCGGCTGCCCGGTACCGCTCGGTGATATCGTTGATTTCGCGCTGCAAGCGCTCCCTGTCAATCGCCATAGCCGCGCTCCTGTTTGAATTTCAAAATCCTGTATACGCTTTCGTCAATGCGGCTTTCGGGCAATTCGCCGCTTTCAACGGCCCGCACCACGCCGTCGAAGGCTTCATAATAATCATAGGGCATCAGCAGGATATCGGCCCCGGCGTTCAGACAGGCGATGCAGGCTTCCGAGGAGGAGTATTTTTCCCGAATAGCGCCCATGGACAGGGCGTCGGTGATGATCAGCCCTTCAAAGCCGAGCTCGCCCCGCAGCTTTTCGGTGAGCAGGATGGGGGACATGGTGGCCGGCTCGCCGCTGCCCGTAACGGCGGGCGCGGCGATATGGGCGGTCATCACCAGTTCGGTCCCGGCGGCGATGCCCGCCCGGAAGGGGATCATTTCGCAAGCGCTGATCTCCTCCCAGCTCTTTTGGGTTTCGGCATAGCCGGTATGGGTGTCGGTGGCTGTGTCGCCGTGGCCCGGAAAGTGCTTGATACAGGAGGCCACGCCGCTTTCATGCAGCCCGTATATGACCTGCTCCGCCATCAGCGCCGCGGTTTGGGGATCGTCGCCGAAGGCGCGGTCGCCGATCACCGGATTGAGCGGATTGGTGTTCACGTCGGTCACCGGGGCGAAATCGATATCAAAGCCGTAGGCCCGCAGGTATTCGCCGATGGTTTTTCCGGCTTTGCGGGCCTGGGTCAGATCGCCCGAGGCGGCGATTTGCCCCATGGCGGGGAATTTCTGCACATGAAAATCATAGGGATGGTTGGCGATGCGGGCGATGCGGCCGCCCTCCTCGTCGATGCCCAGTACGGGCGTCACCGGCCCCAGGGAATGGAGCTTTTCGGTGAAGCCCCGGAGCTGGCTTGGGGACAGGATATTCTTGCGGAACAGCGCGAAGCCGCCGCAGGGATACTGGTCGTACAGGGCGTACATTTCATCGCTCACCCGGGTGGAGCCCGTGATGCTGTTGTCCTCCAGCTCCGCAGGGCCGAAGCGTCCTTCCAATGCGTCGGGCCGGATCATGAACAGCTGGCCCACCTTCTGCCGCAGTGTCAGCCCCTCCATCCGCCGGACGATGGGATCATCCTCGGCCAGCGCGGCGGAGGACAGCAGCAGCCCCATGGACAGGAGCGCAGCCATGGGACGCTGCAGCGTCAAACGCTTTTTTTTCATATCGGTTCCTCCATGCTTCCTGAGGTTTGCATTATTATAGCACAGGAAGGCGTGCTTTTCAAAGCGGGATATGCCCGCTCCGGGCCGTTATTTTCATATTTTTTCTTGCAATCGGAAATAACTGGTGCTATAATGTAATAACGTGCGCGAATCGGCCTGCGAAGGGCCCTCGCGCCGTGATTGAACGCAATTTGCGCAGGAGGGTCGCACATGTCTTACACCGTCGAAAAGATCGCAAGCAACAAAATCAAGCTCACCTTTACCGAGAGCGCCGAAGCGTTTGAAGCCGCTATGCAGAAAGCATATCTCAAAACCCGCGGCAAGATCAACGTGCCCGGCTTCCGCAAAGGCAAGGCTCCGCGCAAGCTGATCGAAAATATGTACGGCGAAGCCGTATTTTATGACGATGCCTTTGAAATCATCGCCCAGCCCGCTTATGACGAGGCCATCAAGGCCGACAGCCTGAACCCCGTGGACCGTCCCGAGGTGGATATCCAGGAGATCGGCAGCGGCAAGGATCTGAAATTCACCATCGAAGTGTTCGTCAAGCCCGATATCACCCTGGGCGCGTACAAGGGCGTAGAGGTTCAGAAGACTGTTAAGCCCATCAGCGAGGAGGCCATCGACGCCCGCATCAACAGCGATGTGGAGCGCGCCAGCACCACGCAGGATGTGACTGACCGCGCCGTGGAAAACGGCGATATCGTAAACCTTGATTACGCGGGCACCGTGGACGGCGTGGCCTTTGACGGCGGCACCGCTCAGAATCAGAGCCTGACCATCGGCAGCAACATGTTCATCCCCGGCTTTGAGGAGCAGATGGTGGGCATGCAGATTGGCGAAGAGAAGGATCTGAACGTCAAATTCCCCGAGCAGTATCACGCCGAGGAGCTGGCCGGCAAGGACGCCGTGTTCCATGTGAAGGTCAACGGCATCCAGGAGAAGGTAAAGCCCGCCCTGGACGATGATTTTGCCGCCGACGTCAGCGAGTTTGACACCTTTGAAGCCTATAAGCAGAACATCGTGGAAACGCTGGAAAAGAACGAAGCCGAGCGCGCCGAGGCCGAGCTGGAGGATAACCTGGTGCAGAAGGTTGTGGACGCCGCCGATTGCGATATCCCCGACGCCATGATCCAGGACGAGGTCACCACCATGCTGCGCGAGATGGAAATGCGCATGGCGTATCAGGGCCTGCGGTTTGCCGATTACCTCAAGTATACCGGCCAGACCGAGGATCAGGTGCGCGAGCAGTACAAGGGCGAGGCCACCAACCGCGTAAAGACCCAGCTGGTGCTGGAAGCCGTGGCCAAGGCTGAGGGCATCGAGGCCACCGACGAGGATCACGAGGCCGCCATCGCCGATCAGGCCAAGCGCATGGGCCAGGAAGCCGAAGCCTTCAAGGCCGGCCTCAGCGAGGGCCAGCTGTCTTATCTGCGGGAGACTGCTGCGATCAAAAAGACCATCGACTTCCTCAAGGAAAACGCAGTGATCACCGAAAAAGGCGAGGAAAAGGCCGAGGAAGACAAGGAATAAGCAATGGGCGCAAGCGCCTGCGGGAAGGGCTGCCAATACTTGATTTGGCAGCCCTTTCGCAAAGAAGGCATATGATCGGGAAAAGGGGCATACAATAGACTGCGACGCATATGCCGGATCAGCCCCTGGAGGAAAACATGAGTATTTTGATCCCCAACGTGGTGGAACGCACCAGTAACGGCGAGCGCGGATACGATCTGTATTCCCGCCTGCTCAAGGATCGCATCATCTTCCTGGCCGATGAAATCAACGACCAGGTGGCTAATATCGTGGTGGCCCAGCTTTTGTTCCTGGAAATGGACAACCCCGAGGCCGATATCAGCCTGTATATCAACAGCCCTGGCGGCAGCGTTACGGCGGGCATGGCCATCTATGACACCATGAATTATATCAAGCCCGACGTGCGCACGGTATGCGTGGGCATGGCGGCCAGCATGGGCGCTTTCCTGCTCATGGCCGGCGAAAAGGGCAAGCGGCTGGCGCTGCCCAACAGCGAAATCATGATCCATCAGCCCCTGGGCGGGGCCAGCGGCCAGGCCACAGACGTGGAGATCCGCGCCAAATGGCTGCTGCGCACCAAGGATAAGATGATCCGTATGATGAGCGAAATGACCGGCAAGCCCGAGGACAGGCTGCGTCTGGACTGCGAGCGCGATTATTTCATGAGCGCCGAGGAAGCGCTGGAGTACGGCGTCATTGACCAGATCTATTATCCCCGCAAAAAGAATGCCTGAGGTGAACAATGCCCAAGGATGATTTTACCACGCGCAGGCTGCACCGATGCAGCTTCTGCGGAAAAACCCAGGATCAGGTGCGCCGTCTGGTGGCCGGTCCCAACGTATTCATCTGCAATGAATGCGTGATGCTCTGCCATGACATCATTGCCGATGATATCGTATCTCCCATGAACGCCGCCGCCCAGAACGCCGATATCCCGCTGCCCAGCGAGATGAAGGCCGTGCTGGACGAGTATGTGATCGGCCAGGACGAGGCCAAACGCACGCTTTGCGTGGCGGTGTACAACCATTATAAGCGCATCAGCGCGCCCGCCAAGGCCGGCGATGTGGAGCTGCAAAAGTCCAACATCCTTATGGTGGGTCCCACGGGATGCGGCAAAACCTACCTGGCCCAGAGCCTGGCCCGCATCCTGAACGTGCCCTTCGCCATTGCCGACGCAACGGCGCTGACCGAGGCCGGCTACGTGGGCGAGGATGTGGAAAATATCCTGCTGCGCCTGATCCAGGCGGCAGATGGCGATATCCAGGCGGCCCAGCGCGGCATCATCTATATTGATGACATCGATAAGATCAGCCGCAAGGGTGAAAACGTGTCCATTACCCGGGATGTCAGCGGCGAGGGCGTACAGCAGGCGCTGCTCAAGATCCTGGAGGGCACCACGGCCAACGTGCCGCCCCAGGGCGGGCGCAAGCATCCGCACCAGGAATTCATGCAGATCGATACCACCAATATCCTGTTCATCTGCGGCGGCGCTTTTGACGGCCTGGCGCCCATCATCCAGCAGCGCATCGGCAGCCGCACGCTGGGCTTTGGCGCCAAACTGACCGGCGACAGCAGCGATGAGGCGGCAAACGCGCTCAGACAGCTGCGGCCTGAGGATCTGATGAAATTTGGCCTGATCCCGGAATTTGTGGGCCGTCTGCCCGTTGTGGTCACGCTGGACAAGCTGGACGAAAAAGCGCTGGTGCGCATCCTGACCGAGCCCAAGAACGCCCTGGTCAAGCAGTATGCCAAGCTGCTGGAGCTGGATGGCATTGAGCTGTCCTTTGAGGACGATGCGCTGGACGCCATCGCCAGGCTGGCCATGCAGCAGAAGAGCGGCGCTCGCGGCCTGCGCGCCATCATTGAACACGCGCTGCTGGATACCATGTTTGATCTGCCGGGGCAAAAGGATGTGACCGCCTGCCGGGTCACTCGGGATGTGATCACCGACGGCGCCAAGCCGCAATTGACCCGCGCTGCCCACGCGCCGCACCTGGCCCGCAGCAAAAAGCCCGCCCTGCCCGAAAACGAGCGGCCGGACGCGGTATAACCAATACAAAACAGAGCCGCAAGCTGTCAGCGTGTCTGCCATCTTGCGGCTTTTTGATTATACATAAGGAAGGAAAACGCCAGTGCTTACCATCGAAACGGAAAACCTTTCGCTGCCTGATATCGCCGTCAGCGGGCAATGCTTCCGTTGGCAGGTCGCGGAGGGCGGGTACAGGATCGTCGCCTTTGGCAAAGCGCTTCATGCGGCGCAGTCTGTCGATGAAAGCAGGCTGTATCTGGACTGTTCCGAGGCCGATTATCAGCGGTACTGGAGGGATTATTTCGATTTAAAAACCGATTACGGCGCGATCATCCGCGCCATACCGGAGGACGACGCGTATCTGCGGGCCGCCGCGGCCTGCGGAGCGGGCATCCGCATCCTTCGCCAGGACCCCTGGGAAACGCTGATCACCTTTTTGCTTTCTCAGCGCAAAAATATTCCGGCGATCCGCCAGGCAGTGGAAAAGCTCTGCGCAGCGGGCGGTCGTATCATCGCCGAGGAAGCGGCAGGTCCCGTTTACGCCTTCCCTGCGCCTGGGGAGATCATGAGCCTGAGCAACGAGCGCTTGCGCGCATGCGGCCTGGGCTATCGCGCCCCGTATGTTCGCCGGGCGGCGGAGGTATGCTGCGGCCTGGAGACGCCGCTTGCGGGCCTGGCCGATCTGCCGGACGGCGCGCTCTATGACGCGCTTTGCGCTTTTTATGGCGTGGGCCGCAAGATCGCCCTTTGCGCCATGCTTTTCGGCTTTCACCGGCTGAATGCTTTCCCCATGGACGTGTGGATGAACCGCGTGGCTGAGCGCCACTATCCCGGCGGCATCCCCATTGAGCGCTACGCGCCCTGGGCGGGCGTTATGCAGCAGTATATGTTCGCTTATGAGCGCGAGCTGGCCGGAAAATCCGAAGCCGCCCTGTGCATATCCGCCGCCGCGGACGCCTGAACTTTTGTTGATGAAATGATTGACTTTCGCCGACAAATATGATATATTGAAATACGCTGGATATGAAAGATCCGGCAAGCTGCCGATATAGCTCAGTTGGTAGAGCGGCTGATTCGTAATCATCAGGTCAAGGGTTCGAGTCCCTTTATCGGCTCCATCGAGGTGTAGCGCAGTTTGGTAGCGCGTTTGGTTCGGGACCAAAAGGCCGCGGGTTCGAGTCCCGCCACTTCGACCACAATTTGTCCGAAAACGTAATGTTTTCGGACATTTTTGTGCTTTTCGAGGGCATTTTGCATAGCATTTCCTTGCCTTTATGGATAATCTGACCAGAGAAACCGTCAGAAATGACGGCTCTTTTTTATCTCTCTGTGGTTCAGTTCTACTGTTTTAGGTTAATAGCTAAAATGATGGTGATGCTACGGATGATCTCGAAAGGGAGAAATGGCGGGATCGAGGTGAAACAGGTCGATGGAAACAGGCAAACGCTCGACAAATCTCCTTGATATATATCTTGAATAAAAGTGGTGCAATTCTCGGTCAGTTCTGTTATACTACATACAGGAAAATGCAGAAAGGAAACGGAGCGATATGGAAAAGAAAGCGACAATCCGCGAGGTGGCCAAGCTGGCTGGGGTATCGATCAGCTCTGTTTCCAGATATCTCAATGATCCCACCAGCATCAAGCCGGTGGCAGCTTATAACGTAAAAAAGGCGATTCAGGAATTGGAGTACGCGCCAAGCGCCGCTGCGCAAAATCTGAAGCGCGGAAAAAGCCAGATGATCGGCATCGTTGTGCCGCACATGCGCGTGTTTTTTGAAGAGGCCAGCGCGGTGATTACCGAGTATTTTTATGAGCGCGGATATATGACGGCAGTTTGTATTAGCAATGCGGAGGAGCAAAAGGAGCGATTTTTCGTTGATCAGATGCTGCGGCAGCAGGCAGCGGGGATTGTGATTGCGCCAAGCGGGAAAAATACGGACTATCTGCGTAAAGTATGTGAAAAGCATAAGCACTTTGTGGCTATTGATCGGGCAGAGAACCTGGGCTGCCCGCAGGTACTTGAAAATCACAAAGAAAACGCCTATCGGCTTGTTTCCCATCTGTTGAAAAATGGCTGTTATAACAAAATCATGTTCGTGCATGGATGGGAAAAGAGCTTTTCGGCGCAGATGTGCCAAACGGGCGGACTCGGTGCCGTTCAGGAAGCGGGATTTCCTGAATCCAATTTGCAGGTGCATTTTTCGCATAGCAACCGTAAAGGCACTTTTGAAGCGCTGAAACTGTTTATGGATTCTTTAGGGGAGAACGACCACCCAGCGATTGTGGCCTATGGCACGGATATCCTGGAATACACGGTCATGGGGCTACACCAGTTTTATCCCCAATGGCTGTCACGTTGTGCGCTGGCCGGCTTTGCTCTGCCTGGAACGCGGGAGAAGCTTGGCATTGACTGCTCGCTGGTGATCAAAAACCCCCAACAGGTCGGCGCTACCGCCGCTGAACTGTTGTATGGCAGGATTCAAGAGAAAGCGGAAAACGATGACCAGACCTATCAAATTCCGGTTTCGTACAGTTTTTAATAGGAAGATATAATGAAGATAGAGGAAAGTCTAAAAATGAAAACGATTTCAATTAAGAAATGCAGAATAACCAAAAAATATCGCGAAAATTATTGACATATACCTGATTTAATGGTAGTATAAAGTCAAAATAGTGGAAACCGTGGAATGAAAACGGTTTCAATCAAATGAAGGGAGACGTTGAAAATGAAAAAAGTCATTGCCGTGTTGCTGCTCCTGATGCTGTTAGTAACTAACTGTGCCCTGGCGGACGGCTATGTGCCGAGCAAGGACATGAACATTCGCGTACCTTTTGCCGCTGGCGGAAGCGCGGACACCATGGCCCGCATTGTGGCCCAAGGATTGCAGGAAACGTTTGGTAAAACGGTGTTCATCAACAATTTGACAGGCGCGAACGGTATGATTGCCGCTGCCGACATGGCTTCTGTCAAAGCTGACGCGACGGAAATGATGGTGGGCGGCATCGCCATGTTTACCATGGCGCCATTGTTTAACAGCGATGTATCACTGAAGCTGGAAGACTATCAAATTGTGACCGGACTAAACTCCGAAAATCAGATGCTGTTTGTCAACCCTGCTGAAACCGGCATCAGGGATTGGGCTGACTTGGTGGAGTATGCCAAAGACCATCGTATCATCGTCGGCTGCGACGCGCCTGGCGGCGCTTCTCATATGCTGATGACGGTTCTGTTTGGCGAAGCTGGTATCACGGCAGAGGCTGTCACCTCCAGCGGCGGTGCACAGAACCTGCTGGCGTTGGCTGGCGGCAATGTAGTATGTGGCTTAGCGCCTTCTTCCGTGGGTACGCAATATGTAGAAGAAGGTACGCTGATTCCCATCGTAGTGTTTGATGAGGTACCCTACACCGGCTATGAAGGTATTGAGGTGCCCACAGCGCAGTCCTTTGGCTATAATATTGTGTTTAAAACCTGCAACTTTATCATGACCAGTAAGGATTCCGAGCCCGCCGAAGTGGAGGCGATCTATCAAGCCATCCTTGCGTATAGCGAGACGGAAGACTTTAAGACATTGGCAGCCAACGCCAACTGGGAACCAGTGCTGGCGGATGGCGAAACAGTGAGGGCAAACATCGAGGCTGCGCGCGCCCTGTGTGAGTACGGCTTTAACACTTACTACGCCAAGTAATGGGCCATGGGGGAATGGAAAAAGACCATTCCCCCTTTTTGAAAGGTGAAGGGATTATGAAACTTCGGTATCGGTCTAACCTGCTGGCGGGGATCATCGGCATATTGGGCGGCGTTGTCGTGCTGCTGATCATTCCTTCTCAGATTGGCAAGGATTATACGACCACCTATGGGATTACCTCTAAAACCGTGCCCCAGGCAGTTGCGGTTATGTGGATCGTATGCGGCCTGGTGTTGATTGTGCAAAGCGTATTTTTGCACAAGGATACAGTAAAAACGCTGGAAATCGGCAAAGAACTCAAAGCTGTGCTGTATATGTCGGTGCTTGTGGCGTATTTGCTGACCTTTCGCTACAGCTTTTTAATTGCCACTATGGCGCTGGGTGTGCTCACCCTGGCTTTTACAGGCTGCAAAAAGCCGCTGTATTATGCAATTGTGCTGCTTACTGTGGTGCTGATCTATCTTGCGTTTACTTATGCGCTACATGTAAAACTGCCGTGAGGAGGAAAAGAGCATGGGCGAAGTGATCCTTTCAGCATTGCAGAATTTGGCGACGCTGCAAAACCTGCTGTTTACCAATTTGGGCATTTTTATTGGCATCATTTTTGGAGCGATCCCGGGGTTGAACGGTAATCTGGCCATCACTATTCTGCTGCCCTTCACCTTTCAACTGGGAACAGTGCCCGCGCTACTGATGCTGACAGGCATTTTCTTTGGCGCCAACTTTGGCGGCTCGATCAGCGCGATTCTGATCAATACGCCAGGCACCAATGCGGCGGCGGCCACATTGATTGACGGTTATCCGCTATGTCAGAAGGGGAAGCCGCAAAAAGCGCTGGATATGGCGTTGGCGGCCTCCACCGTAGGCGGCCTGATCAGCGCGCTGTGTCTGCTGTTTTTTGCGCCGCAGATCAGCAAAATCGCCATCCGTTTCGGTTCTCCCGAGTACTTTGCCCTGGCGGTATTTGGCCTGTCGGTCATCGCCTCGGTAAGCGGTAAAAGCTTGGTCAAGGGCTTAATTAGCGGCGGCCTGGGCATTTTGCTTTCCACTGTCGGTATTGACGCCGTCAGCGGCCTGCCCCGCTTTACTTTTAGCAACATTCGTTTGTATAATGGCATAAAGATGCTGGCGGTTCTGCTGGGCGTTTACGCGATATCGCAGATGATCAGCCGCGTGGCTTTTCCCGAAGGAGGCAAAGCATCTGAAATGCAGACCTCTGACAAAAATGATCATCTGGAAATCAAGGACGTGAAGAAGAGCTTATGGACGATGATCAAATCCGCCTTTATCGGTGCGTTCATCGGCGCTGTGCCGGGCACGGGCGGAGCGATCGCTTCTTTTATCGCTTATAATGAAGCCAAACGCTGCGCCAAACCGGGAGAAAAATTTGGTGAAGGCGAAATCAAAGGCGTTGCCGCGCCGGAGGCAGCTAATAACGGTGCCACGGCTGCTACGCTGATTCCCTTACTGACTATGGGCATCCCGGGAGATGTGGTGGCCGCCACGCTTTTGGGTGCGTTCACCATGCACGGCCTGGTAGTTGGGCCTAAGCTGTTTTCCAATTCCGGCCCTGTGGTATATGCGATATTGATCGGCTGCGTGATTGCTCAGATGTTTATGTTTGTGCAGGGCAAATACCTGTTGAAGGTATTTGTAAAAATCACGCATATCCCACAACAGCTGCTTACAGCTATGCTGGTGGTGATCTGCTGCGCAGGCGCTTTTGCGATTGGTAAATCAGAGATGGATATTACGGTGATGCTGATATTTGGTATTGCGGCTTATGTGATGCAAAAGCTTGATTTCCCGCCCGTGCCGATCGTGCTGGGCATGGTGCTGGGACCTGTTGCGGAATCCAATCTGCGCAACTCGCTGGTCATGTCGGGCGGTTCCTGGCTGATTTTCTTCAAGCGTCCCATCTGCCTTGGCTTTATCCTGCTGACATTCCTGCTGATTTATCTGCTTAAAAAGGGCGACGCCAAGCAGCGCACCGTTACTCAGAAGTTTATGAATAAACCCACCGATGAATGAAAGGATCCTGCATGAAAAAGCTTTGGTCGGATATGCACAGCAATATTCATCACCGGCAGATGGATAATTTGGATCAATGGATCGAAGAAGCACGCGCGCGGCTTGATTTTTGGCCCATTGCTTATTATCCGTTTCAATTGGTGCGCCGCGCGGGCGGCGCCGTTCTGGAGGATTTGTGCCCCCAGGCGGAGATCGCCCGCGATTGGGAATTGATCCGATGCCGCACGGAGGAGGTCAATCGTGAAGGTTATCCCATGTTTATGGGCTACGAGTGGCAGGGAAATGGCGGGGACGGCGATCATAACGTGTTTTTTCTGCATAACGACAGGCAAATGCTACACCCCATGACGTATGCAGAATTAGCGGTTGCCTGCGGCGAAGGTGCGATAGGCATTCCACATCATTTGGCCTATCAGCTGGGCAGCCGAGGCAAGAATTGGGCCACGCACAAGGAGCGCTTTTCGCCCTTTGCTGAGGTGTTTTCCAGCCATGGATGCAGTGAAAACGACACGGGTGATTTGGATATGGAGCGACATTTGCACATGGGGCCTCGCACTGGCGAAACCTGCTATGAGCGTGGGCTTGAACGCGGGCTGCGCGTAGGCTGCATCGCTTCGGGTGACAACCATACCATACCGGGCGTATGCGACCACGGCAGTATGTGCGTATTGGCTGAAAGCAACGCGAAGGAGGATATCTGGGCAGGCCTGATGGCCAGGCGCGTTTACGGCGTGAGCCGCAGTCGCATGGAGATCGATTTTACGGTGGGCGGCGTCCCCCTGGGTGGGGGTGTAGCGGCGGGTACGCACGAAATGCGCATACAAGTGCGTGCAGCCGACGCCATCGACCGCGTGGAAATCCTGAAGGATAACATTTTGGAAACAATGGTGGTGCATTCAGGCTCCTGGGAGCGGAAGGAGCATCCAAATGGAAAAACACTGCGCGTAAAATTTGCCGCCGAGTTTGGCTGGGGCCCCAATCCGCGCATCTATCCGGATCGTCTGGTGCGCGAATGGATTGGTGCTTTTACCACCAGCGGGCGTTTGCTGACGGTAGAAAAACTGTGGAACAATGCCGGCCAGCGTTTGTTGCACCAAGATGAACGCGGTTGCGATTTTCGCCTGAAAACCTATATGTCCACCGATACGGGCCACTGGATGGGCCCCAGTCGCGTGATGAAAGAGGGCTTTGTGTTCGAGGTGGAAGGTACACCGGAGGATCAGACGATCCTGCGCGTGAACGGACATGAATACGCGTTTACACTGCGCGAACTGATGAAAACCTCTCGCATCCTGGCAGAATATGATGAAAGCCTGCATCTGGCGCAGGATACCTTTGGCGATATCAGTCACTATCGGGATGATCTGATTTGGCATAACGCATACAAGTGCCGCTTGCGTCAGGCGGTACCGGAGGAGGCGTACACGCTGGCATATGCTTCGCCTATTACCCTGGAGGCGGGCAGCCAGGTCAGGCTGCGGGTGCATTTGAAAAACGGCGACCGTGCCTGGGTATCGCCAGTATTTGCGGAGTCAAGGCTATGAAGGATATTTTGATTTTTCTTAGCGATCAGCATAGCCCGCTTTATTCCGGCTTTAGCGGCGGAAAAGCGCGCACGCCGGCGTTTGACCGCCTGTGTCGGCAAGGGCTCCGCTTTGATAACTGCTATACGCCCTGCCCGTTGTGCGTGCCGGCGCGCATGGCGCTGCTCAGTGGAAGGCTACCCAGTGAGAACGGTGTTATGACCAATCAGGACGCCCTGTCTGATCTGACGCCCACCTTTCTCTATCCGTTTGTCGCCGTGGGATATGAAACGGTGCTGATCGGACGCATGCATTTTGTGGGGCGCGATCAGCGTCACGGCTTTACGCGCCGCATTGCGCCTGATATGACGCCCGTGACATGGAACAGGCCAGTGGAAAAGCTGAAAAAAGAGCGCGGTGTATTTGACGGCACGTTCGACGCGCGCGGCTGCGTGCGCGTGATCGGCGGAGGCGAAAGCCCTGTGCTGCACTATGATGAAATGGTGGTGCAGGCAGCCTTGAACTATCTGGCGCAGCCGCATGCGCGGCCACAGCTGATCGTAGTGGGCACCTATGCGCCGCATTTTCCTTATGTAGCGCCGCCTGCGCTCTACCAGGAATACCGCGGTCAGGTGTCACTGCCGCCCTTTTTCCATCAAACGCCTGATTATATGAATCCGATCCTGAAGGCGCGTAAAAATACGGTAGATGAAGAAACGGTGCTTTCTGCACAGGCTGCTTATCTGGGCATGATCACCTATACGGACGGGCTGGTTGAAAAGGTGGAAGCAGCATTTGCCAATTTTGTGCAAAAAAGAGGTTCCGAAAGTCTGTTTTGTTATCTGTCGGACCACGGTGATCAGGTGGGTGAGCGTGATATATTCGGTAAATGCACGTTCTTCGAGACGTCGGCAAAAGTGCCGATGATCTTAAAAGGCACGGGTATCGCCGCGGGCAAAAGGCGACTTACGCCATGCTCGCTGCTGGATGTTGGCCCTACGCTGTGCGCCTGGGCGGGCGTGGAAAGTCTGCCGCAGGCGGAGGGCATCGATCTGCTTTCAGCGTCTGAAGGCAATCAGCAGCGTATGATCGTCAGCCAGATGCTCGAAAGCGAGCAAAGCCGTCCGCGCTGCGCACTGATGCTGCGAAAGGATCAATACAAATACATGGTGTACAGCGGCTATGAAAGCCAGGAAATCCTATTTGATGTTGATAGTGATCCGGGCGAAACAGCCAACCTGGCCAAACGCATGCCGCAGATTACTGCAACGTTTCGCCAATATGCGCAAAGGCATTTCGATTTTGCGCATATCGAACGTGAACAGATGGAACGAAAAAGGATCATTGGCTGGATGCAGTCTTGGGAGCAGCTCGCTGGCGAAGACGACAGCGAACGTTGGCAGGATAATCCGGAATCCGCCAAGCAATATCCGATCATCAGGGGTGGAAAAGTATGAATGTTCTCTATTTACATACGCACGATATCGGCCGATATCTATCCGTGTATGGTCATGCGGTGAAAACGCCGCATTTGGCGGAATTGGCAGCGGATAGCGCTCTGTTCAGCCAGTGCTATTGCGGCAGTCCCACCTGTTCGCCCAGCCGCGGCGCACTTCTGACAGGTCAGTATCCGCACAACAACGGGCTGATCGGTTTGGCACATCGGGGCTTCGAAATTGACGGCAGTCATCATTTGGCCGCTTTTCTGCGCGATCATGGATATGAAACAGTGCTGTCAGGCGTGCAGCACGAGGTGCTGCTGCATCACGAGGAGCTTCTGGGCTATATGCGCTGTCTGAACGGCGATGCATATTATGAAAAAATACTGCCAGAGTGCGAACGGCTGAGCGTACAGGATCGTATGGCGGCGAAAAATGCGGTGGACTATCTGCATGCCAGAAAAAAGGACGACCGGCCTTTTTTCCTATCTGTGGGCTTTGGCTGCACGCATCGCACGTATCCGCGTGTGACGCAGGAGCGGGCGCATACGGTACTGCAAACGCCGCCCCATCTGCCCAGCACTCCGGAAACGATGCAGGATATGGCGGCGATGCATGCCGCCCTGCAAACGATGGATGATTGCTGTGGGCAAGTGCTTGATGCGCTGCGCGAGAGCGGTCAATATGATGATACGCTGATTTTGTTTACTACGGATCATGGCTTGCCCATGCCGCGCATGAAATGCTGTTTATATGATGCCGGCATCGGTGTGGCGCTGATGCTACGCCTGCCTGCGATGCGGGAAAGCACAGGCATATACGATGCGCTGGTGTCTCAGCTGGATGTGTTTCCCACCCTGTGCGAGGCGCTTCATCTGCCTGCGCCGCAATGGTTGGAGGGCGTATCCCTGCTACCGTTGCTGCGCGGGGAGAAAAAAGTGCTTCATGAAGCGATTTTTTCTGAAATCAACTATCATGTGGCCTATCAGCCTGAGCGTTGCGCGCGTACAGCACGCTATAAGCTGATCTATCGGGCGGAGAGCGGATACGACCGTTTTCCGCCGGCCAACGTGGATGACAGCAGCTTTAAAGAATTATGGAACAGCCAGGGCTATTTTGAGCAAAAGCTGCCGCGCTGGGAGCTGTACGACTTGCTGATGGATCCTATGGAAGAGAACAATTTGGCGGATGATCCCTCTATGGTGGGTGTGATGGAAAAAATGAAGGGGATGCTGCATGCATGGCAGCAGCAAACGAAGGACGAGCTTTTGACGAAAGGCTGCGTGCCGTTGCCGCCTCGCGCGATCTGCGCGACGCCTGAATCGTACAGTACAAAAACCCAGGTGATCCTGCCGGAATGCCGCAAAAATTTGGAAGCCTTGCGGGATGTTTTGCAAAATATCATTGCATAAAACAAGGAGGCTGAAAAAAGTGTGGTCTGGATATCTGCACTCAATAATATTCTGTATGTAAAACATTAATTATCCGATCTTACCCGGTAATGCGCTTTTACATATCAATGGTCAGTTGACAGATCGTTTCGCACAATCGGTCAACGACGTCCGCCAGCCGTGATGCATGCTTTCTTATGGCTGGCATATTCTTTTACTTTGGCATTTAAATTTTGCGTTCTGTATTGGCTGATGGATTTCTGTTTCCCTCTTTCAATCAAGGCTTAGAATGGGCGCGGCAGTAAACGCCCGAAACGGCTCATCCCATTTTCTGAACGGCTCCAACCGGGCATACCTCCGCGCACCGTCCGCAGTGCAGGCAGTGTTCCTGCATGATCACGGCTTTTCCATTTTCCATGTGGATGCACTGCTGGGGGCATACGGATACGCAGCTTTCACAGCCGACGCAGGCGTCGGGCTGCACGAAATAGCCTTCCTTTCGCTCCGCCGCACCGCCGAAGGTGAAGGAGGCCCGCTCAATGGGCTGCTTCGACAGATCGAACCATTCGCCATTTCCCTCGTAAATCTGGAACACCGTCAGGGCGCTGCGTGAAGCTTTGCTTGGATAGATGGTTTTCATATAGGGATTCTTTTCAAACAGATCGGGCAGCTTGTCCGGCCCGATTTCTCGCGCCTTGCCTTTTACGGAAACCGCCACGGAGTGCATGGTGTCCTCGCCTTTCATGGCGGTAAAGGCGATCTTTCCGCGCTTCACCAGGCGGTCATAAAAGCTCTTGCCCTTGGCCGTCAGAAAATACAGGCTGTTTTCGTCGCAGTCCATCATATCGATGGCGCAGGTGACGGGGTCGCCCGCGTCGTCCACCGTGGCCGCGATGGTGCTGTGGATGGTGTGGACGATATAATTCAGATAAAACTTGGCATCCATGGTCATTTCAGTCCTTTCAGTACGGGACGCAGCTTTTTGTATACCAGCATAGTCATCACGCTGATGAGCAGCCCTTTGATCAGGTTGAAAGGGAAGGCGTTGTACAGCACCACGTCCAGCTTGGTCCGGATAAAGGGCAGAATCTCGCCAAAGGCGGCGATGACCTGCTCCAGCGGCATGAACGCTTCAAATAGGGTCAGCAGAACAAAGTAATTCATCACGGCAGCCATGACGCCCATGACGAAACTGGCGGCGATGCAGGCGATCCACGCCTGCTTTTTACTCTTGTGCAGGCGATAGATCACGCCCGCCGTCCAGGCAAAGGACGCGCCCATCATGAAGTTGGCGAATTCGCCCACGCCGCCGGTGGAGGTGGTCAGCAGCTGGAGCATGTTTTTGACCAGCTCCACCATCACGCCGTACATTGGTCCAAAAGCGAAGGCCGCGATCATGGCTGGAAAATCGGAATAATCCATCCGCGCGAAGAACGGGGACAGGAGCACCTGAAATTCCACAAAGGCCAGCAGGTAAGCGATGGCGGAAAGCAATGCCGTTACGGTCAGGTCGCGGGTGGAAAAATGGCGCTTCTTTGAATTCGACATGGTGTTTATTTCTCCTTTCGGAGACAGCAAAGCCCCTGCCGACAGTACGCCGACAGGGGCTGAACTGTCTTCTTTCATCCGGACTGTACCGTCGGCTGCGGAATTGCACCGCATCAGCCCAAAGGCTCGCAGGCTTTACTGCCGGTGGGGACTTTCACCCCGTCCTGAAGACGAACGCTTTTCTGAAATCAGAAGGTATAGGGCGGGTTGCCGGAGAAATCGGCGATGACGCCGTGGGGTTCTTCCAGATAGAACACCTCGAAAATGGGGTTGTCGGCGGTCTGGTACTGGCCCTTCACGATGGGATTGGCGATGCACATTTCCTTGGCGGCCTTGTTATTCTCAAACACAGCCTTGCCGTTCAGGCGGATCCAGGCGTATTCCGGGCTGGACACGGTGAGCTCGATCCAGGGATTTTTCTGCATATCCCGGTACACATCCTTCTGGTTGTTGGTGCAGAACCACAGCTTGCCATCCAACTCTCCGGCAAACATAAAGGGGCGGGCTTTCGCTTTGCCATCAGTGCCGACGGTGGCCAGATACTGGACGGGGTTAGCTTGCAGGAATTCGATCACTTTCTTCATTTTGGTTTCCTCCGTTTTTTGATCCTTGTTCCGGCGGTTTTCCCCGTCGGCAAGGATACCTTACCATGGCTGAATCCCTTTGAAAAGTACGCACTTTCATGTGCCATAGTTACCCGGAGGTACCATTTGCGGCGCGGCAAGGCTTTTTTCAGCAAACTTTTTTTTCGTGTTTCTTTTTCACGCTCGTTTTTCATTCATTGGTTACCGGGAGGTAACTATGGCACGCAAAAGTGCGTACTTCCATAAAAGAGCGTGATGTGATAAAATCATTTTGAATAAAGGAAAAAGGAGGCGGCGCCCGCATGGTGATCGATGGAACGGTCGTCCAGGGAAAAAAGATCGGCAGAAAGCTGGGCTTTCCCACCGCGAATATCAGCGCAGCGGGCAAGGTGCATCTGCCGAAATTCGGCGTATATCTCTGCTTCCTGCATACGAAGGAAGACGCCTATCCGTCCATCGCCAACATTGGCCGCCATCCCACGCTGCCGGAGGGCCATATCACCATCGAGGTGCATATGCTGGACGCCTATCGGGATCTGTACGGTCAGGATGTGCGTGTGGAGCTGCTGGAATATCTGCGCCCGGAACAGCGTTTTGACAGCATTGACGCGTTAAAAGAGCAGATCGGGCGGGATGCTGAAACCGCAAAAAATTACTTTGAACATCGGATTCAGGAAGGAGTGCGCGCACAATGGTAAAAATCTTTCCTTGCCCCGTTGAAACCACCTTGTATTTGATCTCCAACCGGTGGGTGGTGCTGATCCTGCGGGATCTGTTTATGGGCACCAAACGCTTTGGAGAGCTCAAAAAATCACTGGACGGCATTTCGCAGAAGGTGCTCACGGCCAACCTGCGCGCCATGGAGGATCAGGGTCTGATCACCCGCACGGTATACCCTGAGGTTCCGCCCCGGGTGGAATACAGCCTGACCGATCTGGGCGCGTCGCTCCGGCCCATCATCGCTTCCATGTATGATTGGGGCATGGCGTATAAGCACCAAAACGGCGAGGAGGACAACGACCTGATCCTCGCCTTGGGCGAAGCCCTGCATCAGTAAGCCTGCCCGCGTTCCTTACAAGAAAAGCGCGTCCAAAAATGGATGCGCTTCTTTTTATACCAGCCCGTCGTTCTCCTCCGGCATCCAGTCGATAAGAACCCTTCAGCACTTGGAGGGGCGGAAACCAGAACATGGGTCACTCGATGATGCCTATACTTTTTTGTAATGTGTATCCAAATATTTTCTTACTTCGTCAAGAAAATCCCGTGCGCCATCGATCAATCGTTTCGTATCTTCCACAGAACAGATATAGAAATCCTCATAATCGCTGCGATTGCGGATCAAAGCCGCGTTGGAGATCAACGTTCCATACTCCCTGGGCAAAATATCCGTCTTTAAATAATTCAGCGTAAAACGTGCGATCACTGCGGAGTGCTTTTTATAATCCTCGCCATCCAGGGCAAGAACAGCGCGCATGGCGTGAAAAATGCAATAATAGGCCCGATTATTGGCGGAAGCATAATCCCGCTCCCGAAGGTCACGCAGCGCGGCAGCGTACATTTCGCTTGCCTTTTCCAGACGATAATGTGGTAAATCAATCAACGCCTGATCAGCCACCGATGCGCACCCCTTCCCGGCTTATATTGCGGAAGAAGGGCAAAATCTCAGCATTGCGCTGAAAATAGTCACGATTCTCCACCACCGGAGAAACCACGACGCCATGCTCCAGCAGCAGGCTTGCTGCCGCAGCACCGATCTGCCAATTCTTATCAGAGATTTCCTGCCTTGACGCATCCACCAGATACAGAACGTCAATATCTGATCCTTCCTCTGCCGTATCCCGGGCATAGGAACCAAACAGGATCACATCCGGTCTTTCAAGGGGGAACAAAGACCGAATATTATCGCTCATCTGGTTGACAATACGCCTTGCTTCATCCATCAAACACATCGGCCTCGCCTCCTTTGCCTCCAATTATATCATGGCTTGATTGTTTAGACAAGGAAAAACAACAGAACGCATAAATTTGCGCCCTGCTGTTTTTTAAACTAACCCGTCGCTCTCCTCCAGCATCCAATCGATAAACACCCCGTATTCCTGGATGGGATCGCTGATGAATACGTCGGTCATTCGATGATACTGAATGATTTATGCTACCTTTTCATAATCGATCACGGTGATTTCCTGCATCAGCTGTTTCACCATCTCCATGACCTTTTCGATCTTCTCGGCAACATCGCCTGTATAGTAAATCTCGTCGCATTCCTCGCATTTATAACAGGGAATATTGCGAATGACTAAAACGCCAAAGTCCAATTCAATGGCCTCTGTCGTGGTGCTCTTGTAAGCGTCTTTTCCGCACTTCATGCATTTCATTTTGTTTCCTCCTTCCGGGTGGATAAGTCCGCTTCCCATTTTGCGGGATCTGGAATATAGGCGGTGATAATATACATCACACTGTCCTCGATGCTTGCACTGACATGAATGGCTTTTTCTTCACTATAACCCAATATCAAGCAGCTTGGAAAAGGATAATCATCGGGATACTGCTCAATGATCCTGCCCGTTTGAATCGCCTGGCAAACATCCTGTATCTTAATGCCGCGTTCAGCAAACCTTTTTCGGCTGTGCTGCGTGATCACCATGGACGATGGAGCAGCCAAAGCCCTGAATTGCTCAATCAAATACATGAAGAGTCATCCTCCTTCTGTACCTAAGGATATTATATCACGGCTGGAATGGATTTATCAATACACATAAAAAGCAGAACGCATTTTCGCGTCCTGCTCTTTTTATATGATCCCGTCGCTCTCTTCCAGCATCCAATCGATAAAAACCCCGTAGCCCTGGGAGGGGTCGGAAACCAGGACGTGGGTAACTGCGGCAATGATCTTTCCATCCTGCAAAATGGGGCTGCCGCTCATGCCCTGGACGATGCCGCCCGTTGTTTCAAGCAGCCGGGGATCGGTGACGCGCAGCACCAAGGATTTGGGGGCGGCGCTGCTTTGACGCTGCACCTGGGTGATTTCCACGCTGTATTCCTGCACCTGGGTGCCGCTGACCGTGGAAAGGATGCTGGCCGCGCCGGTATGCACCGCGCTTCTGTCGCCCACAGGCAGCCCGGATGGATAGAGCGGATTGGCGTATGCGCCGTCCATTTGTCCAAAAATACCGTAGATCGTGTTCTTTTCCACCGTGCCTAGCGTTTTTTGCTCCCGGAGGAAGCTGCCCCGCAGTTCTCCGGGCGTGCCGCGCTGGCCGCGCTTCACATCCACGATTTCGGCCTGCATCAGCTCGCCCTCGTTCACCGGCAGCACGTTTCCCGTATCGGTATCGGTGATGGCATGGCCCAGCGCGCCGTAGGTGCCGTTGGCGGCGTCATAATAGGTCAGCGTGCCTACTCCCGCCGTGCTGTCCCGCACCCAAAGACCCAGCCGCCAGCTTCTGGCGCTTTCATCATAGCGCGGTTTCACCTGCACGGTGCGTTCCCGTCCGTCACGATTCACCAGCAAGGTCAGCGGCTGGCCCTGGGCGGCGTTGACGGCTGTGGTCAGCGTATCGGCACCGGTGAGCGGAACGCCGTTCACAGAAAGCAGCAGATCGCCCGCCCGGATACCGGCCTGCATGCCCGGCCCCTCGCCCAGTCCCACCACCAGCACGCCCCGGGTGGTCATGGCGACGCCCACCGCGGCGCCGCCCGGCATGATGACGCGCCCGGCATGGCTTTGAGATGCGCCGGAACCGCCAAATATGCGAGAAAGATCCAGCGACAGCGCGGGCCGCTGCGCCGCGCCGCCCAGCGTTTCATCGGACGAAGATAAGGCGTTGGTCGCCGCAAAGGGCGACGCCGCGTTAAGCGCCGCCGTTATCGCCACCACCGCCAGGGCGGCCAGCCTGCGGACGCGAAAATCCAAACCCTTCATTTTTGTTCTCCCCCTTCATACAGCCAGTTTGCGCTGCGAAAGGATGGGCAATCCCGTTAAAAACAGGCAGAAAAGGAAAGGAACATTGTCAAAAAAATGGCAGAAGCTCAACTTCGTTGACGGGGCTTTGGGGGCATGCTAAAATGCAAACTGAAATGCCATGGAAAAGGAGGGGGACGGTATGGCAAAGGCAAAAATCGCGCTGGTCGCCGGGGCGTCCTCCGGCCTGGGAAGGGCCGTGGCGGAAGCGCTGGCCGCCGATGGAAATACCGTATACGCCGGCGCGCGCTCCTTTGCCCGGGGCGCGGCAGCGCCCGCAGGCTGCCGGGCGCTGGCGCTGGACGTGACGGACGGCGACAGCGTGCGCGCTGCTATATCCGATGTTATTGCCCAGCAAGGACGGGTTGACACGCTGATCTGCTGCGCCGCCACCTTTACCATGGCGCCGCTGGAGGAGCTGCCTCCCGAAACATTGGCCGATATGATGCAGGTGAATCTGATCGGCGCGGCCCGGTGCGTCCAGGCGGCGCTGCCGCACATGCGCAAGCAGGGGAGCGGACATATCGTGCTGTTTTCCTCGCTGAACGGGCTCTTTTCCATTCCATTCCAAGGCGCGTACAGCGCCACCAAGCATGCCATTGAAGCCTATTCCGAGGCGCTGAGCCAGGAGACCAGGCAGTTTGGCATCCGCGTCACCGTGGTGGAGCCCGGCGATTGCAGCGGCGGCAGCCAGCAGTATCGCCTGACCCATATCGGCGACGGTTCGCCCTATACCGAAGCCTTCCGCGCGGGCACGCAAAAAATACGCCATGACGAAAGCCATGGCCTGCCGCCTCAGCGCGTGGGCCGCGCCGTGGCCCGGGCCGTCCACAAAAAACGCCCGCCTGCCCGGCTGGTGGTGGCCAGCCTGGAACAGCGCAGCGGCGCCTGGCTGCACAAAATGCTGCCTCGCGGGCTTTTTAACCGCGTTATTGAATTGTATTACAGATGATCGAGGTGCAATCATGTCCTTCTCCCGTGATCAAAAATGCGAACTGCTGAAAAAGAACCTGTGTTTTGAAAACTTTTTCGACGTGCTGTGCAAGGAGCGCGGCGCCATCGCCGAAATCTGGCTGGAAAAGGACAGGGAACAGCACTGGACATATGAAGACTTCCATACCCGGGTGATGCAGGCTGCCGCTCGCATCCATGACGCCGCCCTGGGCCGGCCTGACGGCTGGGTGGGCTTGTGCCTGGAAACGCAGATCGATTGGCCCGTGCTGTTCTGGGCGCTGCTTGCGGCGGGCAGGAAGCCGCTGCTGCTGGATCCCACGCTGAAGGATCCCGCCCTGCGCCATCTGATGACCCAGGCGGGCGCAACGGCGCTGATCCTGGGCCGCCGCCGGGAAGGGCTGGCCGAATACGCCCAGCGCACGCCCAAGGAGCTCACCGAGGGCGTATTCAGCGAGGGCTTTACTCCCAATTGGGCTGACCGCATGGCGCTTTGCACCTCGGGCACCACCGATACCTCCCGGGTATATGTGTATGACGGCCGTGCGGTCTGCCTGCAGACCATCGCCTTTGTGGAGCAGCAGAAGCGCCGCTGTATGACCAACGAAAGCCTTGGCCGCCAGCGGATGCTGTGCTTCCTGCCGCTGAACCACGTGTTTGGCATGATGACCAATCTGTTTCCCGGCATGCTGGAGGGCACTCCCCAGGTGTTCCTGCACGATCGCGCTCCCGAAACCATCCTGAAAACCTGCCGCCTTTGCAAGGTGGAGTTTGTGCTGGCCGTGCCCATGCTGGTGAACGGCATCAGCAGCAATCTGCAGAAAAAGCTGGCCGGCCAGCCCAGGCATAAGCGCGCCGCCTTCCGCACGCTGCAAAGGATATCGCTGCTCAGCCAGCGCGTATGGCCCGAGGGCGGCCTTTGGCTGGCCCGCAACATCCTGTTTAAATCCATCAACGCCCAGCTGTTCGGCCCCACGGTGGTGCAGATCGCCTTGGGCGGCGCGAACGCGCCCTATGAGCATCTGCGCACCATGGCGACCCTGGGCTATAACGTCTCCTTCGGCTACGGCATGACCGAGACCGCCGTAACGGCCTATGATGGCGATTTGGATCTCAAGGCCCGCCTGAGCGGCTGCAGCGGCCAATTGCTCCCCATCGCCCGCTCCAAGGTGAATGAGCAGGGCGAGCTGCTCATCGGCTGCGACGCCATTCATATCGGCCAGCTCCGGGACGGCAGGCTGCTGCCCCCGGACGTAGATAAAAACGGCATGTTCCATACCGGCGACCTGGTGCGCTTTGACAGCAAGCGCCGGCTGCATATCGAGGGCCGGGTGAAGGATGTGATCATCGGCAGCTCGGGTGAAAACATCTATCCGGACGAGATCGAAAACACCTTTACCGGCATGGACAGCGTGGAAATGATGACCGTGCTGGGCACTGGCGATAAGGGCAGGGAGCAGGTAACGCTGGTGCTTTCGCTGGGCGATAAGCTGTACGACGGCGCCGTCCGCGCCAGGGTAAAGCAGCAGGTGGAGGAGCGCAACCGCACGCTGCCCGCGCCCACACAGGCCCGGGTGATCCTGGCCACTGCCGAAAAGCTGCCGCTTTCGGGCACCATGAAGGTCAAGCGCGTGCAGCTGCGCCAGCAGATTGAAAACGGCTCCTTCCCCTGCACGCCGCTGGACGGCGGCACGGTGCCGGTGATCAACAAATCGGTACCCGAGGAGGATACCGTCCCCACACAGGATGATATCGAAAAGAAGGTGCTGGAATTCTTCGGCGAAGCGCTGGCCATCGATACGCCCATCCTGCCCACCGCGCATTTCATTGACGATCTGGGCGGCGACAGCCTGCAGATGCTGAGCGTGATGCTCAAGATCGAGGAGACCTACGGCGTGCTGCTGGAGGAGGAGGACACCGCCCAGTGCACCTGCGCCCGGGACGTGGCCAACGTGGTGCGCGCCAGGCTCCATGGCGATTTACCCGCCCGCCACACGGAAAACGCGCCGGGCAAGGTTCAGCCCATCACCCGGGTGGAGGATATGCCCGAATACCAGGCGCTGCAGGCCCGCCTCAAGGGGCTGCGGGGTGATAATCCCTATTTTGTGGCCCATGAATCCATCGTGCGCGATACATCGGTCATGGATGGCCGGGAGGTGCTGAACTTCGGCTCCTATAATTACGCCGGTATGAGCGGACGTCCCGAGACCGTGCAGGCCGCCATCGACGCCGTGAAAAAATACGGCACCTCTCCCAGCGGCAGCCGTTTGCTGGGCGGACAAAAGAAGCTGCACGCCCAATTGGAAGCCGCCATTGCGCACTGGAAGCATACCGAGGACGCCGTGGTGCTGGTATCCGGCCATGCCACCAACGTGACCTTTGTGGGTAATTTCTGCGGCAAGGGCGATCTGATCGTATACGACGCGCTGGCCCACAACAGCATCCATGAGGGCTGCCGGCTGAGCGACGCCGTGTGCAAGGCTTTTCCCCATAACGACGTGGCGGCGCTGGAAAGCATCCTGCGCACCCAGCGCAGCAAGTTTGCCAAGGTGCTCATCGTATGCGAGGGCGCCTACAGCATGGATGGCGATATCGCGCCCGTGCCCGAATTTGTACGGCTCAAGAAGGAATACGGCTGTTTCCTGTATGTGGATGAGGCGCACTCGGCGGGCGTGCTGGGCAAAACCGGCGCGGGCGTGGACGAGTATTACGGCCTGGCGCCCACCGATATCGATATCAAGATGGGCACGCTGAGCAAGGGCCTGGGCACCTGCGGCGGATATCTGGCCGGGAGCCGCGCCCTGTGCGAGCATCTGCGCTATAACCTGCCGGGCTTTGTGTTCTCGGTGGGCCTGAGCCCCGCTCTGGCCGGCGCTACGCTGAAAGCGGTGGAATTACTGCAGACCGATCCCACCATCATGGAGCGCATGCAGCGCAATATCAAGGTGTTTGTTGAAGAGGCGCACAAGCGCCAGCTGGATACCTGTCTGGCCGGGCATACCGCCATCATCCCCGTGCTGATCGGCAACGATAACGACGCTTTTGAGCTCTCGGTGGCCCTGGGACGCAAGGGCGTGTTCGTGCCCCCGGCCGTCTATCCCGCCGTTCCTCGCAACAGCGCTCGCCTGCGCTTCTGCGTTATCAGCGAGCACAAGCCCGAGCAGATCATCCAGGCGCTGGACATCCTCATCGAGACCGCCGATGAAATGGGCATCGATATCCGCAAGCGCAAAGCGGTCAGCGCGTAACGGCGGCCGCCGCATCATTTCAATGCCAAACGCCTTTCCGCGGTTGATTAAAAAACGCGGTCAGGCGGAATCGCCTGCCTGGCTTTCAAAAAAATGAAATTCTTTGGCGGGGGATAGGGGCAGCGGAAGCCGGCTGTATTCAGTTTTCAATAAGAAACGCAAGGACGCAATATCACTGTCACGGTGCATACTTGCGTCCTTGTGTTCTTTGTTCCACTGTCTGATGATCAAAGCGGATCATTGGGATGGACGGAAGAAGGGACCCAAAAGCTTGATGGAACAGATAAAACCTATCTTGCTCCAATGCTGGAAGCAATAAGAAAAAAATTGATTGAACGCTGGCTCCTTTAACGCAACCCCATCATCCTGCGTGCTTATTCAATGTGCATCAGCGTTAAAAATCATTGCGGACGGCAATGAGGATACCGCCATAGGGATAATGCACCGGCTCCAGGATGCGGGTGATCATGGTTTTAAGCAGCGTTTCGGTGTCGTAATGGGTTTCGGCGTACAGCGCCTCGGCGATCTGAACCGGGCTGCGCATGGATCCCTTTTCGCTGCCAAGCAGTACGCGGTTCCGTCCCTGTACCCTTCCGCGCAGATCCATCAGCGCCTGGCGCCTTTGCGGATCTCTGGCGCAGTCCTGCATAATGGCTTCAAACACCTTTTTCCAGGTGGCTGTATCCACGCGTCTTCCATCGATGATCACCGCCGTGGGATGCTTTCCTTTAAAGAAAGCCGTGCCCGTGGTCAGTGGAATGAGCGCCTCGAAGCCCGCTTGATTGGCTTCCGGCTGGGAAGTGTTGTTTTCCATGATTTCCTGAATCAGGCGTTCGCAATGCGCGTCCAGTTCCTTCAGCTTTGCCCGGATCAGGGTCAGTTCATTGATGATTTCCATGCCTTTATCCTCCTTTGTATATTTTAGCACGTGCGCATGTTTTGCGGTTATATTATATCTCCGTGCAATGAGCTTGTTAACAATACTTTTCGCACGTGCTAAAATTTTGCCGAATGCGAATAAAACAGCTTCATAGCGCAAATACATATTTATATTGAGAAATCCTTGGGGGATAGTTTACACACGCATTTATACGCACAGAAAGATCCCCGAATCAATTTGGATTTCGGGGATCAATTGTTGAGGTTTATTTATTGATGCCAGTCCCTGGTTAAGATACTGCAAACAGAAATTTGACGGAGAGGAATCCGCGCTTTCACACGCCCCGCGCTACTGCCTACGGCAAGCGCGGGCATCGGATGGCAATTCACAGAATCGCACATCCTTGGTCTGCCTTCGGCAGACGCTAAAGAAGAAAGCTGCAAAGAAGCACCGGGCGAACTAGCTTGAAATAAAAAACAAACAATGTGCGCCTGTAACTTGAATGTGGCAAAGAGAGCTTCCAGGCAGTAGAAAAGCCGAAGGCCGGCCGAAAAATAAGCTTGCTT